>NZ_LMSF01000028.1:0-405776 GCF_001428325.1 Arthrobacter sp. Soil761 | reverse complement strand
ATTGATGGTGGTCACGCGCATGCGTCCGAGACCTCCCTGCACGCGGAGGACAAGGGTTACCACAAGAACCTCAAGCCCCGGCAGATCCAGATGATCGCGATCGGCGGCGCGATCGGCACCGGCCTGTTCCTGGGCGCCGGCGGCCGGCTCAACGCCGCGGGCCCGTCCCTGGTCATCGCCTACGCGGTCTGCGGRTTCTTCGCGTTCCTGATCCTGCGCGCCCTGGGCGAACTGGTCCTGCACCGGCCCTCCTCGGGCTCGTTCGTCTCCTACGCCCGCGAATTCTTCGGCGAAAAAGCCGCGTTCGTCTCCGGCTGGTTCTACTGGATCAACTGGGCCACCACCACCATCGTGGACATCACCGCCGCCGCCCTCTACATGCACTTCTTCGGCAACTACATCCCCTGGATGGCCGACGTCCCCCAGTGGGCCTGGGCACTGACCGCCCTCATCGTCGTCCTGGCCCTGAACCTGGTCTCGGTCAAGGTCTTCGGCGAAATGGAATTCTGGTTCGCCCTGATCAAGGTCGCCGCCCTGGTCGCGTTCCTCATCATCGGCACCTACTTCGTCATCTTCGGCACCCCCGTGGACGGCCAACAGGTCGGCATCAGCCTCCTGTCCGACAACGGCGGGATCTTCCCCAACGGCCTGCTGCCCATGATCATCCTCATGCAAGGCGTCCTGTTCGCCTACGCCTCCATCGAACTCGTCGGCACCGCCGCCGGCGAAACCGAAAACCCCGAAAAAATCATGCCCAAGGCCATCAACTCCGTGGTCTTCCGCATCGCCGTGTTCTACGTCGGCTCCGTGATCCTCCTGGCCCTGCTGCTGCCCTTCACCTCCTACCAAAAAGGCGTCAGCCCCTTCGTGACCTTCTTCGGCTCCATCGGCGTCCAGGGCGTAGACGTCATCATGAACCTCGTCGTCCTCACCGCCGCCCTGTCCTCCCTGAACGCCGGACTCTACTCCACCGGCCGGATCCTGCGCTCCATGTCCGTCAACGGCTCCGCACCCCGCTTCGCCTCCCGCATGAACAAAGCAGGCGTCCCCTACGGCGGCATCGCCATCACCGCCACCGTCTCCCTCCTCGGCGTCCCCCTGAACTACCTCGTCCCCGCCGAAGCCTTCGAAATCGTCCTGAACATCGCCTCCGTCGGCATCATCATGACCTGGGCCACCATCGTCCTGTGCCAAATCCAACTYAAACGCTGGGCCGACAAAGGCTGGGTCACCCGCCCCTCCTTCCGCATGTTCGGCGCCCCCTACACCGGCTACCTCTCCCTGCTCTTCCTCATCGGCGTCCTCATCATGGTCTTCATCGACTCACCCCTGACCATGCTCGTCACCGCCATCGCCTCCATCCTCATGGTCGCCGGCTGGTACGCCTGCCGCACCCGCATCCGCCAAATCGCCGAAACCCGCGACGGCTACACCGGNCTCGTCACCGCCATCGCCTCCATCCTCATGGTCGCCGGCTGGTACGCCTGCCGCACCCGCATCCGCCAAATCGCCGAAACCCGCGACGGCTACACCGGCATGTCGCCGGTGGTTGCCAATGCCCCGGCGGAGACCTTCAAAAAGTAGCTGCCCTGAACGACGGCGGCACCCAGGTCCTGGAAATCCAGGAGCCGGGTGCCGCCGTCGGGCGTTTAAGGCAGTGGCTCTTCTACTTTGACGGTTTGACCACCATGGCCGATCCGCCGCCGCGCCTGACCGGCTCGGCTGCCGCTAGTGTCCGGCCGTCCCCCAGGAATTCGATGGCGGTGGCCGCCCCGATCTCCGAGGCGGAGGAGAACGAGTCGCCCGATGGGGTCAGGGTGTGCGCGAAGCGCGACGTCAGTGCTGCGCCGTACTTGTCGATGAACGCCGGCTCAGCAGTGACGGCCTTGGTGTTCCGCTGTGAAGCACGGGGAGCGGCGATGGCGTCCGGGATGCTCATGCCCAGGTCGATGCGGTTGACCAGCGTCTGCAGCACCGTGGTGATGATGGTGGAGCCGCCCGGGGAGCCCAGGGCCAGGAACGGCTTGCCGTCCTCCAGCAGGATGGTGGGCGACATGGACGACCGCGGCCGCTTGCCCGGCTCGATCCGGTTGGGGTCGGCAGGGTCATAGACCGTGGAGAAGTCGGTCAGCTCGTTGTTGAGCAGGAACCCGCGGCCGGGAACCACCATGCCGGAGCCGCCGGTCTGTTCGATGGTCAGCGTGTACTCGACGACGTTGCCCCACTTGTCCGAGACGGTCATGTTGGTGGTGGAGATGTTTTCCGTGTCCTTCTCATCCGCGAGCGCAGCCGGTTTGACCGGGCAGGTGCCGTCGTAGGAGGTGACATCGCCTGCGGTCTTCAAGGGCTTAATAGCCGCGTGCATGGGATCAAGCTCGCAGGCACGCTCCTTGCCGAAGATGGGATCGGTCAGCGCCTTGGTGGGCACCTTCACGAACGCGGGGTCCCCCACGTACTTGGCACGGTCCGCGAAAGCCAGGGCGCTGGCCTCCAGGTAGTGGTGCAGCACGGCGGGCTGGTCAGCCTTGAGGGACGGGAGGTTGAACACGTCCAGGATGTTCAGCGACTCACCCACGGTGGTGCCGCCACTGCTGGAGGGTGCCATGCCGTAGACGTCATAGCCACGGTAGTTCACGTGGGTGGGGTCCTGGTCCAGGGCCTTGTAGTGCTCCAGGTCCTCCTCGGTCATGGAGCCTTTGGGCACAGGAAGCTTGGTGTCCGGAGACTTGGGCGGGTTCTGTACGGTCTTGGCGATCTCCTTGGCCAACGCTCCGTCGTAGAACGCGTCCATGCCCTTGTCTGCCAGCAGCCGGTAGGTGTCTGCGAGGTCAGGGTTCTTGAAGACCGAGCCCACCTCCGGGAGCTTCCCGTTATGCAGGTACAGGTCCTTGGTTGAGGTGAAGGCTTCAAACCGTTTCTGGTTGTCCGCCGTCTGGCTCCGGAACGTCTCGTCCACCACGAACCCGCGGTCCGCCACCTCGATGGCGGGTTCCAGCGCCTTCTTCAGGCTGAACTTTCCCCAGCGCTCCAGCGCGCGCTCCCAGGTGGCAGGCGTCCCCGGAACACCCACCGAGACGCCACTGGTGACAAGCTCGGGAGTGAACGGGTAGGGCTTGCCGGTGGCCGGATCGATGAACGCATCATGGGTAATCCCCGCCGGAGCCGTCTCGCGGCCGTCAATGGTGCTGACCTTTCCGGACGTCGCGTCGTAGTAAACGAAATAACCGCCGCCGCCAATGCCGGCGCTGTAGGGTTCGGTGACGCCAAGGGTGGCCGCAGCAGCCACGGCGGCGTCCACAGCGTTGCCTCCGTGACGGAGGACGTCAATGGCCGCCGCTGAAGCTTCCGGGTCCACGGTGCTGACGGCACCGCCGTAACCGGTGGCGGTGGGATTCTTGTCCGTGTGCCGTTCATCGGCGCCGTGTTGGTTGGTGGCAAAAGCAGGACTGATGGCCCCGGTGGTAACGCTCATAGCCAGCGCTGCAGTAACAGCTGCGAGCCGGCCTCCATAATGTGGCATGGTGGCTCCTAATTGGGGATTTGAGTGATGTGGGCCACGCTACTCTTCGGGTAGGACACACTCAACGGCTCCGGAAAGGGAGAGTGCAGCATGGCAGGATCCAAGCTCGCAGTGGTGGGCGCCGGGAGCGTCGGGACGTCGCTGGCGTACGCCGCGCTGATCCGCGGCTCCGCCAGCAGTATCGCCTTGTACGACGTCAACACGCCCAAGGCGGAGGCGGAAGCACTGGATCTTGCCCACGGCAGCCAGTTCGCCGCGGCGTCGGCCACCGTCACCGGCGGCGGGGATATCGCCGTCACGGAAGGCGCCGACGTCGTGGTCATCACGGCCGGCGCCAAGCAGAACCCAGGCCAGAGCCGCCTTGACCTGGCGGGGACCAATGTTCGGATCCTCGAGCAGCTGATGCCGCCTCTGCTGGAACGTGCGCCGGATGCTGTCTATGTCCTGGTGACCAACCCCTGCGACGTCCTGACGGTGGCTGCCCAGCGCATCTCCGGGCTGCCACCGGAACGGATTTTCTCCTCCGGCACGGTGCTGGATACGTCCCGGCTGCGGTGGCTCCTGGCCCTGGAGGCCGGGGTTTCCGTTACAAGCGTCCACGCCAGCATGGTGGGAGAGCACGGGGACACGGAGTTCCCGTTGTGGTCCGGCGCCACGATCGGTCCGGTCCCCATCAGGGACTGGACGGTGGGCGGGGAGCGGATCTTCACGCCCGAATACCTCGCCGGCACCGCCCGTGAAGTGGTGCAGGCCGCCTACAAGGTCATCGCCGGAAAAGGGGCCACGAACTACGCCATCGGCCTGTCCGGTGCCCGCATTGTGGAGGCGCTGCTCCGGGACGACAACGCTGTCCTTCCGGTTTCCACTGTGCTGTCGGGGCTGTACGGGATTTCCGGCGTGGCGCTGTCCCTCCCCAGCGTGGTGGGAAGGGGCGGGGTGCACCGCGTCCTGGAAACGCCCATGGACGACGTCGAGCTGGCCGCCCTGCACCATTCCGCGGACACGCTGCGGAACACGATGGACATGCTGGGGGTTTGAGCAGCGGCACGTCATGCAACGCCACCGCAACCCCGCCCGGTGCCTGCTTCACATATGCTCACCTGAGATGTCCACGCTGGCTCGACCACGACTGGCTCAATGACGAACCAACAGGAGTAACGCATGACCAACTGGCGGATCAGGGATTTCCACTCGGCGGACCTGGACGGCATCCTGCACCTGTGGGAGACGCTCAAGGCCCACAACGTCGAACCCGTATACGCCCTGTCCGAGGTCCTGGCATCGTGCGAAAAAGACCATGCGGTCGTTGCGGTGCAGGGCGAGCAGGTGGTGGGCGCCGCCGTGGGACGGGCGGCGCACGACCAGGGCTGGATCGTGTTCCTGGCCACCCTTCCCGAGTACCGCGGCAGGGGCATCGGCACCTCGCTGCTCGCCGCCGTCGAAAACCGGATGGCCCCGCACGGCCTGAACAAGCTCTCCGCCCTGATGCCTGAGTCCGAAACCCGAGTGGAGGCCTTCCTGGGCCGCGGCTTCGCACTCAAGAAGAACCTGCGCTACTTCGAGCGGACCATTCCCGTCCAGCGCCAGGAGCTCGGCGCCCTGGGCCAGCTGGGCGGCCGCGTCCTGGCCCGCGACCTTTGGGAAAACGTTGCCGGCATGCGCAGGGAAAAGGAACTGCTGGAACGGCGCCTGGTGCTGCCGCTCGCCGAGGCGGACCTGGCCGATGAATTCGGCGTGGTGCCGCCGCGCGCCGTCGTCCTTTTCGGGCCTCCCGGCACCGGCAAGACCACCTTTGCCAAGGCCATCGCCTCCCGGCTGGAGTGGCCGTTCGTGGAGGTCTTCCCGTCCCGCCTGGCCGGCGACCCGCAGGGCCTGGCCGGTGCGCTGCGCGAGACCTTCCTGGAAATCGCGGAACTGGAGCACGCGGTGGTGTTCATCGACGAGGTGGAGGAGATCGCCTCCCAGCGCGCCGGTGATCCGCCGTCACCGCTGCAGGGGGTGACCAACGAGCTGCTGAAGATCATTCCCGCATTCCGGGAACAGCCCGGCAGGCTCCTGGTCTGCGCCACCAACTTCATCCGCGCCCTCGACTCGGCCTTCCTGCGCCACGGGCGGTTCGACTACGTCATCCCCATCGGGCTGCCGGACCGGCAGGCCCGGGAGGCGATGTGGCAGCGTTTCATCCCGGCGGCCGTGGTGGACGCCGTGGACGTCGAACTCTTGGTGGAACGTACCGAGGGCTTCTCCCCGGCCGACATCGAGTACGCGGCCCGCAGCGCCTCCCAACGGGCGCTGGAAAAAGCCGTGTACGACGACGGCGGGCTGGCCTCCGGGGGCGACGTTTCCGTCCGCGCCGCCGTCAGGAAAGGTCCCTCCACCCAGGACTACCTCGACGCCATTGGTGATACCCGCACCACCGTGAGCGCGGAGGTGCAGGCGGACTTCCTGGAGGACATCGAAGCGCTGGGACGGGTCTAGTCCCCGGCTGCTCCGGATGACGCCTGCAGGGCACCGCATACAGGGACCTTTGCCCCTTTGCCCGGTTCCGGGCGGACGCCAGAGTAGTGGTCATGGCAAGAATCCTGATCCCGTACGGAACTTCGGAAGGGCAAACGGCCCGCATCGCCGACTACATCTCTGATGTCCTGCAGGCCCACGGGCACCAGGCCGACACGTTGGACCTCAAGCACGCAGACCACGGCCTGCCTGACGGCTATGACGGCGTCATAGTGGGTGCTTCCATCCATGCCGGGAAGCACGAGGGCTACGTGGCCGATTTTGTCCGCCGGAACCGGTCCGGCCTGGAGCGCCTGCCGGCCGCCCTGTTCTCGGTCAGCCTCTCGGCGCACGCGGAGCCGGAAGAGGCGGAAAAGTACGTTGCGGAGTTCGAGGACAGCACCGGCTGGCATCCTGACAAGGTGGCGATGTTCGGCGGCGCCCTCCTCTACACCCAGTACGGATTCCTCAAGCGCATGATGATGAAGAAGATCGTCAGCGGCCAGGGCAGCCCGGATACGGACACCGGCCGCGACTACATCTACACGGAATGGGACGGGGTGCGGCGGTTCGCGGAGGAGTTACTGGTCTACTTGGAGCGGGAGCCCGGGCCGGAATCGTAGCGGAGGTTCTCGTAGTCGGTGTCATCGGCCTCATCCAGCTGCGCGTCGAATTCCTCCAGCAGCCACGGATTGGCCCGAGCCAAAATCTTGCGGACCTCCTCCACCTCCACGGCTGCGTAAAGCACCGGCCTGGCGTCCCGGTACTTTGTCACCGGGGGCTTGTCCGGCCACTTCTCCGCCAGCGCCTGGACGCGTTCGGGCAGGGAGTTGTGCGCATTGTCGGCGATCTTGACCAGGGCGGCGTCATGGTCCCCGGCGATCTCACGGATGCCGGACTGGTAATCGTCGGGGTCGCTGTGCAGGCGGTTGGTGACGCGCTCGATGATGTCCACGGAGCGCTCGGGAACCCCCATGTCCAGCAGGGCCTGCCGTGTCATCGGTGTGTCCTCGGCGATGTCGTGGAGGTAACCCGCGATCCGGATCTCGTCGTCGAAGTCCGCCAGGGCATCCCCGACGGCAAGGACATGGTCCCGGTAGGGCCGCTTCAGCTTGTCCTTCTGCCGGTTGTGGGCAACCTCTGCGAGGACTTTGGCGGTCTCCACCGTGAACCTTGGCGTCCGGGCCTGGGCCGGAATGTGCTCGTCTGACATCTACCAAGCTTAGCCAGCGGCCGGGCGGTCCATCCCGGGCCACACCCAGGGTTCGCTGGGCAACCGTGCCGGGTCCAGGGCCTGCAGTGCGTGGCCCAGCGTTCCGGCGGGTAATCCCAGGGACTCCAGCAGCAGGTTCCGCACGTCGTGGGCACCCACCCCGGCCTGGGCGAGGTCCGCCAGCGTGACCGCTCCATCGCGCTTTGCCAGCCGCAGGCCGTCGCGGTTCACCACCAAGGGAACATGCACATATTCCGGGACGGGAATATGCAGGAGCGAGGCGAGATAAGCCTGCCTGGGCGTTGAGGGGAGCAGGTCGTCGCCGCGGACCACCTGGTCTATGCCCTGCGCGGCATCATCCACCACGACGGCAAGGTTGTAGGCGGTTACCCCGTCATTCCTGCGAAGCACGAAGTCGTCCACAGCCCCGGTGAACTCGCCGTGGAGGACGTCCTGGACCGTGTATTCCCGCACATCCGCCCGCAGGCGGATGGCGGCCGGCCGCGTGGACCGCTTGTAGTCCAGTTCCGCCCGGTCCAGGTTGCGGCATGTGCCGGGATAGGCACCCTGCGGAGCATGCGGGGCGGACGGCGCCTCCTGGATCTCGCGGCGGGTGCAGAAGCACTCGTACGTCAGGCCGGACTCTTCAAGCCGTGTGATCGCCGCGGCGTAGAGGGGCCCGCGGTCGGTTTGCCGGACCACATCGCCGTCCCAGGTGATGCCCACTGCCGCCAGATCGCGCAGCTGCACGGCCTCCGCTCCTGCGCGGGCGCGGTCCAGGTCCTCCACCCGCAGCAGGAAGCGGCGTCCGGTGGAGCGGGCGAAAAGCCAGGCGAGGATGGCGGTCCGCAGGTTTCCCACGTGCAGCTCACCGGACGGGCTGGGGGCGAAGCGGCCGGCGGAGGTCATGGATTAAGCCTAGACGGAAGCACAAGAGCCCCTCAGCTACCGATGACTCCGGGAGGCGGGCGTCGGTAGCTCAGGGGCTCTTGCCGTGTTTGCAGAATGAGCGTGGTGTGAACAAGCGTCAATCAGCGGCGGCTTCCTTGCGGGAAGCGGTGTCCAGGTGCCGGGTGGTGTGCCGGGGAAACTGTAGCCTGCGCGGACCAGCGGTAGCTTTTGTCCTTGTTGCCAATATCCCAGCAGAGAACATACAGTTGGGACAATTGGCCCAACTTGAGTTGATCAGTTTGATCAATCCCTGAGGCCAGCAGCAACAGGAAGTGGTCAGATTGCAGGAACTGGACGCCACCGACCGGCGCATCCTGAATGCCCTGGACCAGGATCCGCGTGTCCCCATCATGGTGCTTGCCCAGCGGCTGGGCCTCGCCCGCGGAACCGTCCAGAGCCGGCTGGAGCGGATGACGGCATCCGGCGCCCTCCGCCCCAACAGCAGCCGGGTGCTTCCGGCGGCCCTGGGACGGGGCGTGGCCGCCGCGGTCAGCGCAGAGCTGGACCAGAGCCACCTGAACGAGGCCATCGCTGCCCTGCGTGAAATTCCCGAAGTCCTGGAGTGCCATGCGCCGGCCGGCGATACCGACCTCTTGATCCGCGTGGTGGCCAAGAGCCCCGACGACCTCTACCGGGTGTCGGAGGAGATCCGGCTCTGCCCGGGCATCGTCCGCACGTCCACCAGCATGTTCCTCCGCGAAGTCATCCCGTACCGGACCACCGGGCTCCTGGGGGACCAGGCGGAGTAGGCGGGGACCACAGGGGCACCACTCCCCATCGCCGCACGGAGGATGCCCCGTTAGGCTGGCACGGAAGAGCCAACAGCGGGGGAGCCAACAGGGGGCAGCATGGCGGGAAACTTTTACGGCGGCGATGTGGCGCAGCTGCGGCAACTCGCCAAGGACCTGGCTGCCGGCGCCAACCGGCTCAACGTCCTGGGGCAGCAGCTCAGCAGCAGCATTGGTTCCGGCCTGTGGAAAGGGCGCGACGGCGACAGGTTCCGCAGCGAGTGGACGTCATCGCACGCCAGGCTGCTGAGGTCGGCAACGGCAGGGCTGGAGTCGGCCGCCAGGACACTCCTCGCCAACGCGGACGAACAAGAGAAGGCCAGCACTGGTGGACCGGGAGGCCCCGGGTCGGGCGGATCCGGGAGCGGATCCGCCCAGGATCTGACAGACAGACTGAATGCCATGACCCCGGCCGAGCGGCGCGCCTACCTGCTGAGCGACGGGTTCCGCCAGTGGGCCCAGGCGAACCCGGAGGCAGCCAAAACCGCCATGGACGCCGCGGCGGACTCCGGCCTGGTCAGCAAGAACTCCAAGGGCTACCAGGACTTCCTCAATTCCTACTGGAACCGGCAGGCGATGCTGGACATGGGCATTGATCCAGCCGACTGGGACACGTCAAAAGGTACGGAATACAACTGGGAGACCATCACCAAGGTCTACGACTTTTACGGCCAGGCCTACCTTGCCAACCCGGACCTGCAGTGGGCAGGCATGGCCAACATGATTGGCCCGTCCTTCGCCGGCGGATTCCGGGACATGGCCATGCTGCGGGATTTGGCTCAACAAATCACCGACAATCCAGCCTCGGACATCCCCCTTCCCGTCCTGGACCAGCTGGAACAGCTCGCAGGGATGACGGATGCGGAAATCCGCTTCTATGAAACCAGCATGCTGGACATGAACAAGGAAATCTTCCTGGACCAGGCGCGCCAGCACCAGGCGTATCTGAACGGTGGCATCGGTGAGATCAACCGCCTTCGCGACTCCGGCGCCATCGACCAGGCCACGGCCAACGCGTGGGCGCAGATCGATTCGGGAGATCCCGACCAGGTCCGTGAAGGAAACACGGCCCTCCTGTACCGCGAGCAGAACGAAATTATCGCGGACGACTACGACAACATGCGCGGCCACCCTGGAGGCGAAGCCGTGACCTATATGGTGACACTCGCCGGGGAACCCTCCATCCCGGGCGCCAAAAGCTACCCCGAGGTGTTTCCCTACAGCTTCAGCGTGGAAAGCCCCGGTCCCGAGAACATCCCCTTCACCAGCTGGGACAATCCCGCCCAGTTCCGCACCGACTTCACCACGGGCTTCCCCGACGGCAACATCGCCAACGCGGACCAGCGCTGGAACCTCATCCGGCAGGACACCCTCCCCGCTTACCAACATCTTCTGGCCACGGACCCGGACCGGGCGGCGCAGATCATCGGCTCCGACTTTGACGGCCGGGTGGACCAGTACCGTCCCACCAACAACATTCCCGGCATCATGGACCGGTTCCTTGACGGGTTCGACGCGGAGGTCCACCAGTGATTGCGCCCCGCCGACGCGCCGCACCCGGCGAACGGACCGCCGTCGTCATTGCCCTCGTTTCACTCCTTGTCCTGGCCGGCTGCAAAGCGCCAACTCCGGCCGATCCGACCACCGCCACTTCATCTTCTGCAGGGAGCCCCGTGAAAACCTCCGCTTTCTCCACCCTTGACGCCGCCGGCGTGGAAAGTATCCGCACCACCGGGACGGCCCGCCTGGATATGAGCTCGGGACGCCTGGAAAAGGACGCCGTCCGCGTCACCAAGGACAGTTACGGCCCCGAGATCAATACCCGGGGTTCGGGCAAGATCAGCCTCAGCATCCTGGCGCCCAACGGCGAAATAACCGCCGAAACGGACCGGATCCGTTTCAACACCACGGACCGGCGGACGGACTTCAGCGAGGTCACCTACTTCCTCACCGCCGGCTCACCTGACGAGTACTTTGAGTTGATCAGGGACGGCGTGCAGCGCTACGGGATAGCAGCGGAGCCGGCTGAAGAATGGATCAGCAGCACCCAGGCGGATCCTGCTTCCAAGAGCGATTTCTCCATCACGCCGGGAACAGGCACCGGACTGACGGTGAACTACGATCTCCGCTACGACGGCAGCAAGGACACGCAGGTGATCATCGTCCACATTCTGCCTGCCGACTGACTTGCGGACCGCGGGGACCTAGACGGGCGGGCCCGCGTTGGACTTGAGGTTCTTCATGACCAGCGTTGACGTCAGCCGTTCAACGCCGGGCAGCGATGTGAGCTCGGTGTCGTAGAAGCGCTGGTACGCCGGCAGGTCCTCCGCTATGACCTTCAGCAGATAGTCCGGGGAACCAAACAGCCGCTGTGCCTCCACAATGTTCGGATTGTCCGCCACTCGGTTCTCGAAAATCTCCATGGTGGGGCGGTCCACTTGGCGGAGGGTGACGAAAACGATCGCCTCGAACCCCAGGCCCACCGCCGCGGGGTCGATGTCTGCCTTGTACCCGCGGATCACCCCGGACCGCTCCAGGTCGCGCAGCCGCCGGTGGCAGGGAGCCACCGTCAGGCCCACCTTCGCTGCCAGCGCGGTGGCGGTCATGCGCCCGTCCTCCTGGAGGTGCCGCAAGATATTCCTGTCAATCTTGTCTATCACGCAATAAACATACTGCTGTCACCGCGGGGCGGGCGAAAACAGGACAGCACTTATGGCCGGATTCTCCCTATGGTTGCTCCTGAGAGCCCTTCGACAGGAGAAACCCGATGAACCCGCAGTTGTTCCTTGCCTTCCTGGTGGTTGCTGCAGCCCTGGCCTGCACGCCGGGGGTGGACTGGGCCTACACCATCGCGGCGGGCCTGCGGCAGCGCAGTTTCGTCCCCGCGGTTGCCGGGCTCTGCGGCGGATACGTCCTTCACACCGTCCTGCTGGTGGCCGGGCTGGCCGCCGTGCTGGCAGGCATGCCCGGGGTCCTGGGCTGGATTACCCTGGCCGGCGCGGGCTACCTCCTGTGGCTGGGGGTGGGAACCCTCCGGTCTTGGCGCGGCGCGAGCTTCAGCGCGGACGCGGCCGGCGCCGCCGGAACACAGGCCGCCGGAACACAGCTGCGCACCTTCCTGCAGGGGATGGGCACCAGCGGGATCAACCCCAAGGGCCTGCTCTTTTATGTGGCCCTCATACCGCAGTTCGTCAGCTCCGAGGCCTCCCTGCCCGTGCCGGTGCAGTCCGGGCTGCTGGGCATGACGTTCGTGGCACTGGCGGGCCTGGTTTACACGGTGGTGGCCCTGCTCTCGCGCTCCCTGCTGCAAAGCAGGCCCGGCGCCGCCCGGGCAGTAACGCTTGCCAGCGGCATCATCATGGTGGCACTGGGGGCCGTGCTGCTCGGCGAGCAGCTGGTGCCGTTCCTGGCCGGCCGCCCCCAGTAGCCGGTCCGGGTTCCTACTCTCCGCCGAGTTCCTTCCAGTCCTGCTCCCAGATCCGCCGCATCTCCTCATCCTTGCGGATGCGCGGCGGCGCCTCGAGTTCGCGCTGCAGTTCCGGGTCCCCGCGCCGGCGTCCCCAGTCGCGGGGATTCAGCGACCGCCGGCCCGATTCCAGCACGAGCAATGCCCGGTCCGTCAGCGCGTCGTTGCGGAGCACAAGGTGTGTCTTGCGGCGGCGCAAAACTTCGGCGATGGCCTGGTGCGCAGCCTCCAGCCGGCCTTCACGCCGCAGGGCACGGGCGCGGACCAGCAGCAGGGCAGCGGAGAGATCGTCCGCGTTCAGCAGCCCCTCCGTCCAGTCAATGACCGTGCGGCTTCGTCCCAGGGTGAGGGCCAGCGAGCAGCGCGCCAGGGCCATGGGAAGCGATGGCGGCAGCCCGCCCAGTGCGTCGAGCGCCGCTTCGGTGCGGCCCGTCTCGCGCAGCGCATGGGACAGGGCAAGGAACACCGATTCCTCGCTGAACAGCACGGGGATCTCCACCCGCTCGGCCAGTTCGATCCGGGTGACGATACGGGTGAGGTAGGTCGATGAGTAACGGTTGGCTTCGTCGTCATTGCGGGTGGCGAGCCCCCGCTGCAGGAGTTCCGACGCCCGCAGGTAGCCGCCGTGCTTGTACGCCAGGAGCCCGCCCATGAGGTAGCAGAGCCCCGCCCACCCGGGGTAGGCGCGCGCCAGGGTGATCAGGCGCTCCGGTTCGTGGCTGGTGAAGACGGCTTCATGAACCGCCTTGGCAGGCTTGGGCAGCAGCCGCTTGAGCCGCGGCACCTCGCCGTCGATGGAGAGCAGGGCAGGGTTGCGGCCGCCGAGGACGCCGGTCAGCAGGCCGCCCACTCCCCCGGCAAGGTCGTGGACAGGGGTGCGCAGCTGGGCCTGCCCGAACGGTGTGAGGTCGCGGTTGTCCCAGTAGATCGGTGCGGTCTCCCCGGCGCTCATCTTTCCATGCTAACCGGGAGGGATCTCCGGCTTCCCCGCCATGAACCATTCAGTAAAGGAGCGGGCACGGCCGGATCCATCAAACCTGATCACCCACAGATTGTCGTACGTGGGCCTGCCGCCCGAGTAGGTGGTGAGGCCCTGGACAAAGGCGGTGTCGCCGTCGCACCCCAGCAGTTCCCAGCTGAACGTCCAGTCGGCCGGCTCGTCACGTGCCGCCAGCCAGCCCTGGACGATCCCGTCGTGGCCGCGCCAGGGTTCGGGATCATGGGGACGCGTCTCGTAGAGCGCGTCCGGGGCAAACAGGTTGCGGATGTCATCGGCGCCGTTGCTGGTCCAGGCAGCCTGGTATTTTTCCATCCAGGCGTGGACATGGTCCCGGGCTGAAGCTGGCTGGGTCATACCTTGGTTGTACCCGGGCAGGGTCCGGGGCGCAATGGACTCAGCCGTTGGCGGCGGCGATCCACACACCAATGACCCAGGTGCTGGCGGCAAGGCAGGCCAGCCCGAACTCCGCGAGCATCCCCAGCCCGGTGGCCTTCAGCGCGGCCCAGCTGGACTTCGCCGCCGTCGAAAAATTCCGAGTCCGGAGGAACTCGCTGGCCAGCAGCCCGGCCGCGAAACCAACGAAGAGGCCCACCACAGGGATGATGAACATCCCCACCACGCCCGCCACGAGGGCCACCACAATGCTGCGGCTGGGAATGGCATGCTGCTTGAGCTTCCTGCCGGTGAGGACGGCACCCGCCGTCATCCCCGCGGCGACAAAGATCATGGCCACCGCAAACACGACCCACCCCGCAGACCCGGCGCCGCCCCAGATGGCCCACGCCAGCAGGCTCACGCCAATGAGGACGCTGCCTGGCAGGACGGGAATGATGGTGCCGGCCACCCCCACCAGGATCGCCAGGCCGCACAGGATGGTCACCACGGTTTCGGAGCTCATGGACTTCAGTCTAGGGCCGGCCCTTAACGCCCGACGGCGGTGCCTCCTTCGGGGAAGGAGGCACCGCCGTCGTGGTTTCTGCCGGAAAGGGGATTTACTCCGCTTCCACCGCCGCGGCGACGGCCGCGGTGACCGCCGGTGCCACGCGGGGATCCAGCGGGCTGGGGACGATGTAGTCGGCCGAGAGGTCCTCGGCGGCGAGCCCGGCGATGGCGCGCGCCGCTGCGAGCTTCATGGCCGGGGTGATGCGGCGGGCGCCGGCGTCGAGGGCACCGCGGAAGATGCCTGGGAACGCCAGGACGTTGTTGATCTGGTTGGGGAAGTCGCTGCGGCCGGTGGCCACCACGGCGGCGTACTTTACGGCCACCTCGGGCAGGACTTCGGGATCCGGGTTGGACAGGGCGAACACGATGGCGTCCTGGTTCATCGATGCCAGGTGCGCCTCGTCCAGCTTCGAGGAGGAGACGCCGATGAAGACGTCGGCACCGGCCAGCGCTTCAGCAGGTCCGCCGGTGATGCCGCGGGGGTTGCTGCGGCCGGCGAGGTCGGCCTTCTTGCTGTCGGGGCTGGCAGCGAGGTCGGCGCGGCCGCTGTTGATGACTCCGCGGGAGTCGAGCAGGACGACGTCGGTGATCCCGGCTGCGAGCAGGATTTCGGCGACGGCGATCCCCGCCGCGCCGGCGCCGGACACCACCACCTTCAGGCCCTCGAGGCCGCGGCCGGTCACCTTGGCGGCGTTGGTCAGCGCTGCCAGGGCCACGACGGCGGTTCCGTGCTGGTCGTCGTGCATGACCGGGCAGTCAAGGGCTTCGATCAGCTTTTCCTCGAGCTCGAAGCAGCGCGGGGCGGAGATGTCCTCAAGGTTCACGGCGCCGAAGCTGGGGCGCAGGCGGACCAGGGTTTCCACGATCTCGTCCACGTCCGTGGTGTTGAGGACCAGGGGGATGGAATCAAGGTCGCCGAAGGTCTTGAAGAGGGCGGACTTGCCTTCCATGACCGGCAGCGAGGCGCTGGCCCCGATGTTGCCCAGGCCCAGGACGGCAGTGCCGTCGCTGACCACGACCACCAGGCGCTCGGCCCAGGTCAGGGTGCGGGCCAGTTCGGGCTTGGCGTGGATGGCCCGGCTCACCTCGGCCACTCCGGGGGTGTAGGCGATGGACAGGTCCCGCTTGTTGGACAGCGGAACAGTGCTGGTGACGGAGAGCTTGCCGCCCTGGTGGGCCGTGAAGATTTCGTCTTCGGTCAAGGCCGTGGCTGCTGAATCGTCGGTGGCTGTGATTGCGTCAATGGACACGTCGTTGTCTCCTGGTGCTGGCCGTGGGCACACGGCACATCGGGAACCGGGCCCTCCCGGGCCCAGGCGTGGAAGGTAGTGCGACAGGAAACCCAAGGGTGGCGGGTCCGCGGGAACGCCGGGGATGTTTCCGCCCTGCCGCTCCTGTGCCCCAATGGTAGGCAGGCCCGAAAGGGCTGCCGGGTCCTGCTTGACACAGCTTTAGCCTGACAAAACGTTTATGCAGGACGATTTGTGATCCAGATCACGGCATTATGGCGTATTTAATTGCCCTTTGGTCTAGACCAGTTACGCCGACCGGGACACTGTGAAGCCCGCCTCGGCCCCGGGGGACAGCCGACCGCACGCCTTTTTCAGGTCCTCCTCGGCTTCGAAGAGGGACAGTCGGCGGCTCCGGACGGACTGGACCAGACCAGTGACGGTCAGGAGGAGGACCCTGGCTCCCACGGCGTCGCCGCAGGCACCCGCAACGAGCTTTTCGCTGAGTGCATCAATCTCGCGCAGGAGTGCGGTGGTGTCCTTGTCCGGGTGGTACACGCCCCGGCTGAGGCATTGCTCCACCGCGGGCTGCATGACGCGCATGTGGAAGATTTCCATCAGCAGGCCGGACAGTGCCCGGCCCCGGAAGCGCGGCGACGAGCCCCGGGAACCGGCCTGCAGCTCGTCCAGCTGCTGCCGGTACAGCGCCAGCATCAGGTGGGTGGGGGACGGAAAGTAACGGTAGAGGGTTCCCAGTGGCACGTCCGCTTTTTCTGCGACTTCGGAGAGTTCCACGGCGTCAAGACCCGTGCGGGCGAACCCTGCGGCGGTGTCCAGAATCCGCGTGTAGCGGAGGCGCTGGCGTGGAGCGGAAGGCCGGGCGGCCATGGGCGGATGGTCTGAAAAAGTCTCGGGCATCAGCATTCCGGGGTTGTGTCGTAGGGACTGCGGCCAGGAGCGCCCCCACTTCCGTACCGCCCTGCAGCCCGGTTCAACTATACGGCACAGGCGTGTGCCCTAATTAGTCAGCGGCCTTAGTTTCGGGCGCCGGCAGGTCAGTCGACGCCCTTGATTTTCACCACGAAAACGGCACCCAGCAGCCCGATGGCAGCCGCCGTGAGGAACAGCGTCCGGTAGCCACCCCAGTAGGCCACGGCCAGCAGCGCCAGTCCCGGGGCAACCACCTGCGGCAGCGAGTTGGCCACGTTGATGATCCCCATGTCCTTGCCGCGGCTGACGGCGAACGGCAGGACCTGGGTCAGCAGCGCAAAGTCCACGGCCAGGTAGGCGCCGAAACCGACGCCCAGGACGGCGGCGCCGGCGAGCGCGCCGGGCCAGACGGGAAAGAAGGCCATGATGGCTCCGGCCATGGCGATTATGGCCGAGGAGGCGATGACGAACGGTTTCCGCCTGCCCACCCGGTCACTCCAGGGACCGGCCACCACCGCGGTGGCCATGACCATCACCGCGTAGATACCCGTCAGGACCAGAACCCCCGCGGCAGGATCCTCATGGCCTATGACGTCACGCAGGAAGAAGAGCAGGTAGACGATGGTCAGCTGGTTTCCCACGTTGACCAGGAAGCGCGTGAGCCAGGCCCAGGCGAAATCCGGGTGGCGCCGGGGACTGATCCAGAAACCCTTGAGGAAAACCCTGGGCCGGAAAGCCTCCAGCCCGGACTTGGGCAGGGCGGGATCATTCCGGTGGAACAGGTACGGCAGCACGGACACCAGCAGGGCGCCCGCACACAGCCAGTAGCCCACCATGAAGTTGCCGGAGACCACTGCCCCGAAAACCGCGCCAGTGAGGATGCCAAGGGTCTGCCCCATGGCCGCGAGTCCGCCCACTCCCCCGCGCTGGATGACGGGAACCCGGTCCGGGACGGCGGCGGTAATGGCCGCGTACGCGGCATTTGCACCCAGCTGCACCAGGCACCAGAAAAGCACCATCAGGGCCACCGCGGCAGAGAAGGACATGGCCAGCAGCGCCGCCGTGGCCAGGACTGCCCCGGCCAGCACCCACGGGGCCCGCCGGCCGAACCGGGACGTGGTCCGGTCCGAGAGGGCACCGAAGAGGGGGTTGGCCACCAGCGAAACCCCCGCACCGCAGGCCGTCACCAGCGAGAGGATGGCTTCCTTGGAAGGCGCATCAATGCTGATCGCCTGCTGGCCGATGAACACGTTGATGGGACCGAAGAACGCCGCGTTGATGCCCACGTTCACCAGCACCAGACCGGTGACCCAACGGGCGGTGACCTTCTGCACCGGCTCGGCGAGCGCCGCCGTCGCGGTTTTGCCTGCGGCATCATCCGGCGGCGCGGGCGTGTTGAACGGACTCATTGGCGTGCTCCCCCTGGTGCGGCCGGCTGGCGGTGGAATCAGACTATCGTGGGCGGTACCGGGCCACCGGGCACGCGGCGGTCAACGCCGCCCGGGGGATCACGTTGCCGGGTAACAAATTGCCGAGTATCGAGGAGAACCAGATGAGCGCACCCACCCCGGCCGAAGGCACAGCGGTCAATACCGCCGACCTCTACGATGAGCGCGGCGACGAGCTGGCGTCCGTCTCCCTGCAGTTCCAGTCCCTGGGTGGCCGCTCGCACTTCAGCGGCCCGGTCCGCACCATTCGCTGCTTCCAGGACAACGCCCTGGTGAAGTCCACGCTGGGGTCACCGGGGAACGGGGCGGTCCTGGTGGTGGACGGCGGCGGATCGCTGGGCACGGCCCTGATGGGGGACATGATCGCCGAAAGCGCCGTGGCAAACGGCTGGGCCGGCGTCGTCATCAACGGCGCCATCCGTGACCGGCTGGCGATCGCGGACCTGGACCTTGGCGTCAAGGCCCTGGGCAGCAACCCCAGGAAGAGCCAGAAGGCGGGGGCCGGCGAGGTTGACGTGGATGTGGTGATCGACGGCGTGACCTTCCGTCCCGGAGCCACCGTCTGGTGCGATCCGGACGGCATCCTCGTGGAGCGCCAGCAGGAAGCCCGGCAGGGCGGGGAATAAAAACAACGAGTAAGATAGTTACTGAAAGCAACTATCGCTGCTTATATCCTTTCCTTCCCCTTGGAGCACCCATGTCCAAAGCCACTGCCGCGCCCGGCCCCGGAGAAACCCTGACGCAACGCCAGATCGTCACCGTGATGGTGGGCCTGATGCTGGGCATGTTCCTGGCATCCCTTGACCAGACCATCGTCTCCACTTCCATCTACACCATTGCCAATGACCTGGACGGGCTCTCCCTGCAGGCGTGGGCCACCACCGCGTACCTGATCACCTCCACGGTCAGCACCCCGCTGTACGGCAAATTGAGTGACATCTTCGGCCGCCGCCCGCTGTACCTGACCGCGATCCTCATCTTCCTGGTGGGCTCGCTGTACGCCGGCTCGGTCCACTCGATGACCGAACTCGCAGTTGCCCGCGGCATCCAGGGCCTTGGCGCCGGCGGCCTGCTGGCCCTGGCGCTGACCATCATCGGCGACATCGTCTCGCTCAAGGACCGCGCCAAGTTCCAGGGCTACTTCATGTCCGTGTTCGGCATCTCCTCGGTCCTGGGCCCGGTGGTGGGTGGGGCATTCGCCGGGTCGGCGAACATCCTCGGTTTTGACGGCTGGCGCTGGGTCTTCTTCATCAACATTCCCATTGGCCTTGCCGCGCTGACGGTGGTGTTCCTGTTCCTGCACCTGCCCGCCAAGCACCTGAAACAGAAAATCGACTACTGGGGCGCCGCCGCCATCACCGTGGCCATCGTTCCGCTCCTCCTGGTGGCTGAGCAGGGCCGCACGTGGGGCTGGACCTCCGTGAACTCTTTCCTCTGCTACGGCCTGGGTGTGGTGGGCATTGCCTGGTTCCTGCTGGCGGAGAAGCGCGCCGGCGACTACGCCCTGATCCCGCTCCGGCTCTTCCACAACATCACGTTCGGACTGTCCTCGCTGCTGAACTTCATCATCGGCATCGGCATGTTCGGCGCAATCGCCATGCTTCCGATGTACCTCCAGCTGGTCAAGGGCCTCACCCCCACCGAGGCCGGCCTGATGATGATCACCTTCACCGTGGGCATCCTGTTCGGCTCCATCACCGCCGGCCGCACCATCTCGGCCTCCGGCACGTTCCGCATCTTCCCCATCATGGGTACCGGCATCCTGACCGCCGCCGCCCTGGTGATGGGCTTCTCACTGGCAGTGGACACCGAACTCTGGGTCCCCGGACTCATCGCCGTCTTCTTCGGCGTCGGCCTGGGCTTCTGCATGCAGCCGCTCACCCTGGCCATGCAGACCTCGGTACCGCCGCGGGACATGGGCGTGGGAACCTCCTCCGCAGCGTTCTTCCGCTCCATGGGCGGCGCCGTGGGCACCGCCGTCTTCATCTCCATGCTCTTCAGCATGGCGGCAAGCCGCATTGCCGACGGCATGAAGGCCGCCACCACGGACCCGGCCTACCTGGCCGTCCTGAAGGACCCTGCCGTCGCGTCGGACCCTGCCAACGCCAAGCTCTATGAATTCTTCAAGAACGGCGCCTCGAACGACTCCCTGAACGACACCAGCTGGCTGCATACCGCCAACAGCACCCTGACCAGGCCCATCACCGAGGGCTTCGCCACGGCCATCGACACCGTGATGCTGACGGCCGCGGCGCTCACCGGCCTGGCGTTCCTCATCAGCTTCGCCCTTCCGCGGAAGAAGCTGACCGACCAGAAGGCATCCCCGCAGGACAAGGACAGCATGGAGATTCCGGCGCACTAGCCGGCAAGCGCACGGGTGGGACGACGACGGCGGCACAGCCCGCCGTCGTCGTCCTGCGTTAACGGGGCAAACGGCGCCAAGTGGAACCTCGGGCGGTGACGTGCCACACTGTTTAGCGCGTGTGCGCCGGCCATTCTGCCGGTACCGCAGCCGACGACGTCCGCACCGCATCCATAAAACCCCCAAACCCAGGGAGAACCATGCCCACTGCACAGGAGCAGACCACAACCGGGATACCGCGGCGGGTGATCTGGCTGGCGCTCGCGGGGGCGGTGGGCGGATTCCTCTTCGGCTTCGACTCATCGGTGGTCAACGGCGCCGTGGACGCCATGAAGGAAGAATTTGCCCTGTCAGAGGCCGTCACGGGCTTCGCCGTAGCCATTGCCCTGCTGGGCTGCGCGGCCGGCGCCTTCCTGGCCGGCAAGGTGGCGGACCGCTACGGCCGCATTCCGGCCATGAAGCTGGGCGCCCTGCTGTTCCTGGTCAGCGCCGTGGGCACGGGTTTCGCGTTCGGCGTCTGGGACCTGGTGTTCTGGCGCCTGGTGGGCGGCCTGGGCATTGGGCTGGCCTCCGTCATCGCGCCCGCCTACATCTCCGAGATTTCGCCGCGAAAGGTCCGCGGCCGCCTGGCTTCGCTGCAGCAGCTGGCCATCACTACGGGTATTTTTGCCGCGCTGCTGTCTGACGCGCTCCTGGCCACCAGTGCCGGCGGTGCGGACCAGGCCTTCTGGCTGGGCATTGAATCATGGCGCTGGATGTTCCTGGCCGCCGCCGTCCCGGCCGTCGTTTACGGTTGGGTGGCGTTCACCCTGCCCGAGTCCCCGCGGTTCCTGGTGTTCCAGGGCAAAGAGGACCAGGCCCGGGAAGTCTTTGAGTCCATCGCACCCACCGAGGATGCCGGTCGGCATATCCGGGACATCCGGGAAGCCATTGAGGAAGACAAGCTGGCCGGGCAAAAGGGGTCCCTCCGCGGCAAGGCCTTTGGCCTGCAGGCTGTGGTTTGGGTGGGCATCACGTTGTCGGTGCTCCAGCAGTTCGTGGGCATCAACGTGATCTTCTACTACTCCACCACCCTGTGGAAGGCGGTGGGCTTCCAGGAGAAGGACTCCCTGGCCATCTCGGTGGCAACCTCCGTCACCAACATCCTGGTAACCCTCGTGGCCATCGCCCTGGTGGACCGCGTGGGCCGCCGGCCCATCCTGCTGGCTGGGTCCGTGGGCATGGCCGTGTCCCTGGGCGCCATGGCCGTGGCGTTCTCCTCGGCAACAGGCAGCGGCGAGAACATCAGCCTGCCGGGCGCGTGGGGCCCCGTGGCCCTGGTGGCCGCCAACGTCTTCGTGATCAGCTTCGGCGCGTCCTGGGGACCGCTGGTGTGGGTCCTCCTGGGCGAGATCTTCCCGTCCCGGATCCGTGCCCGGGCGCTGGGCCTGGCCGCAGCGGCCCAGTGGGTGGCCAACTTCGTGATCACCCTGAGCTTCCCGGTCATGGCAGCGGGCTCGCTGCCGCTGACCTATGCCATGTACGCCCTGTTCGCTGCGGCTTCCTTCTTCTTCGTCATGTTCAAGGTCCCGGAGACCAACGGCATGTCCCTGGAGCAGGCCGAGACGCTGTTCGTACCCAAGGGCTCCGCCAAGGCCTAGCAACGCCCCATCACTTTTGGCGGCCTTCCCTGGAACGCTCCATCAGCTTCAGCAGGAAAACACCAAACCCTCCATCACATGCCGTGATGGAGGGTTTGGTGTTGGTGCGCCGGCAGCGGCTACACGACGTGCGGTTCGTGCGAGGACAGGTAGGCCCGGCCGCCGAACGCGACCAGGATGGCGATCACCATGGCCACCGCCCCGGCAAAGAACGGGACCTGCGGGCCGAAGTGCTCACCGAGCTGCGCCGCCGCGAACGGGGCCAGGGCACCGCCCATCCAGCGGACAAAGTTGTAGCCGGAGGAAGCCACCGGCCGGGGCGAATCAGAGACGCCCATGGCCAGTTCCGTGTAGATGGTGTTGTTGATGCCCAGCAGCGCGCCGGCAACAATGACCAGGACGACGACGGCAGGCACCGAGTGCCCCGCGGCCAGTCCCAGTCCGGCCAGGTCCAGCATGAGGACGAACAAAGTGCCGGTCAGTACCTTCACCGCGCCGAAGCGGGTCTGCAGGACCGGTGCAACGAAGACGGAAAATACCGCCACGGCCACACCCCAGCCAAAGAAGACGCCGCCGATGCCGTACGCGTCCATGCCCAGGATGAACGGGGTGAAAGCCAGGATGGTGAAGAAGCCGTAGTTGTAGAACAGGCCGCTTGCCGCCGTCGTCCGCAGTCCCTTGTGGCCCAGCGCCAGCAGGGGGTCCCGCAACCGCACCTTGCGCTCAGGCAGCGGCGTCCTGGGCAGGAGGGCGATCAGGGCGATGAAGGCGGCGGCCATGAGGACGGCGGTGCCGAAGAACGGGGCGCGCCACTGCCAGCCGCCCAGGAGGGCGCCGAGCAGCGGGCCGAGCGAGATGCCCAGGCCCAGTGCGGCTTCGTAGAGGATGATGGCGGTGCCGGCGCCGCCGCTGGCCACCCCAACAATGACGGCGAGGGCGGTGGCGACGAACAGGGCGTTGCCCAGTCCCCAGCCGGCGCGGAAGCCCACCAGCTCGTCGACGCTGCCGGACAGGCCGGACAGCGAGGAGAACACGACGATGACGGCCAGGCCGATCAGCAGCGTCCGCTTGCCGCCGATGCGGGAGGAGACGAACCCCGTGATCAGCATGGCCAGCGCGGTGACCAGGAAGTAGCTGGTGAAGAGGAGGGAGACCTGGCTGGGGCTGGCGTCCAGGTTGGTGGCGATGGCCGGAAGGATGGGGTCCACCAGGCCGATGCCCATGAAGGCGAACACTGCGGCGAGGGCGGTGGCCCATACCGCCTTCGGCTGTTTGAGGAATGAGGCCTTTTCGGCCGTCAAGGTTGATTCTGGTGCTTGCAGGGTTTCTGCGAGCTGGCCTTCCATGGAGGGTGCTCCTAAGTTCGTGGCTGGTTCAGTTCTGGAGGGATGCGTTGATTTTGTCGATGACCGGCAGGGCCTCCGCCAGGGCTTGGCGGTCCTGGTCGGTGAGCGTGCTGAGGATGGCGGCCATCACCTGGTTGCGCCGCCGGTTTGCGGAGTCGACGGCGGCACGGCCTTCGGGGGTCAGGATCACCCTGACGGCGCGGGAGTCATCCGGGTCCGGTTCCCGGCGCGCCAGGCCTGCGCGTTCGAGCTTGATGATCTGTTCGGTAGCGCTGGGCACGCGGACACCGAGGTTCCGGGCGATCTCACCGACGCGCTGGCCCTCGCCGAGCAGCATCTTGAGGGTACTGAGCTGGGCGGCGCTGAGTTCGCCGTCCGCGTCGAGGCGCCGGACCAGGTAGACGCTGTGCCGCAGGGCTTCACGGAAGGCGCCGGCAAGTTCGTGGAGCTGGGGATCGTCGTCAGTCATCGTTAGGTACCCTAACAGTTAGGGAACCTAACGGTCAAGGGTCAGAGGGTCCGCTTCATTCCGACATGGCTTGCTTCGAAGCCCAGCTGTTCGTAGAACCTGTGGGCGGCCGAACGGCTATGGTGCGTTGTCAGCTGCATCAGGTCGCAGCCCCGGCGCCGCGACTCCGCGATGGCCCAGCCCACCATGAGCCTCCCCAGGCCCTGCCCGCGAAGGGACGCGGCCACGCGGACACCTTCGAGCTGCGAGCGCCACGCGCCCTGCCTGGAGATGCCGGGAAGGAAGCTCAGCTGGAAGGTTGCAACCACCGGCCCCTCCTCTTTCCCCTGCGGCACCCTTTCGCCGACGAGCAGGAGATGGGCGGGGTCGGCGTGGATCGCGTCAAAGGCGCGTTCGTAGGGTTCCATATCCTTCGCGGTCTCGCGGCCGGCGCCCAGGGCGTCGTCGGCCAGCAGGCGCACCATGTCCGGGATGTCGGCACGCGTCGCGTGCCTGAGGCGGAACGTCCCGCCGTCGACGTCGGCGGTGAGCAAAGCAGGCGCGGCATTTGGGTTCTGGTTCACCCGCCCAGCTTGGCACAGACAAAGAACGACGCCGGCACTTGGGTAAGTGCCGGCGTCGTTCTGATGGAGCGTCGCCGGAATTCCTGCAGGATCTGATGGAGCGTTGCGCTTGAGGGCGCAGGTAATGATGGAGCGTGTCAGTTGGGGCGTCAGGCGGGGGTGCCGGCCATTTCGGCCTGCCGCTCCTCGACGAGGGTGGCAACGGCGGCGAACAGCGGGTGGCCAGGCGCCAGCCCGGTGATTTTTGCCGTGGCGTCGGCGGGGCTGGTGGAGCGAAGGATTTCTGCCAGCTCCGTGGCCTCTGTATCAGCGGGGTCGTTGAACCGGAGCGCTGATGCGATGGCACCAAGCAGGGCCTCCGGCACCACGCCACGTTCGGCCAGCTCGGCGGCGGGGCCAATGAAGCGCTCGTTCCGGCTCAGCTTCCGCAGCGGAGCACGGCCCACCCGGTTGACGGTGTCCGGAAGATAGGGATTGGAGAACCTGACCAGGATCTTCTGGACGTAGGCTTCCTGCTCATCGTTGCTGAACCCGTGCTTGGCCACCAGGAGCTGCTTGGTCTCCTCCAGCACCGCCCGGACATCCTCCGCCACGTCCTGGTCCGCCATGGCGTCGGAGATCTTCTCCAGGCCCGCCTCGAACCCGAAGTATGCCGCCGAGGCGTGGCCGGTGTTCACGGTGAACAGCTTCCGCTCGATGTAGGGCGAGAGGTCGTCCACGAACGTGGCGCCGGGGATCGCCGGAGCGGAGTCACCGAACGCGGTGCGGTCGATGACCCATTCGTAAAAGGTCTCCACTGTTACGTCCAGCCCCTGCCCGGCCTCCTGGTTGGGCACGATCCGGTCCACGGCAGTATTGGCGAACACTGCCTTGCCGTCCAGCACTGCGGCGGTGGCCCCTGGCTGGGCGGCCACCTCCTTGGCCAGGATGTCCGTGGCGTTGATCGCGTTCTCACAGGCCATCACCTGCAGGGGCGCCCGGCCGGGTTCCCTTGCGGCGATGCCCTTGGCGATCACCGGCGCCACGAACTTCAGGATGTGCGGGCCCACTGCGGTGGTGACGATGTCCGCCGTGGCGATCTCGGAGACCAGTTCCGCCTCCTGGGCGTTGGAGTTCAGCGCCCGGAAGTTGTCCACGGTCCGCACGGCGGGATTCTCCCCCACTTCGTGCACGGCGTAGCTGTCCGCTTCCTTGAGCCGGTTGATCAGGTCTTCGGCCACGTCCGCGAACACCACTTCGTAGCCGGCATCATGCAGGAGCAGCCCCACGAAGCCGCGGCCGATGTTGCCGGCCCCAAAATGTACTGCCTTCACTATGCGTTGACCTTTCCGAAAAGCTCCAGGACTTCATCCTCGGATGTGGCGGCCTCGAGCCGGGCAACCTGTTCCTTGTTGGTGAAGACCTTGGCGATGGACGACAGGATGTGCAGGTGCTCGTTGTTGATGCCGGCGACGCCCACCACGAACTTCACCTGCTTGCCGTTCCAGTCGATGCCTTCCGGGTACCGGATGACGGAAACCGCCGACTTGCGGATGTGGTTCTTGGCGGCGTTGGTGCCGTGCGGGATGGCCAGGAAGCTGCCCATGTAGGTGGATACGGACTCTTCCCGCTCATGCATGGCGGCGATGTAGCCCTCATCCACGGCGCCACGGGCCAGCAGCAGCCGGCCCGCCTCGTCGATGGCGGCGTCGCGGGTGGTGGCCGAACCGCGCATGACCACGCTCTCGCGGGCCAGGATGTCGGAGCTGCCGGCGGCAGGAGCTGCCGCTGCCGCACCTGCTGCGGCAGGCGCTGCGTCCACCGGCGCCTCGGCGGCGTGCGCACCGTGGGCGGTGCCGGCGTCGGACGTTCCGCCTTCCGTGTTGCTCTCGCGGACCAGCTCGACGATCTCGTCGTACCGCGGGCTGCTCATGAAGTTGTCCACCGAGTAGTGGACGGCACTGGACGTGGCCGGCTTGGCCCGCTCGGTCAGGTCCTGGTGCGTGATCACCACGTCGTAGGTGTCGCTGAGGCTGGCGATGGAGGCGTTGGTGACCTTGACGTCCGGGAACCCGGCCGCCTTGATCTTGTTCCGCAGCACCGAGGCGCCCATGGCGCTGGAGCCCATGCCGGCGTCGCAGGCGAACACGATGTTCCGGACGGGTCCGGCCAGCACGCCCACTCCGCCGCGGCCGCCGGACGCGGCACCTGCGGAAGCGCCTGCACCTGCACCTGCACCTGCACCTATCAGGGTGGAGGAAACCGAGCTCTTCTTGCCCTTCATTGCCTCCATGCGGGCGGTGGCGTCGCCTAGGTCTGTTTCGTCGCTGTGCTTGGTGGTCTTCATGATGACGGAGGCCACCAGGAAGGATGCCGTGGCGGCGAGCACCACCGACAGGATCACGCCGAGGTAGCTGTCGCGGGACGTCTGGGCCAGCACGGCGAGGATGGATCCCGGAGCGGCCGGCGCAACCAGGCCCGCGCCGGTGACGGCCAGGGTGGCGATGCCGGTCATGCCGCCTGCGATTGCGGCCAGGATCAGCAGCGGGCGCATGAGCACGTACGGGAAGTAGATCTCGTGGATGCCGCCCAGGAAGTGGATGATCGCAGCACCGGGCGCCGACGCCTTGGCGGCACCGCGGCCGAAGAACATGTAGGCCAGCAGGATGCCCAGGCCGGGACCCGGGTTCGCCTCGAGCAGGAACAGGATGGACTTGCCCTGGTCCAGCGACTGCTGGACGCCCAGCGGGGTCAGCACGCCGTGGTTGATGGCGTTGTTCAGGAACAGGACCTTGGCGGGCTCGATGAAGATGCTGGTCAGCGGCAGGAGGCCGTTGTTGACCAGGAACTGCACCACGTTCCCGGCACCGGTGCTGAAGGCCGTGACCAGCGGTGAAATGCCGAAGAAGCCCAGCATGGCGAGCAATGCGCCCCAGATACCGGCAGAGAAGTTGTTGACCAGCATCTCGAAGCCGGGGCGGATCTTGCCCTCCCACAGCATGTCGATCTTCTTCATGGTCCAGCCGCCCAGCGGGCCCATGATCATGGCGCCGATGAACATGGGGATGCCGGCACCGACGATCACGCCCATGGTGCCGATGGCCCCCACCACGCCGCCGCGGACGTCATAGACGTTCTTGCCGCCGGTGTATCCGATCAGGAGTGGCAGCAGGTAGGTGATCATGGGGCCCACAAGGCCGACGTTGGGCTTCCCGCCGGTCTCACCGAAGCCACCGAGGACGGGTACGGGCAGCCAGCCCTTCTCAATGAAGAGGGCCGTGATGATGCCCCAGGCGATAAACGCCCCAATGTTGGGCATGATCATGCCGGACAGGAATGTCCCGAACTTTTGGACGTGCACGCGCGCGCTGGTGCGGGGTTTTGCAACTGTCTCTGTTGCCATGTGATTTCCTAACCTCATTCCTGCTGCTCCGCAGGAGTGGTCCGATGATTACGACGACGTACTGCTGGGTACTACGGGGGTCCGGGGCTAACCGGCAGGGCTGGTGGAGATCCGGTGAAGCCATTCGAGGAAGAGCTTGAGTTCCGAGCTGGAAAGCTGGTCAGAGTGCGAAGCCTGAAGTGCGGCGTTCAGGGCGATCGCTGCCACCACCACCGAGGACTTTCCGGTGCCGCCCGGGGCCGGGCCGCTGGCGGGCTCGGCGGACACCGCGAAGATCATGGCGTCCCGGGTCATGGTGGACAGTTCGAGGTTGCGTTCGGAAGCGGGCTCCGCAATCAGCATCAGCGTCACGCCCACGTTGGCAGCCAGGATGGACCTGGCTGCCTCCCGGGGCTGGACGTTCAGCTGGCCCGCCGCCGCTGCCTTGTTCAGCATCTCCTCCATGAGCGCCTCGGCGTCCGCCACGATGGCAGGCCGGCTCTCCGGGCGGATATTGCCGAACATCACCAGGTACAGCTCGGGCTGGTTCAGTCCGAACTGGACGTGGTTGTCCCACATTCTCCGGATGTCCTCGATGGGCTGTCCGGAGGGGGCGAAATCCCTTTCGCCCGCGACATATTCTTCAAACCCTGCGGCGACGACGGCGTCGAACAAACCTTCCTTGTCACCGAAGTGGTGGTACAGCGTAGGAGCCGAAACCCCGGCCAGCTGCGTGATCTGGCGCGTGGACACCGGAGCCCCCGCGGATTTTGCCAGCAGTTCCGCGGCAGCACGGAGCAGCCGCATTTTGGGGGGAAGCTGGCCATCCAAACTCATAACCGCTACCCTAGCACCTATAGCGTTGCTATATGAACTGAATCACATACAATTTTTTCAGGCACGTTTCCCGCCCTGGACGTAGCAGTCCTCCGGCGGACCCGGCACGGCGCCGGGGGAACTTGGCGGGCCTGTCTACCGGCAGAGAATGAGGACCTTCAGTGCAGAACTTCCCAGGAGTAGGCGTCAGTCCAGGCCGCGTCATCGGCACCATCCGGCAGATGCCCAAACCGATCAGTGAGCCTCCCGCCGGTGAACAGCTGGCCCCGGACACCACTGCAGAAGAAGCCACCGCAGCACTGAAGGCCGCCGCGCAGGCCGTGCACGACGAACTGAAGGACCGCGCCGCCCATGCCACCGGCGACGGCAAGGCCGTCCTGGAGGCCACCGCCCTGATGGCCAAGGACACCATGCTGATCAAGGGTGCGGCCAAGCTGGTGGCCCGCGGCACCTCTGCCGAACGCGCCATCTGGGAGTCCGGCTCCTCCGTCTCCGAAATGCTGCACAACCTGGGCGGCTACATGGCCGAACGTGCCACCGACGTCCTGGACGTGCGCGCCCGCATCGTGGCCGAGCTCCGCGGCGTGCCCGCGCCCGGCATTCCCGCGTCCAACACCCCGTTCGTCCTGGTGGCCGAGGACCTGGCCCCCGCGGACACCGCAACGCTTGACCCGAACAAGGTCCTGGCGCTGGTCACCGCCGGCGGCGGCCCCCAGTCCCACACCGCCATCATCGCCCGGTCCCTTGGCCTGCCCGCCGTGGTTGCCGCCGTGGGAGTGGACGAACTGCCGGACGGCACCGAGGTGTACGTGGACGGCGCGGCCGGCCTCATCACTTCCGACCCCGACGAATCCCTCCGGGCAACAGCGGAAGCATGGGCCGCCACGGCGTCGCTGCTGGCTGAATTCACCGGCACGGGCGCGACGGCGGACGGCCACGAGGTGCCGCTGCTCGCCAACGTGGGCGGCGGCAAGGACGCCGAAGCGGCCGCCAAGCTGGGCGCCCAGGGCGTGGGCCTGTTCCGCACCGAGTTCTGCTTTTTGGAGCGCGACACCGAACCCAGCGTCGAAGAGCAGGCTGCTGCCTACAAGAGCGTTTTTGATGCCTTCCCCGGCAAGAAGGTGGTCCTCCGGACGCTGGATGCCGGTGCGGATAAGCCGCTGCCGTTCCTGACGGATTCCACGGAGCCCAACCCGGCCCTTGGCGTCCGCGGCTACCGCACCGACTTCACCACCCCAGGCGTCCTGGACCGGCAGCTGGAAGCCATTGCCCTGGCTCAGAAGCAGTCAGGAGCCGACGTCTGGGTCATGGCCCCGATGATCTCCACTGCGGAAGAAGCGGCCCGGTTCGCCTCCATGTGCGCCGACGCGGGCATCAAGACCCCCGGCGTGATGGTGGAGGTCCCCTCCGCGGCCCTCACCGCCGAGGCCATCCTCCGCGAAGTCAGCTTTGCCAGCCTGGGCACCAACGACCTCACCCAGTACGCCATGGCCGCCGACCGCCAGCTCGGCCCGCTGGCCAACCTGAACACCCCGTGGCAGCCGGCCGTCCTGCGGCTGGTCGGACTGACGGTTGAAGGATCCCGGGCCGAGGGCCACAACAAACCGGTGGGTGTCTGCGGCGAGGCCGCCGCCGATCCCGCCCTCGCCGTCGTCCTCACCGGCCTGGGCGTCAGCACCCTGTCCATGACGGCGCGGTCCCTCGCCGCGGTGGCAGCAGTCCTGAAGACGGTAACCCTGTCCGAAGCCCAGGACCTGGCCAAGCTCGCCCTGTCCGCGCCGAGCGCCACCGAGGCGCGCGCGTGGGTCCGGGAAAAGCTGCCGGTATTGGAGGAGCTGGGGCTCTGACGGGTCCGCGGCCACGCCGGCTGCGGCCGGGATAGGCTACGTCCATGGCATTGATAGCCCCCCGCGTCACGGCCGGCCTGCCCGCCGGCGAAGCCCGCGTCCTGACGCGCGCCCTCGAGGACAGCAATGACATCACTGTCTTCGTCGACGGAACGGTCCATCGGCTGCCCGGGCAGGCGCGGGACGCCGTCGTGGACCTCCTTGCCCGGCTGGGCCGCGGCGAAACGGTGACCGTGAGCAGCGTGGCGGAAATGCTGACCACGTCGCAGGCGGCAGAGCTGGCGGGGATTTCGCACACCTACCTGCGCAACATGACGGACCGCGGTGAGATCCCGGTGGAGTACCGCGGCTCGCACCGGCGGATCCGGCAGGCTGACGTCATGGCGTGGCTCGAAAGCCAGAAACTTGCCGAACACAAGCGCAGGCAGGACAAGAACGCCGGCGCAGACGCCGGCCCGCGGGAATAGTGCCCATGGCGAAGGCCGGAGACCGGACAAGCCCTCCGCTGCAGTCAGCCGACCTGGAAGCCCACGGGCTGAAAGGCCGGATCCTGTGGGCTGATGGAACACCTGCACCGGGGCTGGAACGCGCGGACGGTTCGCGAGAGCCCGCATACATCCTCATCCACGGCATCGGCGTTTCCCACCGCTACCTCCGGCGCCTGCACGGTGAGCTCGCCGCCACTGCCCCCACCTATTCCCTGGACCTGCCTGGCTTTGCCGGCACCCCCAGGCCGGGGAGGCAGTTGTCCGTGGAGGACTACGGCGCCTTCATCGCGCAGGCTCTGAAGGCCAGCGGCATTGGCCCGTACATCCTGGTGGGACATTCGATGGGCGTCCAGTTCGCCATCGAGGCGGCACTCTGCGCACCGGACCACGCACTGCGGCTGGTGTTGATGGGTCCCGTGGTCGATTCGCGGCACCGCAGCGTGGGGCGGCAGGGCCTGGCACTGTTCCTGGACTCACTCCTCCGGGAAAGCGCCTCCTCCAACTGGCTGGTGGTGTCGGACTACTTCCGCTGCGGTCCGCGATGGTACTTCACCGTGCTCCCCGTGATGATGGGCTACCCCACGGAGCTGCGGCTGGCGGGCATCAATGTGCCGGTGCTGGTCCTGCGCGGGAAACAGGACCCGGTGGCGGGCGCGGATTGGTCGCGCCTCCTCGCCCAGGTGGTGCCGCAGGGACGCTTTGTTGAGATCGACCGGGCAGGACACGTGGCCCAGCACCTGCGGCCACGGCAGGTAGCGGCCGCCATCATGTCCTTCACCGAGGCCGGTGCCTAACGCCAGGTCTGGGTACTCAGATCCTTGGCCTCGCCGCCCAGCGCCGCATCTTCAACGCGGCGTGCAGCTCCAGGCGGGGCATCCCCTTCAGCGGGTCCACCCCCAGCAGCTGCCGGATCCGGCCCAGCCTGTTGTAGATGCTGCTGCGGTGCAGGTGGAGCTTGCCGGCCACATCCTGCACGGACCCATCGTTGTCATACAGGAGTTCAAGGACCGGGATGAGCTCGCCGTTGCGGTCGTGGTCCTCGAGCATCCGGAAGTACACCGAACCGGAATCCGCCCAGGCCCCCACCCCTCCCCCGGCCGAGGCGAGAAGCTGGTAGACGCCCGTTGCGCGGATGTCCACCAGTTCACCCAGCTGCGGGTCCACGGCTGCCGCCTGCGCTGCCACCCGCGACTGCCGGTATGCCTCGGAGAGCTGGCGGGTCTTGGAGAAGCCCTCGCTGATGCCCAGGATGATCCGGTGGACCGGGCGGCCGGACCGTTTGGCCAGCTCCAGCTGGTAGTGGACCAGGACCTGGGCGTGGTTGGCCCGGCCCGTCGACTCGCGGAACAGCACCACCGAGTGGGTTTCCGTACCGGCGCTGAAAAGGGCGGCGTCCACGCCCACGGTTGCCTGGAGCGCTGTGGAGCGGTGGATCAGGGTGGACGCGATGGGGTCCGGGCCGCTGGCCCAGCCGTCCGCATCGAGCACCGTGACCATCTGCCACGGACCGCGGCCCTGGACTTCCTTCCACCCGGCCACGGCGGCCACAGCGTTCGGTTCTCCCGCGCAGGCGGCCAGGAACTCCCGCTCCCGGCCCCGCCGGAATTCGGATTCGGCCGTATTCGAATCGAGCAGGAGGCCGGACAGCAGCTCAAGCTCATGGTTCACGCCCGGCAGCTGGGTGAGGATCGCCGTCGGGCTTTCCTCCGCGGAGTCCTGCTGCACCCAGAGGTAACCCACGCGGAAGCCCCGCACCATGAGCGGAACGCAGACCCTGCCCAGCATGCCCAGATCAGGGTTGGCCGGGACCACAACGGGCCGCACGGCGGTGGCGATGCCGTGCGAGAGCTGCCACGCGCTCACGTCCGCCGGGACCTTTTTGCTCAGCAGGAAGTTCACCCGCACCCGGTCGGCGTGGGACTGGTTGGAGCTGTAGGCCAGCAAAAGGCCGTCCAGGTCCTCGAGGGACAGGCCGCGCCCCAGCTTCTGCGCCACCTGTTCGACGAGCTGTTCCACACCCTGCTGCTGCATGGGGCAACACTACTGCGCTGGGAGCTCTACAGACGAACGGACACGAGGCGACACCTGACGCTTCAGTGCTCGACACCTGTCGAGCACTGAAGCGTGAAAACCGCGGAATCACGGGGGTCCTTGGCATGGCTGCAAGCCCGCTCCGTGTCATGTGGCTCACAGCCGGATTTATCGTTGAAACACGAAATCCTTTCCGTTTTTACGGCCCACCGGCCCCGCACACTGGAGCAGACGATGATCATCGGCGTCCCCAAAGAAATCAAGAACAACGAATTCCGCGTGGCCATCACCGCGGCCGGAGTCCACGAATTCCGCACCCACGGACACACCGTCCTGGTGGAGCGCGGTGCCGGCCTGGGCTCAGGCATTACCGATGAGGAATACTCGATCGCGGGCGCCGAGATCGTTAACGAGGCGGACGATGTCTGGGCCCGGGCCGACATGGTGATGAAGGTCAAGGAGCCCATCAAGTCCGAGTACCACCGCTTCCGCAAGGGCCTGATCCTCTTCACCTACCTGCACCTGGCTGCCGAGCCGGAACTCACCCGCGAACTCATCAACTCCGGCGTCACTGCCATCGCCTACGAAACGGTGCAGGAAGGCCGCTCGCTGCCGCTGCTGGCCCCGATGTCCGAGGTTGCCGGCCGCCTCTCCGTCCAGGTGGGTGCCACCTCGCTGATGGCTCCGGCCGGCGGCAAGGGCGTCCTGCTGGGCGGCGTTCCCGGCGTGCGCCCCGCCAAAGTGGTGGTCCTGGGCGCCGGTGTTGCCGGCACCAACGCCGCAGCCATGGCCCTGGGCCTGGGTGCCGACGTCACTATCCTGGACATCAACATCAACCGCCTGCGCGAACTGGACGCCCAGTACCAGGGACGGCTGAAGACGGTTGCCTCCAACAAGTACGAGATCGAAAAGTCAGTGGTGGACGCCGACCTGGTGATCGGTTCCGACCAACGACCTCGTGGCCCGGATGAAGCCCGGCTCGGTCCTGGTGGACATCGCGGTGGACCAGGGCGGCTGCTTCGAGGACACGCACCCCACCACGCACCAGGAACCCACGTACAAGGTGCACAACACCATCTTCTACTGCGTGGCCAACATGCCCGGCGCCGTGCCCAACACCTCCACCTACGCGCTGACCAACGTCACCCTGCGCTACGCCGTGTCCCTGGCCAACCTGGGCGTGAAGGCCGCCTTCGACCGCGACCCCGCCCTCGCCGCCGGCCTGAACATCGCCGCCGGCCACGTGGCACACCACTCCGTGTCCGAAGCCCACAACCTGCCCCTCGTCAAGGACTGGCACGAACTGGTCTCCGCGTAAGCCCCTCCGTCGATTGCTCCCTACTCGCCCTTTTGAGCCCTCAAAACGGCGTCTACGGGGGCCCTGTGGGGAGCAATCGACGGGCCTAGGCCAGTTCGCGCGCTTTTTCCATGATTTTCAGGACCGCGACCGCGTCCTCCGGGTCTACCGGGAGGGGACGGGCCGACGCGGTGCCGCCGTCGAGGATCTTGTCCGCCAGGATCCGGTAGAACTCGGGGTACGCGCCGCGTTCGGTGGGGAGCCGGTCCAGGTGGCCGTCGCGGCCCAAGAGGCCGGCCCACTCCGGCGCCTCCTGGCCGTAGGCGGGATCCAGGGGGCTGCCGCCGGCCGCCATGTAGGGCTCCTGGGGGTCCACACCGTTCTTGGTGAAGCCGCCTATCGAGCCCAGCACCCGGAAGCGCGGACCCTGCTGCGCGCACAGCATGTTCATGGTCAGGTGGCTGGTCACCCCCGAATCGTGCCGCAGGACCAGGAAGACGTCATCATCCGTCCGCTCATCCGAGCGCCGCGCCTTCAGCTCGGCGTGGAGCACGGCGGCCGGGCCGAACAGCTGCAGCGCCTGGTCGATCAGGTGGCTGCCAAGATCAAACAGGATGCCTCCCCCGTCGACGGCTGTGGCCCGGGCCTTCCAGGCTTTGCTGATGGCCGGGGACCAGCGTTCGAAACGCGACTCGAACCTGGTGACGCTTCCCAGCGACTGCGCGGCCAGCAGCTTTCGCAGCGTGAGGAAGTCCCCGTCCCACCGCCGGTTGTGGAACACCGTGAGCACGCGGCCCAGCTGCCGCGCCAGGTCGATCAGTTCCTGCCCCTGCCCGCTGGTGACCGCAAATGGCTTGTCCACCACCACGTCCAGTCCCGCTTCCAACGCTGCCTTGGCCAGCGAATGGTGCGTCGCGGGCGGCGTCGCCAGGACCAACAGGTCCAGGTCGGCTGCCCGCTTAAGGACGGCGGCACCGTCCCGCATTACCTCCACCCCTGGAAGCCTGGATGAGGCAGCCGCCCTCCGCCCGGCGTCGGACGTGGCCACGGCGTCCAGCGAGTAGCTGCTGTTGGCCGCGAGCAACGGCGCGTGGAACACGCTGCCGGCTAGCCCATAGCCGACGACGGCGGTACGGATGGTGCGCTGGTCGCCTTCAGTTCCGGTCATGGAACCAACGCTACCCCTGGCGTGGCGGCATCGAACAAGACCCGTTAAACGCCGAAAGAAGGCACCCCTGGTGACCAGGGGTGCCTTCTTTCGGCGTTGTGCGGCTACTGCCGCGGGAGGGACGTTACTTCTTTTCCCAGCCGATGGTGGTCCAGTCCGGAACCTGCGAGAGGCTCTTGAAGAGGGACGGGCCGTAGTTGGCCAGGCCGGTGCGGACGAAGGAGATCTGCGGGCCGTTGAAGACCACGCCCATGGAGTAGTACTTGGCCATGTGCTCCTTCTCCACATCCATGGCTGCCTTGTTGCGGGCGGCGTTGTCCTCGATCGAGGCGAGGTCGGCAATCTTCTTGTCCAGCTCGGCGTCGCCCAGCTTGTTCTCGTTGGTCTTGGAGTCGTAGTACTGCTTGACGGCATCGGTGGCGTCCGGACCAACCGTGTAGCCGGAGATGCTCAGGTCGAACTCACGGCTGCCCAGGACCTTGCCGAAGTCGGCGGAGGCGCGCTGGTCAATCCCGACATCCATGCCGCCGGCCTGGAGCTGCTTCTGGAGCGTCTGGGCCACTGCCAGGGTGGTGGGGTCGTCGCCAAAGTTGCTGATCTTGAAGGCGGCGGGCTTGCCGTCCTTCTCCATGATCCCGTTGGCGTTGGCCGTGTAGCCGGCGTCGGTGAGGACCTTCTTGGCGGCGTCCGCGCCGGTTTCCTTGACCGGGTAGTTGTCCTGGTAGTAGTCCGAGAACGGCAGGAGCATCATGGAACCGGAGCTGGGCTCCTCCCAGTTCAACCCGTTGAAGCGGACCTTGCGCAGGGCTTCACGGTCGACGGCGGCGAAGATGGCCTTGCGGACGTTGACGTCGGTGATGCGCTGGGCGTTCAGGTTCAGGCCGCCGGCAAACAGCCGCTGGCCGCGGCGGATGTCGGAGTCCTTGGTGCCGTCCAGCTGCTTGTAGAGGGAGATGGTGTTGGCCGACATCGCGTCAATCTCGCCGTTCTTGAACGCGGCGATCTGGGCGCTGGTTTCCAGCTGCCGGAAGGTCACGTTGGCAAGGACCGGCTTCTGGCCCCACCACTTGTCGTTCGGCACCATGGTGACGGTCTTGGCGGCGGTGTCGTACTGGTCCAGCTTGAAGGGACCTGCCATCCATTCGGGGTGCATGTTGCCGTTGAAGCCCTCATTGAAGATTTCGGGGGTGTTGACGGCGGGGTGGATGAGTCCGAAGAACAGCGAATCCACCGGGAAGACCGGCTGGCTGGTCTTGACGATGACTTCCTTGTCGTTGCTGCCCGCTTCGACGGAGTCAACGAACTCGTAGGCGCCCGAGCTGACGATGTCGTAGCCGGCATCCGGGCTCTTGAGGATGTTCCAGGTGTTCTTGAAGGCCTTGACGTCGATCGGGGTGCCGTCGTTGTAGGTGGCCTTGGGGTTCACCTTGATGGTGATGGTCTGCTTGCCGTCCTTGACCACGCTGTCCACTGACTCGCAGAAATCCGTGTTCGGCGTGACCTTGCCCTTGAAGTCCACCTTCCAGCAGCCGCCCATGCCGCCGCCGTTCATGGCGACCGGGTTCATGGGAACCTGCAGCGCTGAGTTGTCCGCACTGTTGCCGTTGTTGGAGAACCCGTTGAAGTCCGGCCCGATGTTGCCCAACGGAAGGGTGACCTTGCCGCCCTGCTGCAGGTCGGCAGCCGGCTTCTCGTTGATGCTGATCAGCTTGGCCAGGTCGCTTCCCGATGCCTGTGCCTTGGCCGTTTCGGGGCCGCTGGCACCGCCACCGCCGCAGGCCGTCAGCGCCAGGGCCGCAGCAACAGCTGCAGCTCCGCCGATCCTGTTCAGTTTCCTCATGGTTTTCCCTTCATTGGTGCGAGTGGTGGTGCTTGTGGGTCGAGAAGTCCTAGGGCGCATGGTGGTCCGCCGGTTCGTGGACCACCAGCATGTCCTCATCCAGTTCCCCATCCGGAAAGAAGCAGGCGAACTGCTGGTCCGCGGCGGATGCCGCAGCTTCCAGGGGCGGTTCCAGGGTGAGGCACTTTTCCTGCTTGGCCGGCGGCAGCGCCGCGAAGACAGGACAACGGGTGGCGAAGTTGCAGCCTTTGGGTGCCTGCAGCGGCGAGGGCAGGTCACCCTGCAGGATGATGCGTTCGCGGGTGCGTTCCAGCTGGGGGTCCGGAACGGGAATGGCGGAGAGGAGCGCGCGGGTGTAAGGGTGCCGGGGGTTGTCGAACACCCGGTCCACGGCACCGATCTCCACGATTTTGCCCAAGTACATCACCGCCACCCGGTTGGAGATGTGGCGCACCACGGAGAGGTCGTGCGCCACCAGCAGGTAGCTCAGGCCCAGTTCGGCGCGCAGGTGGTCCAGGAGGTTGATCACGCCGGCCTGGACCGATACGTCCAGGGCGGAGACGGGTTCGTCCAAAACCACCAGCTTGGGGTTCACGGCCAACGCCCGGGCGATCCCGATCCGCTGCCGCTGGCCGCCGGAGAACTGGTTGGGGAAGCGGTTGACGTGGTCCGGCTGCAGGCCCACGAGCTTCATCAGCTCCATGATCCGCTTCCTGGTGGCCGCCCGGTCCATGCCCGCGTTCTGCAGGGGTTCGGCAAGGACCTCGTACACCGTGAACCGGGGATCCAGGGCGCCGGTGGGATCCTGGAACACCATCTGGAGCTCGCGGCGCATCCTGGCTTTGGTCTTTGCGTCGGCAGCCTGCTTGTTGCTGAGCCCGCCGATCACCACCTCGCCGTCCTGGTCCGGATGGAACTCCATGATCTCCAGGAGCGTGGTGGTCTTTCCCGATCCGGACTCGCCCACGATGGAGAAGCATTCACCTTCGCGGATATCAAAGGTCACGCCGTCCACGGCCTTGACCGTGCCGATCCTGCGCTTGATCAAGGCGCCCCTGGTCAGCGGGAAATGCTTCCGCACGTCCTTGAGCTTCAGCACGGTGTCCCGCTGGGCACGGGGGATGGCGTCGAAGCGGGACACAGGCACCGGCGGGGCGGCGAACACGTCGTGGACATCCACAGTTCCGCCCAGCGATCCGGACTTGATGCAGGCGGCACGGTGCAGTGCGCCGCCGTCGACGGGTGCGAGGGCGGGCTCGCCGTCAAGGCAGGCCTCCGAGGCAAGGGGGCAGCGGGGTGCGAACGAGCATCCGGTGGGGGCGTGGAGCAGGTTGGGCGGCATTCCCTCGATGGGGACGAGCGAGGATTTCTCCGCCACGTCCACCCGGGGCACGGCGCCCAGCAGGCCCATGGTGTAGGGCATCCGCGGGTTGTAGTAGATGTCGTCCACGGCACCGGTTTCCACCGGCTTGCCCGCGTACATGACCATGATGTCGTCTGCCATCCCGGCCACCACGCCGAGGTCGTGCGTGATCATCACGACGGCGGCACCGGTCTCCTCCTGTGCCGCGTGGAGCACCTCGAGGACCTGGGCCTGGATGGTGACGTCCAGGGCCGTCGTCGGCTCGTCCGCGATCAGGACGCGCGGGTTGTTGGCGATGGCGATGGCGATCATGACGCGCTGGCGCATGCCGCCGGAGAACTCGTGCGGGAAGGCTTTCAGCCGTTCACGGGGGCTGGGGATCCCCACCATGGCGAGAAGCTCGACGGCGCGGGCTTCCTTGGCCTTCCTGCTCATGTAGGGGTGGTGGATGGCCAACGCTTCGATGATTTGGGTGCCCACCGTGAAGACGGGAGTAAGGGAGGAGAGGGGGTCCTGGAACACCATGGCAAGGTCGTTCCCGCGGAATTGGCACATGGCCTTGTCGCTCAGCCCCAGCAGTTCCCTGCCGTTGAGCCGGACGGAGCCGGAGACCTGGGCCGCGGGCGGGAGGAGTCCCATGATGGCCAGCGAGGTGACCGATTTGCCGGAGCCTGATTCACCAACGATCCCCAGGGTCTTGCCGGGCATCAGGTCGAAGTCGACGCCCCTGACGGCGTGGACAACGCCGTTCTCTGAACTGAAGCGGACATTCAGGTCGCGGACGGACAGCACTGCGTCGGCAGGGGCGTGCAGTCCTGCCACGTGCAGGCGCTCCACGTCCGACCGGGCGGGTTCCATGGCTCCGGTGGTGGTTTCGCTGCTCATGCCGTCTTCTTTTCCGCGGGGATGGTCCGGGCTTTGGCCTTCCTGGCCTTGCCGGTGGAACTGGAGCTGGGGTCGAAGGCGTCCCGCAGGCCGTCGTTCATCATGGCCAGCGAGCCGGTCAGGAGGAACATGACGGTCAGCGGTACCCAGAACATCCAGGGGAAGGTCTGCACCTGGGAGGTGGCACCGCCGATCAGGACGCCGAGGCTCACGTCCGGGACCTTGATCCCGATGCCGATGAAGGAAAAGGCCACCTCGGCGAGGATGGCCGCCGTGACCCCGCGGGTGATGTCCAGGATCAGCAGCGAGCCGATGTTCGGAACCAGGTGGCGCCAGACGATCCGCCGCGGCGGCACGCCCATGTACTGGGCGGCCTTGACGAAGTCACGCTGCATGAGGGACATGGACATGGAACGGATCAGGCGGGCCGTCCCCATCCAGCTGAATACCAGCAGCACGATGATGAGCAGCAGCCACGAGGGAAGGTCCCGCTTGAGGCCCGCAGCGCCGCCGCTGGTGGCGACGGCCACCACCAGGAGTGCCGGCATCATGATCAGGGCCTCCAGGATGAACAGCATCACCTTGTCCACCTTGCCGCCGAAGTAGGCCATGCTGCAGCCGTAGACGGCGGCGATCAGGACCGACACGAGGCCTACCACCAGGCCAATCAGGATGGAGATCCTGGTGCCCTCGACGGTCATGGCGTAGAGATCGATTCCGGCCTGGGACGTACCGAGGAAGTGGTCGGCCGATGGCGGCATTCCGATGTTGAAGGGGTCGATGGTTTCCTTGTCCCACGGGGTGAAGAATCCCCCGATGAACGAGAAAACCGTCAGGGCCAGGAAGATGGCCAGGCCCGCCACTGCGGTCCTGTTCCGCAGGAAGCGGCGGAAGATAATGGTGTTTTTGCCGATGACGACGTCGGCGCTCTCCAGGTGCGCGTCCTGCGCCACGGCTGCCGGGTCAACGGCGTTCAGGTTGGTCATGGCTACTGCACCCGCACTCTCGGGTCGACAAGCGTGGTGGCGAAGTCCGCCAGGATGGCGCCCAGGGCGAAGATCACGGAGCCGTAGGCCAGGGTGGCCGTGGCGGCGTTGACGTCCTGCAGCGAGATGGCGTCAATGCTCCAGGAGCCAACACCCGGCCAGGCAAAGATCTTTTCGGCGAAGAAGCCGCCGGCGAAGATGGCCGGGATGGTGAACGCGATGCTCTGGGCCACCGGAATGAAGGAGACGCGGAGGGCGTGCCGGGCGATTGCCTGGTTCCGGCTGAGCCCCTTGGCCCGGGCGGTGCGGACAAAGTCGGCGTTCACGTTGTCCAGCAGGTACTGCCGCTGCGCAATCTGGTAGGCGCCCCAGCCCACGAGTGTGATGGCCACCGTAGGCACCACGTAATGCGCGGCCAGGTCCATGGCCTGGGGCCAGCCGGCCGCTACGCCCGGTGTGGAGATGCCGGTGACGAAGAAGATCCGGTCCCCCACGGACTCATTGATGTTGATGGCTCCCAGCTGAACCAGGAAGTACGCGATGGGCGCGGGCACGATGTATGCGAGGTAGCTGTAGGACGTGATGACGCGGTCCTGGAACTTGTACTGCCGTGCGGCCGAATAGACGCCGAGCGCGACGCCGATAACCAGGGTAAGGATGATGGACGCCAGGAAGAGCCGGGTGGAGATCCAGACGCGGTCCCCAAACTCGGCGTTGATGTAGGCGCCGTTGGGGCTCCGGCCCCAGTCCCAGCGGGTGACGATCCCGGTGAGCCAGTCAACGTAGCGCTCCCACGGGCTGAGGCCCGGGTCCAAGCCCTTCAGCCGCATGGAGTTGGCCACCTGCTCCGGGGTGGGCCGGGGGATGCGTTCCTGCTCGAGCAGCGCCGGCTTGAGCGAGCTGACAGCCAGGAAGTATCCGGCGGATGTGGTGAGGAAGATCATCACCACGTACGTGAGGCCGCGTTTGGCGAGGTACTTGAGCATGGGGCTATTTCTTTGGCCGCGCCGCCGGATGCTGGACGGAGGAACACTCCAATGTCCGATGTCGTGCCGTGCCGCTGGCCAAGTCAACCTTCACTGCTGGATCCTTCCGTCGTCCCCGGACAAGCACGGGTTGTGCCGCCTCACCGGGTTCTGCACCAGCGGGTAGCTGGCCTCCCGCAGCCCCATGGGCAGGTCCTGGTGGACTATGTCGCGGGTCACATTCCAGAGGAAACTATCACAAGCATTCACCGGAAAAGCGCCGCAATCCCCCGAAATCAGGCGGGCCGTATCAGATCGTTATGAATAGTTCTGTGAAGTTGGTTTGACTGGACGCAAGGGCGTTCCACCGCGTAATCTACGCGCCGCCCGCCACGCGTGTGACAAGATCGCGCCAGGAAGTTGCCAGCCGTTCACTGGTGACCCCATGTTCGCGGACAAGGTGCAGGAGCCGCTCGGGGTCCAGGCTGGCATTAAGGGATCCGGCCATCAGCCACGGTTCGGGGGACTCGAAGCCGCCTTCGCGCAGGAGCATCTCCACGTGCCGGTTCCAGAGGGCGGCGGCCGGGACGTCAAACCTGCTGCGGGAGGCGTGTCCGGCAGCGAGGACCAGGTCGCCGTATTCCAGTACGTAAGCGATCCGCTCGGCGCCCAAGGGCGATGAGCCGGTCCAGCGGCGCAGCCCCTGGGCCCAGGGGCGGCGGGCCGAACAGGACGCGGGCCTGGAAGGCGGCCTCCGAATCGTTCAGCAATGTCAGCATCAGTCCGGCGCGGCTGCCGAAGCGGCGGAAGACCGTGCCCTTGCCCACCCCGGCGTGCCCGGCCAGGCGGTCCATGGTGAGCGCCGCCGCTCCGCCCTGCGCAATCAGCTCCCGGGCAGCCAGCAGGAGACGTTCCCGGTTCCGGGCAGCGTCGCTGCGTTCCGCGGCCGTTACCGGGGTCATTCCCGGCCGCACTGGGATGGAACTCACACAGACAGTGTAGCCACCGGGAATATAAGCGGACTGCGGTCCGTTTAGTACGGTGAAGGCTCCATGAGCCTCTGTTCACCCGAACGCGGTCCCCGCCGCGACCCTAGCCAGGAGATTCCATGACCAAGAGCACAGTCCTTACCCTTGTCGGCAGCCTCCGCGCCGAGTCCACCAACCAGAAGCTGGCGGAAGCCATCCAGCTCAACGCGCCCGAGCAGGTGGACGTGGTGATCCACGAGAGCCTGGGCAACATCCCCTTTTACAACGAGGACCTGGACGTGGAAGGCCAGGTCCCGGCTGCCGCCGCGGCACTGCGCGCCGCCGCCGAAGAGGCCGACACCCTCCTGCTGGTCACCCCCGAACACAACGGCACCGTTCCCGCCGCCCTGAAAAACGCCATTGACTGGCTGTCCCGCCCCTTCGGTGCCGGCGCCCTGGCGGGCAAGCCGACCGCCGTCGTCGGTACAGCATTTGGCCAGTACGGCGGCGTGTGGGCCCAGGATGAGGCACGCAAGGCCGCCGGCATCGCCGGCGCGCAGATCCTCGACGACGTCAACCTGGCCGTCCCGGGCTCCATGGTCCGCTTCGCCGAGGTCCACCCGAAGGACGACGCCGAAATCGTGGAGCAGATCAAGGGCATCTTCGACACCCTGGCCGCCGCAGCACCGGCAGCCTAACCTCCCGCGCCACTTGGCAGCTTAGGGGGCCCGGCAGCGCCCGGCATGCAGCTTTGCATGCCGGGCGCTGCCGGCTTAAGGGGCACTTCCCAGCCGTGACCAACTCTTGTCCCAACCGGTACCTTCCGGACATCTGCGCGGACCAGGGCCGCCGTAGCGTTAATCCACTGGACCTACCGGATGGGATTGCGTGCCGCATGGCAAAGAGACGGAGTTGGGGCGGCGGTGGCAGCGGCAGCAGGGTGCCTTGCGCTGCTGGTCAGCGCTTGCAGCGCCCCTCTCCCCCAACCGGAAGGGCCATCCGCGCCTGCCACCGGCGGAAATGCCGGAACCAGCGCAGCGCCGCTGGCCCTCCTTCCGGCGACGATGGAAAGCAGCCCTCCGGGGGCGGAGCAAGGAAGACCGGCCGGAAGGCCGCAAAGTACGCCCCAGGCAGCGGCACCCGCAGGTCCCCGGGCCAGCGCCGCCGCCACGGCCCCGCCGGTAACGGCCTACTTCGTGATGGTGGACGACGGCGGGAGGCACGGTATCCGCTTTGGCTGCAATGACAGCCTGGTCGCCTCCGCCCCACTGGCCGGCGCCGGGGATGGCCGGCTGAAGGCTGCAATCGCTGCCCTCCTTGACGGCGGACAGCAGGCGGATGGACTGTACAACGCGCTGGGCGGCTCCAGGCTGAAGTTCCTGTCCGGCAGCTTTGACGGCACCACGGTCACGGTCTACCTGGCGGGCGCGCTGAAGCCCGGCGGAACCTGCGACCTTCCGCGCATTGACGCCCAGCTCACCCAGACCGCCCTTGAGGCAGTGGGTGCAGTCCGGGCTGATATCTACATCAACGGAAAGACCCTGGCGGACTCCCTGAAACTGAAGTAGCCGGCCGCCGGTAAATCAGTAATAAACATATGTTGCTTTTAGAGCAACAACTGGCTGTATCCTGACTCTGTGACCCACGAGACACTTGACACCGCGGCAGGCACGCTGCCGGCGGAAGCCATTGATGCAATCGAGCGGGCGGCAACGTCGGCACACCGGCACGAGGAACTGTTCTCCGAGCGCGCGGCGAACATCCGGCAGTCGGCGGTGAGGGATGTCTTCGACATCTCCATGCGGCCCGGCTTGGTGTCGCTGGCGGGGGGAAGCCCGTACCTGCAGTCGCTCCCCCTGGACCGGCTCGCAGCCACGGCGGCGAAAATCATCGCGGAGGACGGCCTTACCGCCCTCCAGTACGGGGCCGGGCAGGGCACAGCGGAACTCCGGGCACAGATCTGCGATGTCATGGCTGCAGAAGGAATCCTGGATGCCCGTCCGCAGAACGTGGTGATCACCGCAGGTTCCCAGTCCGCCCAGGACGTTGCCACCAAGCTGTTCTGCAATCCGGGCGACGTGGTGCTGGTGGAGGACCCCACCTACGTGGGCGCACTGAACACGTTCGAGGCATACCAGGTCCAGGTGGAGACCGTGGAGATGGACCAGTACGGCCTGGTTCCGGAACTGCTGGAGGCGCGGATCGCCGCCCTGCAGCTGGCGGGCAGGAGCATCAAGTTCCTCTACACCATCCCCAACTTCAACAATCCATCCGGCATCACCCTGGCCAGGGAACGCCGGCAGCAGGTGGTCGATATATGCCGCAGGGCGAATATCCTTGTCCTCGAGGACAACCCTTATGGCCTGCTCCGCTTCGAGGGGGAGCCCTTGGCTCCCTTACGGGCCGCAAACCCAGACGATGTCATCTATTTGGGATCATTCTCCAAGATCTTCGCGCCCGGCCTGCGCATTGGCTGGGCCCTCGTGCCGGAGCACCTGCAGCGCCGCTACTACTTGGCCGCCGAAGCCGTGACGCTCTGCCCGCCCGCCCTGAACCAGATGCTTGTCTCGGCCTACCTGCGCGACTACGACTGGAAGGGACAGATCGAGACCTACCGCCGGCTGTACGCCGAGCGCTGCCGCGCCATGCTGGCCGCCCTCAGGGAATACATGCCCGCGGGAACCACCTGGACCAACCCGCAGGGCGGCTTCTTCGTCTGGGTGACGCTGCCGGAGGGTGTTGATACCTACCCATTGCTGCACAAGGCGATCGATGCCGGCGTCGTGTTTATCCCCGGCGCCGCCTTCACGCCGTCGGACGAACCGTCCAACAAGCTCAGGCTCGCCTTCAGCGCCGTACCACCCGATGCCATCGCCGAGGGAGTGCGCCGGTTGGCGCCGGTGCTGCAGGAAGCCATCGCCGCGCTGTAGCGTAAGCCACACGAGTGCCGAAACCTAGCAAAGGAGCATGCATATGGCTGGAATCATCGTTGTAGGGGTTGACGGCAGCGAGACGGCGAAGAAGGCGGCGCAGTCAGCCAGGGACCTGGCTGCGGCCCTGGGCGCTTCCCTGCACGTCGTGTCCGCCTTCGACAGCGACCGGACCGAGGTGTTCGGCAGCGGCAGCGACCGCTGGATCGTCTCCGACGCGGACGCCGCGGAGCAGGTGGCCCGGACGGTGGCGGAATCGCTGGGCCGCGACATCACGGTGACGTATTCGGCAGCGCGCGGCCGCCCGGCCGACGCCCTCATCAAGGAAGCCATCCGCATGGACGCCAGGATCATCGTGGTGGGCAACCGGCGCATGCACGGCATCGGGCGCGTCCTTGGCAGCGTGGCCAACAGCGTTGCCCACAACGCACCCTGCGACGTGTACATCGCCAACACCTACGACGCCGACTGAACCGTCAGGACCGGCCGCCGGCGTAACGCCGGACACTCCCCGTGGTGGTGCATGTCGCTGCGGGGGGTGTCCGTTCTCACCGGCTGAAACCGGTTTCGCTGCGTTCTCCAACGATAAAATTGGAAAAGGCCCCAAAGGCGTGGACATTGACAAATCCACCCCCATCGAAGGGCTCCCCCTTGATCACCTTGCAGCGCCGGCAGCTCGTTGGCCACGACATCCTCCTGGCCCGCCACGGAAACCACATCTCCTCCATGCGCGTGGACCGGAGCAACGGCAGGGTAGTTGCGCTGCTTGACGACGGCAGCCTGGACAGCGCCCCCAACCTGATCGCGCCGGGACTCGAGCTTCCCCAGACCGTGCGGAGCGTCCTGCGCGAGGACTGGAAGCTGCTGGGCGCCTGGGCCGGGATGGCGGCCCTGATGGGCGGCCTGATGACCGCAGCCGCTGTGGTTCTGGGAACCACAGCTGATCCTGCCCTGCTTGAGGCCCTCACGGCCTACTCCGCGTACTAGGCGTTCAGCCCACCAGCCAGCCCTGGAGCAGCCACCAGATCCCGGCCATCACCACTCCGCCAAAGAGCGAACCTGCCACCACCTGCCCCGGGGTATGCGCCCGCAGGACAACGCGTGACCAGCCCACCGCCGGAACCAGGAGCAGCAGCGGGGCCCAGGCCGCGCCAAGCATCAGCACCAATACGACGGCGGCACAGGACACTGCAGCGGCATGGCCGCTCATTTTCCAGAACGGGCTGACGACTGCCAGCACGGCCACGCCGCCCACCACCGCCAGGACCATGGCGGTCACGCTCTGCGGGGCGTTCACGGTGTCCAGCACCAGCAGCCCCACGGCAATGCAGGCCAGCGCCATCAGCAGCACCGGGGCGCGCTGCCTGCGGTCGCTCACATGATGGTCCGTCACCTTCCCCAGCCTGACCAGCACCAGCAGCACCACAAGCGGAAGCACGCACACAAAGAGGGCCGCCAGCGCCCCGTAACCCATGGTCCCGGGGAATCCTGCCTCCGTCAGGGGGCTGATCAACAGCTGGATGCTCACCACCACCGGCGGCTGGAAGACCTCAGTCAGCCACCTGGCGGTGTGGTTCCTGGCCCGGATTGAGCCGCTGCTTACCGTCACGTCCTGGTCCGGGCCCTAGTCCAGCAGGAGCGCGGGCTCTTCCAGGATGGCTGCGACGTCGGCCATGAAACGTGCGGACAGGTCACCATCCACCACGCGGTGGTCGAAGGATCCTCCCAAGGTGGTGATCCAGCGGGGAATCACCTCACCGTCCAGGACCCAGGGCTTTTGCTTGATGGTTCCGAAAGCAACGATGGCCACCTCGCCCGGGTTGATGATGGGCGTGCCGGTGTCGATGCCCAGGGCACCGATGTTGGTGATGGTGAGCGTGCCGCCCTGCATCTCGGCCGGCTGGGTCTTCCCGGCCCTGGCGGTGGTGGCCAGGTTGTTCAGCGCCAGCGCCAGCTCCTTCAGGGACAGGTCCTGGGCATTCTTGATGTTCGGGACCATCAGGCCGCGCGGGGTTGCGGCGGCAATCCCCAGGTTCATGAAGTGCTTGACATGGATTTCAGCGGTGTCGGAGTCTTCGTTGTCCACCCACGACGCGTTCACGCTGGGGTTCCGGGCCGCGGCCCAGATGACGGCCTTGGCCAGGATGAGCAGCGGCGAGACCTTGATGCCCTCGAAGTCCCGGGAGGCCTTGAGCCGCTTGACGAATTCCATGGTGCGGCTGGCATCCACGTCCACGAAGATGCTGACGTGCGGCGCTGCGAAGGCGGATTCCACCATCGCCTTTGCGGTGGCCTTGCGGACGCCCTTGACCGGAATCCGCTCCACGCGCTGGTCCTGCGGCTTTCCGGCCTTGCCCCAGAAGCCGTCCGCCTTGTCCAGCTCGGCATCGCGCTGAGACTGGTAGCTGACCAGGTCCTCGCGCGTTACTTCACCCCGTGAACCGGTGGCAACAACATCTGCCAGGTCGATGCCCAGGTCACGGGCAATTTTCCGGACGGGCGGCTTGGCCAGGACCCGGTTGACCAGGCCCGTGATGGTACCGCCAAGGGTAGGACGGTTGTCGACGGCCGCGGGTTCGGTGGCGGACACTGCAGCCGGCGTGCCCGGCTGGACAGGTTCAACCTGCGGGGCATTGACCGTCACGGCAGCGGCCGGCGCCGTTTTCCGCGGGCGCCGCTTGACCGCGTCGGCCTTGGGGCCGGACCCCACCAGCGGGCCGGCGGCCGGGGCACTTCCGCCAGCGCCGCCGTCGGCCGTTGTGTCCACTGCCGCATCCTGCGGGAGCTTGCCGTAGAGCGGCTGCACTGGTGCTTCCGGTGCACGGACGTCAGCGGGTGTGGGATCGCCGGACACGTGGTCGCTGACGCTGATGATGGCCGTGCCGACGTCCACGGTCACCCCTTCCCCCACCAGCAGTTCGGTGACCGTCCCGGCGAACGGGGACGGCAGTTCCACGATGGACTTGGCGGTTTCGATCTCGCAGAGGACGTCATTGATGGCGACGGCGTCGCCCGGCTTGACCTTCCAGGAGACGATTTCCGCTTCGGTGAGGCCCTCGCCGACATCGGGCAGGTTGAACTTGTTCAGGGTCATGGTGTCCTCAGTAGGAGAGGGCGCGGTCCAGCGCCTCCAGGATGCGGTCGATGTCCGGAAGGTAGTCTTCCTCCACCTTGGCAACGGGATAGGGCATGTGGAATCCGCCAACGCGGATCACCGGGGCCTCGAGCGAATGGAAGGCACGTTCACTGATGCGGGCGGCGATTTCGCCGCCGATTCCACCGAAGGTGGGCGCCTCGTGCGCCACGATCAGCCGTCCGGTCTTCTGGACGGAGGCGGTGACGGTGTCGAAATCGATCGGCGAGATGGACCGGAGGTCGATGACCTCAACGCTCCTGCCGTCCTCCGCCGCGGCGTTGGCGGCCGCAAGCGCCACGGGAACCAGGGGGCCGTAGGCAACAATGGTGGCATCAGTACCCTCACGCAGCACGTGGGCCTTGAAGGGGTCCTCCGAGGGACCCGGAGCGTCAACGTCGACGTCGCCCTTGAGCCAGTAGCGCCGCTTGGGTTCGAAGATGATCACCGGGTCCTGGCATTCCACGGCCTGCTGGATCATCCAGTAGGCGTCGTGCGGGTTGGAAGGGGTGATGATGCGCAGGCCTGCCGTGTGCGCGAACAGCGCCTCGGGGGACTCGGAGTGGTGCTCCACGGAGCCGATGCCGCCGCCGTACGGGATGCGGATGACGACGGGAACCGTAAGGTTGCCGTGGCTGCGGGCGTGCATCTTGGCCAGCTGGGTGGTGATCTGGTTGAAGCCGGGGAAGACGAAGCCGTCGAACTGGATCTCGCAGACGGGGCTGTAGCCGCGCAGGGCCAGGCCGATGGCGGTGCCGATGATGCCGGATTCGGCCAGCGGGGTGTCCACCACGCGGTCCGGGCCGAACTCGCCGATCAGCCCGTCGGTCACCCGGTACACACCACCCAGGGGACCAATGTCCTCGCCCATCAGCAGCGACTTGGGGTTTGCCGCCAGGGTGGCCCGGAGGCCCTCGTTGATGGCCTTGGCAATGGTCATGGTGGTCATCAGTGGCCTGCCTTTGCTTCCTGCGCGGCGGCTTCTTCCTCGCCGGCGAATCCTGCGCTGTACTCCTCGAACCATGCCAGTTCCTCGGCCACCAGCGGATGCGCCTGGGCATAGACGTTGGCGAAGGCCTGCCGGATGTCCGGGTTTTCAAGATCATGGGCGGTGCGCCGGACATACGCGGCCAGCTCGTCGCCGTCGGCCTTGACCTTGGCGAAGAAGTCGTCGTCCGCCAGGCCTTCGGCACGCAGGTACTTCTCGAGCCGTGTCAGCGGATCCTTGGCCCGCCAGGCGTCTTCTTCCGTCGACGGGCGGTACTTCGTGGGGTCGTCGGCGGTGGTGTGCGCGCCCACCCGGTAGGTGAAGGCCTCGATCAGGACAGGTCCGTTGCCCTGGCGGGCATGCTCCAGGGCCCATTCGGTGACTGCATGCACGGCGATCACGTCGTTGCCGTCCACCCGGATCCCCGGGAAACCATAGCCCTTGGCGCGGTTGGACAGCGGAACCCGGGTCTGGACGTTGGTGGGTACGGAGATGGCCCAGTGGTTGTTCTGGCAGAAGAACACCACCGGCGCCTTGTAGGAGGAGGCGAACACCATGGACTCGTGCACGTCACCTTCCGAGCTGGCGCCGTCACCGAAGTAGGCGATGACGGCGGCGTTCGGCTGCTCGTTGGCCGCATCCGTGGCGGCGGCGAGCTTCTGGTCGCGCTGGATCCCCATCGCGTAGCCCACGGCGTGGAGGGTCTGGGCAGCCAGGACCAGGGTGTACAGGTGGAAGTTGGTGTCCTTGGGGTTCCAGCCGCCGTTGGAAACTCCGCGGAACTGGCGCAGGAGTTCGGCCAGGTCCACGTTGCGGGTCAGCGCGACGCCGTGCTCCCGGTACGTGGGGAAAATGTAGTCCTGCGGCTGGCTGGCACGGCCCGAGCCAATCTGCGCTGCCTCCTGGCCGGTCAACGGTACCCACAGTGCCAGTTGGCCCTGGCGCTGGAGGGCGGTGGCTTCAATATCGAACCGGCGGATAGCGGCCATGTCCCCATACAGCCCACGCAGGTCCTCCGGGGTCAGTTTGTCCGCGTAGCCGCTGAAGACCGGATCGCTGCCGAGCTTCCCGTCGGGGCCGAGCAGCTGCACCATCTGGGCCGCGGGCTCGCCCATGACGGCTTCAGCATCGGCTTCCCGCTGATCGTCTACCGCTGTTCCGTCGAACTCGGTGGAAGGCAGATGAGTGCCCATACCGTCTCCTTGCTTGCCGCATCCGGATGCAATGCAAATGTCGCTGGGATATATGCCTCAAAAGGAATACATTCCCTTTGCGGCATATACATTGGCTTACTGATCCTAACTTTATCTTCGGTAAGTAGCGGGAGGGCTACTTGTTAAGTGCTAGGAAGTTGCCGGTGCCTTTGTATAGTCGGCACACAACTGGAGGAACCGGGTGTTGGCCTCGGGTTCCCCGATACTGACCCGGACGCCCTCCCCGGGGAAGGCCCGCACGGAAAGGGCACGCGTCCCCGCCAGCTCCGCAAAGGCTGAACTTTCAGGACCGAGTGCCAGCCATACGAAGTTGCCCTGGGCATCCGGGACGGCCCATCCGAGCTCCTTCAGGCCGGCGGTTACCCGCGCCCGCTCGTCCACGAGCTTTTGTACCCTTTCCACAACCTGGGCGTAATTCCCAAGGGAAACAATTGCTGCGTCCTCGGCAATTTGGGACACGGCGAACGGGGTGGCGGCAACGCGGAGGTACTGCGTCAGTTCCGGTTGGGAGACGCTGTAGCCCACCCGAAGGCCGGCCAGTCCGTGGGCTTTGGAGAAGGTCCGCAAAACCACCACGTTGGGGTATTTGCGGTAGAGGTCGATCCCCTCAACGGCGTCCTGGGCCCTGACGAACTCCTGGTAGGCCTCGTCGATGACCACCACCACGTCCGCCGGCACGGAACGGATAAAGGCTTCGGTTTCAGCAGCGCCGAGTGCCGGGCCCGTGGGATTGTTGGGCGTGCAGAGAAGGATGACTTTGGTGCGGGCCGTTACTGCAGCCGCCATCGCTTCCAGGTCATGCCGTCCGTCCGCGGTCACGGGGATGCGCACGCTTTCCGCACCTGCCAGGCCCACGCTGATGGGGTACGCCTCAAAGGAACGCCACGCATAGATGACCTCGTCCGCCTTGCCGTCCTCGTTCTGGCCCGCAAAGGCAGCCAGAATCTGGTTCAGTGCGCCCAAACTCCCGGCGCCGGTGACGATGTCCTCGGCGGGCACGCCAAGGAATTCCGCCAGCGCCGCGCGGAGCCTGCTGCTCAGCGGATCCGGGTACCGGTTGAAGTCCCGCTGCCGGGCGATCGCCTCGAGGACGGCCGGAATCGGGGGCAGCGGGTTCTCGTTGGACGACAGCTTGTAGCTGGCCAGCCCGCTGACGGCGGCCGGTGGCTTTCCTGCAGCGTAGCGGGGCAGCCGCTCCAGCACCGGGCGGGGTGCAATGCCGCCTGCCCTGGTCTCAGATGAGGTCATGGCTTCTAGCCTACTTCCAAGCCCCCACGGGAATCGGGGGACCATGCACCGAAATTCAGGGCACGCTGCCGGCCGCACATCAGCACCTTGTGGAAGCATGGTGCCATGGGTTCATTCATCCTCCGGGTCATCGTCAATGCCGCAGCTCTTTGGGTGGCCAGCTGGATCCTGCCGGGCATGGACATCTCCAGCACGGCGGCATCGGATGCCGTGGCCCGCAGCGGTATTTCACAGGACACCGATGCCATCGGGATCGTCCTGGCCTACCTCTTCATCGGCCTCATCTTCGGGGTGGTGAACGCCTTCGTGCGGCCGCTGGTCAGACTCCTGGCGCTTCCCATCACCATCCTGACCCTGGGCCTGTTCGCGATCGTCATCAACGCCGCCATGCTGTACCTGACAGCCTGGATCAGCGGCTACACACCGGTGCACCTCACTATCGATTCCTTCTTCTGGACCGCCGTCCTGGCGGCGATCATCATCTCCCTGGTCTCACTGGTGGCAGGTTTGCTCCCGGGCGGCAGGCGCTGACCCCGGGTCCGGGATCCAGCCTCTAAGTAGGAAGGCGGGCGGAAACAGGTACCCGGCAGGTGCCGTTTCGCCACCCAGCTCCCAAAACAGCAGTACCCGCCACCCATGACCCCTGCCGGACGGGCCGCTTAGGCTGCGAACCGGGGCCTCCAGAGGCCCTGTTGCTGTCAGTTCCGGACCACGGGGGGCCCACGCATGAAGCCCATGAGATTCCTGCTTGCCGCCTGCCTGCTTTTGGCGTGGCAGGCAGGCCCGGCACAAGCAGACGCCGAAACAGGGCCGGCACCGCGGAGCATGACCGCGCTTGGCAACGACATCTCCTGGCCCCAGTGCGGCGCAGACCTCCCCGCACCCCCGGCATTCGCAATCGTGGGCGTCAACGGGGGACGGCCGGACACCGTCAACCCATGCCTGGCTGCCCAACTGGCGTGGGCGGACCAGACGTCGGATGCCGCCGGGGGAACTCCGGCGGCGGTGTACGTGAACACCGCCGCAACAGGACCGGTGGAGTCGGTGTGGTGGCCTGCGAGCAACAACTACCGTGGCATGGACGTCAGCAACCCCTACGGAGTGTGTGACGGCACGGGGGCACCTGCCTGCGCCTACGTGCACGGGTACGCCATGGCCGCCAATGACGTTGCCATCCTGAAGGATTCGGGCGCCGGGGAGCTGCGGCGCATGTGGTGGCTGGATGTTGAAACCGGAAACAGCTGGCTGTGGGACAAGACCGCCAATGCTGCGGAGCTGGAGGGCATGACCGCGTTCCTGGAGGGCACTGGCTTGGACGTGGGGATCTATTCCACCGGTTATCAATTCGGTGAAATTGTGGGGGAAGTGGGCCCCGGCAGCAACCTCTACCGGCTGAGGAACTGGCTGGCGGGTGCGGAATCCACGGACTCTGCCCGCGAATACTGCTCGGCTTCCCCCCTGGCGCCGGGCGGGACCGTCACGCTGACCCAGTTCACCGAAGGCGACCTGGACTACAACTACCGGTGCACAGCCGCCGTGCCGGCGCCGGCCCCGAAGCCCGCCCCGCAGCCGGACCCGCAGGGAAAGACGCGCACCAAGAGGTTCGCGGAAATGCACGCCGCCCAGATCTCCTGAGGCCCTGCCCTGCTTTGGCTGGATGCAAGTTTTACCTGGCACCCGGCTGCGGCCGCCCCGAAAAGGGGTCCCTGCGTTCCCTGGGAAGAGGAGGCGGTGGCGGCTTGGACAGGGAAAACCTGGTGGCAGTGGCAGCACCGCCGGCACCCAGGACCCCGCCCAGCACCGCCGTGGACTGGGCCAGGGACGGGTCCTTGCTGGCGCCCACCAGGCGGGCTGCCTCCTCATAGCCGGTGAGGCGGTGGCCCGGCCCCAGTCCGGCGTCTTCTCCCCCGCGCACGTAGAGGTCGTTGTTCACGGTCACCGTGACCTGGTTCCTGGCATCCCGGTTGTCCAGGCCATCGCTGCCGGGCACCCAGTCCGTGCGGTGTTCCAGGTGAAGAGTGCTGACATCGGGGGGAGGCGTTATGCGCGAAATGGGCGATCCCGCAGTCAGGACGTATTTCATGTCGTACTCCTTGAGGAACTCCTTGTCCGCCGCCAGGTTCATGGCATGGATTCCGCCCTGGCTGTACCCCACCGCAACGACGTCCGCTCCCGGCTCGGCGCCGGCCTCCCGGAGTGCCTGCAGGACTGCGGCATTCACCTGCCGGGAATTGCTGCCCAGGCCGTCGACGATTCCGGCAAGATCGAACGGGTTGGTGCCTTCGTCTTCGTCATGGACCTGGGTTCCCGGAACCACCACCACGTAGGCCTTTCCGCCTCCGTTGTCCACCTCGATGACTTCGATGTAGCCACTGCCGCGCTCCTCCACCAGCCTGACCCGTTCAAGCAGCCCGGCGGGGGTGGCGTCGAGGTCGATGGGCACGCGCTCTTCCTGCCTGGCCGTCACCGGGCCCGGACGCAGCGCGGGGTTGACGCCTTCGACCAGAGACTTGATCAAGGGAAGGGTGGTGACGGCATTGGCCACCAGCATCTCCATGGCATCCCCATTGAGGAATCCCGTCCGCCAGAAGTCCACATGCTTCCGGAGCTCAACGTCCGGATTCGACAGGCCCAGCATCCACTGCGTGTGGGCAATGGATTCGGCCATCTGGTAATCCCACCTGCAGCTCCGTACCTGGCCGCTGATCCGCTGGAGCTCCAGCCGGACCCTGAGGACCGCCTCCCTTGACTCCCCCACGGCAATAAGCGCTGCAGTCCCCGTGGTTCGCGGCTGGTTCTGGTACTCACCAAGCTCCCGCCAGACCGTGAAAAGCTCCGCCTCGATGGCGGCGAGACGGCCAGCGAGTCCATCGAGCTTCGCGGCCCCCGCATCCAGTTCCTCCAGCTGGACGGTGATTCCACCCACGCCACCGGAAATGGTCAGGATGCCGTCCGGGGGCGGTGGTGAAACGTGGATGGGACCTCCTGAACCGGAGGGCGTCACATCGGCCATCAGAACCGGCTGCCCGGCGAGCACTCGGCCGTCAATGCTGCGCTGGCGTGCGCGGCCACCGCGGCAGACGCCTCCCGCACCCGGTCAAGCGCCCTGCGGACCGCCACCGCCTGCAGGCTGACCGAATCGCGGTATGCCTGCCCGGCAGGTGATTCCCAGTTCGCCAACTGGATGTCGTGGAATCCTGCGAGCACCTCTTCCGCCGTGTGACAGCACTGCGCCACCCTTCGCCCCAGTTCCTGGACTTCAAGGCTGACGCCCAGCCCGTTGCCCCATATCCCGTCCGTCAGATCGTTCCCCATGCCAGCTTCCCGTCACGGCCTTCCCGGCCAGATGTTTCGCCATCTCCCTGCTGTGTCCAACGCTAGGCAGGCAGCCCCCGCGGGGTAAGCACCGCCGTCGGCTATGTGGACAAGTAACGTGGCTGCCCGGCTTAAGGCGGTGCCGGACTTCATGAAAGAATCAGCACATGCCTGAAACTGCCGCCACAGCTGATACCCGTACGCCCTCAGGACGCCTGGCCCTCGCCGCGTCATCGGAAAAAATCGCGCTCGGACCCCTGGACGGCCGTTACCAGTCCGCCGTCGCCCCCCTCGTGGACTACCTGTCCGAGGCCGCCCTGAACCGCGACCGGGTGGCTGTGGAAGTTGAATGGCTCATCCACCTGACCAGCAACAACGTCCTGCCGGGAGCCGGTCCCCTCAGCAAGGAGCAGCAGGACCAGCTCCGCGCCATCGTCACCGAATTCGACGCCGCCTCGGTAGCCGAACTCGCAGAGATCGAGGCCGTCACCGTCCATGACGTGAAGGCCGTGGAGTACTACATCGGCCGCCGGCTGCCCGCTATCGGCATCGAAAACCTGACCGCCATGGTCCACTTCGGCTGCACTTCCGAGGACATCAACAACCTTTCCTACGCGCTGGGCATCAAGGGCGCCGTGGAGGATGTGTGGCTGCCCGCCGCCCGCGCCCTGGTGGAACAGATCAGCAGGATGGCGGAAGACAACCGCGCCGTCCCCATGCTGTCCCGGACCCACGGCCAGCCGGCCACGCCCACCACCCTGGGCAAGGAGCTGGCTGTCATCGCGCACCGCCTGACCCGCCAGCTGGACCGGATCGAAAAGACGCAGTACCTGGGCAAGATCAACGGTGCCACGGGCACCTACGCCGCGCACGTGGCCTCCGTCCCGGGCGCTGACTGGCAGCAGGTGTCCCAGACCTTCGTGGAGGGGCTGGGCCTGACCTGGAACCCGCTGACCACGCAGATCGAGAGCCACGACTGGCAGGCAGAGCTCTACGCCGACGTGGCACGCTTCAACCGCATCCTGCACAACGTCTGCACGGATATCTGGAGCTACATCTCCATCGGCTACTTCGCCCAGATTCCGGTGGCCGGCGCGACGGGTTCGTCCACCATGCCGCACAAGGTGAACCCCATCCGCTTCGAGAACGCCGAGGCCAACCTGGAGATCTCCAACGGCCTGCTGGACACGCTGGGCGCGACGCTGGTCACCTCCCGCTGGCAGCGCGACCTGACCGACTCCTCCAGCCAGCGAAACATCGGCGTGGCGTTCGGCCATTCCCTTCTCGCCATCTCCAACGTGGCCAAGGGCCTGGAGCGCCTGGACGTTGCCGGGGACGTGCTGGCGGCGGACCTGGACACCAACTGGGAAGTGCTGGGTGAAGCCATCCAGATGGTCATGCGCGCGGAGGCGATTGCCGGCGTCGAAGGCATGGAGAACCCGTACGAGCGCCTCAAGGACCTCACCCGCGGCCAGCGCGTCGACGCAGCGCGCATGCGCGAGTTCGTTCAGGGACTGGGCCTTTCCCCAGATGCCGAGGCACGCCTCCTTGCCCTTACCCCGGGCAAGTACACGGGCATCGCTGACCAGCTGGTGGACCACCTGAAGTAGGCTCCGCACCAACGCAGAAGATTACGACGGCGGCGCCGGGCTCCCCAGGGCCCGGCGCCTTTCTGCGACCCCGGCGATGTGACGCCCGTTCCGGCCGTACGCCGGCAGCATTCCGGAGTGCGAAACTGGGATCATGAAGTTGCTCCTGATCCGCCACGGCGAAACCCCCGGCAACGTGCTGGGCCAGCTTGATACCGACCATCCCGGCCCTGGGCTGACCGAACTGGGCGAGCGCCAGGCGGAGGCCATGGCGCGGGCCCTGGCCAACGAACGCATCGGGGCCCTCTACGCCTCAACGCTGATCAGGACCCAGATCACCGCCGCCCCGCTGGCGCGGCTGCAGACCCTCGATGTCGAAGTACTGGAAGGGCTGCACGAAATCGAGGCCGGATCGCTGGAGAAGCTCACCGACCACGAATCCCACAAGCGCTACATGGGGACGGTCATCTCCTGGGCCGCCGGGGACCTGGATCTCCGCATGCCGGCGGGTCCGGACGGCCACGCCTTCTTCGAACGGTTTGACGGTGCCATCGCCCGGGTGGTGGAGCGGGCCGAACATCACCAGCACGGCACCGTTGCGGTCGTCAGCCATGGTGCAGCCATCCGCACGTGGGCCGGGTTGCGGGCCGACGGCGTTGACCACGAGTTCGCCGCCCGCCATGTCCTTGCCAATACCGGGATCGTGGCGTTGGAGGGCGACCTGCGTGCCGGCTGGAACCTGATCCATTGGGACGGCAGCCCGGTGGGCGGCCTCGCCCTGGCGGACCCGACCGCCGAGGACCCGACAGGGCGGGACGCGGGCGCCCCCTAGATCTGCTGCCGGTGGCGCCGGGGAGAGAAGATGCGCATTGCCTTGCACGGGACGGCACCCGGCTCCACGCGCTGACTTACACGGCTGCGCTGGTCGTCCCCGCCGGGCCGGCTGTCTTGGGCCTGCACCGGGGCCGCGGGGATCAGCCGTGCTGCCATCCCCGCGGCGCTTGCCGCCGTCGGCCGTTCGACGGGATCCATGGCTGTCAGGGACCGCAGCAGGATGGCCCATTCACCGAGGTGGTCCGGAACATCCGGTGACCGCAGGGTCCTGGCCACAAGGGATTCGATGGCGGTGCCCGGAAACGCCTTGGAGCCGGTGAGAAGCTCCAGCAGGACCAGGCCCATGGCGTACACATCCCAGGAGGGGTCAGCCGTGCCGCCGGAGGCCTGCTCGGGGCTCATGTAATGCACGGTGCCGGAGGAAATTCCGGGCTCGGGAGCCGACCCCGCCGCGGCGGCGATTCCAAAATCGATGATCCGGACCGGACTCCTGCGCAGCCCGCTCAGCATCAGGTTGGCAGGCTTGATGTCCCGGTGCACAAGCCCGCTGGAGTGAAGGTGCGCCAGTGCACGGAAGAAACCCTGTGCCCAGAGTGCAACATCCCCGGGCCCCGGATTCTGCAGCCGGATGGTTTCGGCCAAGCTCGCGCCCAACGCAAGTTCCTCCACCAGAAAGGGGCGCCCGGAATGGCGCCCGCCGTCGGGCATGACGCCCTGGGCCAGCAGCCGCACGATGGACGGGTGGTTGAGCCCCGCCAGCACGCTTGCTTCATTGCGGATGCGCTGGTGCTGCTTCCGGCCGTTGACTGCCGCGATCTTGACTGCGGCATCAGGACCGCCCTCCAGGTCAACCGCACGGAAGACTTCGGCAGCGGACCCGCGGCCCAGGCGTTCCCTGAGCTGGTAGCGCCCGGCAATGAGACCGTCCGGGCCAGGTTTCTGCGGGCTGAGCGGCAGTACAGGCGCTGCCGTCCCGGCGATGCTCATGCTGAAAGGGCAGCAGAGGTGTGCGTGGCGCGGACATCGGCCGGCTGCCAGGCATCCAGCTGGAATCCGCAGGCGCAGCGCCACACGGGCGGAAGCTCCGTACCCCCTGCGTCGGCCGGCGTGAAGGTGTAGCTGGCGCGGTGCCATCCCACAGCCGGCGTCACGAGCTGCATGGCGGCACCACAGTGGACTGCCGGATCTCCCTGCGGCGCAGTGGTGCCGTCCAAGGTGGATTCCAGCAGGTCGCTTGTCAGGACCGCCCCGGCCAAGCGGGGTTCAGGCGGTGAAACTTCGGTGAAAGTAACCAACACACTCACGACTCCGTTGGGAAGCAACTTTGGGAACAATCGTAAGCTTACATATAACTAGTTGATCTAGCTAGTCCAGCTAGTGAATTTTCCGGTCCTTGCCTTCGGGCGCCTGGAGCGCGTCCGTCATCCGCTGGAGGAAATCGACCACGACCCGGGCCTCCTCCGCGGTCAGGCCTTCCGCCACCTGCATCATGCGCCGGTGCATGGCGCCGAGCGTCTCGCGGACCTCCTTGTCCGATTCAACGGTGGGGATGACCACCACGGACCGGCGGTCCGAGGGATGCGCCTCGCGGCGAACGTGGCCGCTGGCCACCAGCCGGTCGATCAGCGAGGTTGTGGAAGCGCTAGTAATATTGAGGAACTGGCTCAGGTCCTTGGGGACAACCTGCTTGCCTGAGGCCTGCACACGCAGCAGATACCGCAGCGCGAGAATGTCGGTTTCCCCCATGCCCATGGAGTCCCTGGTGGTGCGGCGGATTTCGGTTTCGGCCGCGCGGTAGTCGCGGAGCGACTTCAGCACCGCAGCACTGTAGTCCAGCTGCCCGTCGGGCCCGTACCAGTAGCCGGATCCCTCGTTGCCCATAGAAGCCATGGATTTATTTTAGACCAGCTGGTAACTAGGCTGCCAAGTAACCTGCCCAGCCGCGTCAACATCCGCGTTATCCAGGTGCTTACCGCCAGGAAACACCTGTGTAACTCCCCGCGCCTAGCCTTATCAGGCATACCCCTCCGGCGAATCGAGGCAGATATGCAGACCAACCCCAGGCTGAACATCCGGCAGGTCCCCTGGTCCAACCCCGTGGGCGCCGACCTCCGCCGCGCCCAGCAGGCCGAACTTGACGCCCGCTTTGGCCGGCCCGACCACGAACCCGGCCCGCCGCCGTCGGGCGCCGACTGTGCGGTGTTCCTGGTGGCGTACGACAAGGGTTCGGGGCAGCCTGTGGGCTGCGGGGGGCTGCGGCTCCTGGACGGATCGACGGCGGAAATCAAGCGCCTCTACGTACTGCCGTACACGCGGGGATCCGGGGTGGCCAGCTCCATCCTGGCGGCCCTGGAAGCGGAGGCCTTCAGGCAGGGCATTACCCGCATCAAGGCAGAGGCGGGGTCCGCGCAGCCGGACGGCCGGAACTTCTACGAGAATTCGGGATTCGAGGCCATCCCGAACTTCGGGCCCTACGTCGGGGTGGAACACTCGTACTGCTACGCCAAGAGCATCAATGCCCGCAGCGCGGCGCAAACCGCCATGGCCTAGCTGTAGAGCCTATGGCGCCGGTGCCGGCGCGCCGTCACACTGTAAGGGCGCACCGCCCCGTCGGCTAATCTCAGCCTATGGAAACAGCGGACATCACCTTCCGGACCCGCAAGTGGGTGCGGCCCGAGGACCTCAACGCCAACGGGACGCTCTTCGGCGGCAGCCTGCTGAAATGGATTGACGAAGAGGCCGCCATCTATGCCATCCTCCAGCTGGGAAACGGCCGCGCCGTCACCAAGTACATTTCGGAGATCAACTTCGTCAGCTCGGCCGTCCAGGGCGACCTCATCGAGATGGGCCTCACGGCCACCCGGTTTGGCCGGACCTCCCTCACCATGCGCGCCGAGGTCCGCAACATGATCACGCGGCAAAGCATCCTCACCATCGAGGAGATCGTGTTCGTGAACCTGAACCAGGACGGCAAGCCCGAGCCGCACGGCTACACGGAGATCACCTACGACCGGGACCGGATTCCCACGCGCCACCTCAGCGGTACCACGGTCAAGGACTAACGTTCGCCCCCGGTTCACGCCGCGGGCCCCCAGAGTTTCCCCATCTGGTCCAAAGTGGACAGCCGGGCTGTTTATCGAATCGATAGGTATAACAGCCCGGTTTTTGTCATGCACGGCTATAGGCTGTGCGGACATGCTCCGATTCCAGTCCAGAAATGAGTCCTGATCGTGCGTAAATTGCAGACTTTGGTTGCCGCCGCCGTCGCCGTCACCCTCCTCGCCGGATGCGGTGGTGGATCGAACCCACCAACTTCAACGGGGGAAGCTTCCAAAGCTCCGCAAGGTGCGTCCGGGGACACCCTGGTTGTCTACACCAACTCCAACGGTGAAGGCCGGGGTGACTGGCTGGCCGCCAAGGCGGCCGAGGCCGGATTCAAGATTGAGATCGTGGGGGCCGGCGGCGCTGATGCCACCAATAAACTCATTGCCGAGAAGAACAACCCGATCGCGGACGTCGCATTCGGCTTGAACAACATGTACTTCTCGCAGATCAAGAACGAGGGCGCATTGGAGGCCTATCAGCCGGCGTGGGCAGGTGACGTGGACAAGGGACTCGGTGACGGCGAGACGTACTGGCCCCTCGTGAAGCAGGCGATCCTCCTTGGCTACAACTCTGACAAGTTCGCCAAGGATGCAGCACCGAAGGACTGGACTGACCTGTGGGCCAAGGATGAGTTCAAGAGCCGCTATGAAAGGGTCACCGGCCTGGGCACCGCCACAGCCCAGCTGGTCTTTGCCGGCATCCTCTCGCGCTACCGGGACGACTCAGGGGATTTGGGAATCTCCGATGACGGTTGGAAGCAGGTTGAGCAGTACTTCAAGAACGGAAGTCCCGCCGTGGCGAAAACCGACCTGTTCGCCCGCATCGCATCCGGTGAAGTGGACATGGGGCAGATGCCGTCCTCGATCATTGCCGACCGCGAAAAGTCCTTCAAGGTGAACGTCGACACGGTGATCCCTGCGGTTGGCGTCCCGCTGGCGGTAGAGCAGATCGCGCTGGTGAAGGGGACCAAGAAAAAGGACCAGGCGCAGAAGTTCATCGACTGGTTTGGCAGCGCCGAGGTCCAAGGCGAGTTCGCCCAGAAGTTCAACTCCATGCCGGTCAACAAGGGCGCCCAGGCAAAGGCCAATCCCGAGGTGGTGGGCTTCTTCGCGGATCTTAAGCAGCAGGACATCGACTGGGACTTCGTCCAGAAGAACATGGGTGCCTGGGTGGAGAAGATCGAGCTCGAGTACATGACGTAACCGTCCTGCCAGTCACCGTTCCGCTTTCCATCAGACAGGTATGCCATGATCCGCTTGGAAAACATCGAAGTTACCTTTGGCGATTTCACCGCCATTCCGCAGCTGGACCTGCATGTGCGCCCCGGCGAGTTCTTCACCCTCCTGGGGCCCTCGGGCTGTGGAAAGACGACGGCGCTGCGCACCTTGGCCGGCTTCATCCAGCCGGCCAAGGGTACGGTCCGGGTGGATGGAAAGGACGTGACCCGGCTTCCCAGCGACAAGCGGCAGGTGGGCATGGTGTTCCAGAATTACGCCCTGTTCCCCAGCATGAGCGTGTGGGAAAACATCGCCTTCGGGCTCCGTGTCCGGAAAGAAAAACCTGCCGAGAGCGACCGACTTGTGCGGGATATCGCGCGGCGCGTTGAGCTCAGCGATGAGCAGCTGGCGAAGAACGTGGCGGAGCTGTCCGGTGGCCAGCAGCAGCGCGTTGCCGTGGCCCGCGCCCTGGTGCTGCGGCCCAAGATCCTGCTGCTCGATGAGCCGCTGTCGAATCTCGATGCCAAGCTCCGCCACCAGTTGCGCCAGCAGCTCAAGGACCTGCAGAGTGAATTTGGCATCACCACCGTCTATGTCACTCACGACCAGGATGAGGCACTCGCCATGAGTGACCGCGTCGCGGTGTTCAACAAGGGCGTCATCGAGCAAGTGGGGACACCCCAGGACATCTATGACCATGCCGCCACGGAGTTCGTCTGTAACTTCATCGGCGACAGCTCAACCCTGACTCTGGACTTTGTCTCCGAGGTGAACCAACTTTCGGGGGCCGGCCTCAGCACCGACGCCAGATCCTACCTCCGCGTGGAAAAGGCTTCACTGGACCGGCCCTCCGGCGGAGGCACCGCCGTCGGGCTTCCGGCCACTGTGGTCTCCCGCACCTATCATGGCCTCCACAGCCGCTACGTTGTGCGCAGCCACGGCGCGGACATCCGCCTCCTTGTCAGGGAGAACGGAGGCACGCACCCGGAGGCCGGCACGAACACCACCGTCTATGTCCAGCCTGAACACATCCTCCAGTACCATCCGGAAACCGGTGTGTCGCTGCGCCGGGACCGGGCGGTTGCCCTGCCATGAGCGCCAACGCCACTGTGCGCAGCATGGGCCGTTCACCCTTCGTCCTGGTGGTGGGCGTCGTCCTCACCTGGTTCATCACCGCGTTTTTGGTCTGGCCCAACGTCAATATCCTGATTGCCACCTTCTTTCCTGACGGCAGCTTCTCGGGGCGCGCCGCGGAGAAGCTGTTCTCGTCGCAGCGGGCCATGAAGGCACTCGGCAACAGCTTCCTCCTGGCCGTGGCCCTTTCCGTCACCGTCAACGTGGTGGGGGTCTTCATCGTGCTGGTGACGCACTATTTCCGGATCCGCGGCTCGCGCATCCTCTTCCTTGGCTACGCCTCCACCTTCATCTATGGCGGCATCGTGCTGGCTGCGGGATACAAATTCATTTATGGGGACAAGGGCATCGTCACCTCGCTGCTGGTCAAGCTGATCCCCGGAATGGACCCGGGATGGTTCTCCGGGTTTTTCGCCGTCCTGGTGGTCATGACCTTTGCCACCACCACCAACCACATGCTCTTCGTGGCCAACGCACTCAAGGGGATCGACTACCAAACCATCGAGGCCGCCCGGAACCTTGGCGCATCCCCCTGGACGATTCTTCGGCGCATCGTCCTGCCAATGCTCAAGCCCACGCTGTTCGCCGTCACCATCCTGTCGTTTCTGACCGGGCTGGGGGCTTTGAGCGCACCGCAGGTGCTGGGCGGCCGCGAATTCCAGACCATTACCCCGATGATCCTGACCTTCACCAACAGCCCCACGTCCAGGGACCTGGCAGCGCTGCTGGCAGTGATCCTGGGCCTGGCCACCATGCTGATGCTCGCCGTCATGTCCCGGCTTGAGAAGGGCGGCACCTACTTCTCGGTGTCCAAGGTGTCCTCCGAGCTGCAGAAGCAGGACATCACCAACCCCGCAGCCAACATGGCCGTCCACGCCGTGGCATATCTCCTCTTTGCCATCTACACGCTCCCGGTGGCCCTGATCGTGCTCTACTCGTTTGCCGACGGCGTGGCCATCCAGACGGGGCAGCTGTCGCCGGCCAACCTCACGCTGGACAACTACGTGCGCGTCCTCACCCAGCAGTCCGGGCTCCGTCCATTTGTCGTCAGTGTTGTGTACAGCGCCTCGGCGGCCGTTATTGCCGTCGGCGGACTGCTCTTCGTGGCCCGGCTGCTGCAGAAATACAAAAACTGGGTGGCCTCGGCCTTCGAGTACCTGCTGCACATTCCCTGGATCCTGCCGTCTGCGCTGCTGGCTTTGGGCCTGATCGTCAGCTACGACCACCCCAGCCCGCTGGTGGGCGGTGCCGTGCTCACCGGAACAACGGTGATCCTGCTCATCGCATTCGTCACGGTGAAGATTCCGTTCACCCTCCGGATGCTCAAAGCGTCCTTTGCCTCCGTGAATTCATCGCTGGAGGAGGCTGCATCCATCATGGGAGCCAAGACGCTGTACGTCTTTCGGCGCATCCTCCTGCCGTTGGTTCTCCCGGCGGCAGCAGCCATAACCGCCCTGAACTTCAACAGCCTGTTGGACGACTATGACACAGCCATCTTCCTGGCCCACCCGCTGGTACAGCCGCTGGGCCTGGTGATCAAGGCCAACACCGATGGCGCAGAAGGCACCGAGGGTATTGCCAACACGTTCGTCTACACGGTGCTCCTCATGATCATCACCGGCGTGACGATGTACCTGGTCTACGGCAGGTCGGGGCGGAGGCGGACCAGGAAACGACTGCCCGCGGTACCGCCCGTCCAGCAGGCTCCTGGAGGACTCCCCGGCGCCCAGGCCCCCGGCGGGGACGACGCAACACGGCCTGCCGCGGCCGTGCGCTGAATCACCTGCCGGAACTGCTGCCGACGGCGGCGCGTTTGTTGCGCCGCCGGGCCAGGTTGAGCAGGCCGTCACGCAGCGGCTGGCCGCGTTCGGTGAGCGCGACGCGGCCCAGCGCCGAGGACGCCAGGCTCACCGCGCGGGTCCGGAACCTCCGCTGCCGGTCGTAGGCGCGCAGTGCCTGGTCTTCGGGCAGCGTGTTAAGCAGGTCTGCAAGTGTCACCGCGTCAACCAGCGACTCGCAGGCGCCGCGGCCAAGTGTGGGCATCATGGCATGGGCCGCATCACCGATGAGCGCAATCCTGCAACTGACGTAGGAGCCCAGGCGCGGAACCGTCCACAGGCGCTGGACCAGGCATTCCTCCGGCGTGGCTGCAGCAAGGGCGCGCCGGATGGCAGGTGCGTGGCCCGCATAGCGCTCCCGGGCCTGTTCCAGCGCTGACGGAACGTCGATCCCGTAGGGGCCAAGTCCGGACCGGTAACTGGCGTACCAGAAGGATCCGCCCCGGGCGGCGGCCATGCCGAACAGGTCCCCGCGGCCCCAGTACTCGCCCACCTCGTCCGGGGCAACTGGAGTAGGCAGGGTCCCGCGGAGGGCGAGGTAGGGCGTCAGACGTGCGTCCGCGCCGGGACCCCAGGCCGTGCTGCGGACAACGCTGTGGACGCCATCGGCGCCAACCACCAGTCCCCCGTCCGCGGGCAGCCCCCGTATCTGGCTGGTGGCCCGGCGGACGCTCCCCGGGACGGCCGTGTCCAGGAGCCGCAGCAGGTCGGTCCGGGAAATGCCGAACATTTCCCCGGCATCGACCGTAACCCAGGGCTCCCCCTGGGCGTTACGTACCGACCCGCTCCCGAGCACCGGGCTCACCGCCCGCGCCCGGTCCAGTATCCCCAGCCGGGCCAGGGCGCGTTGGGCGTTGGGCCACATCCCGAGAGCGTTGCCGACGGCGGGCAGTTCCGGACGCTTCTCGTACACCGTCACGTGGAAGCGGTTGGGGTCCAACGCCGCCGCGAGGGCAAGCCCGGAGATGCCCCCGCCCACGATGGTGATCGTCTCCATACCCAGGATTCTACTACTTTTGTAGTGAATTGAAAGGAGTCCCACTAGACTGTGGCCATGCGCGACAGACGTACCCAGCTCCTTGATGCCGCGCTGTCCGTGGTGGCAAACAAGGGGCTGAAAGGCCTCACGCACCGGGCCGTGGATGCCGCCGCCGACGTGTCCGAAGGCACGACGTCAAACTATTACCGCAACCGGTCAGCACTGGTGGAAGGCGTCCTGGACCGTTTGCTGCAGCTGGACGCAGAGCTCCTGCAGCACGTTGGCCCGGCCGGTCCCCCACGGGACGTCGACCAGCTGGCCGGGCAACTGGCCGCGATGGTTCTCGCGCTGGCCCGGCAGCATGCCGGCCTCACCAGGGCCCGGCTGGCCCTGTCCCTGGACCATCCGGAGGCGGTGACCGGCGGGCACCACCTGCTGGTGGGCGGGCTGGAACAGGCTCTTGCAGCCCTGGGGGTGGCTGACGCAGCAGCACGCGCCCGGGATATCGCGGACTACGGCGACGGGGTGCTGTTGCACCTGCTTACCGTCAGGCGCGACGAGCAGCCTGACGCTGCCGCCATCGCGGCGGCCGTCCGGCGACTGGCAGGCCCCTGAACCCACCCCGGCCGACCGCCGTCGTCCTTCTCCCGCGGCTTTAGGCGCCGCCGGGCCAGCCCGTGTAGGCTTCGGCCAGGTAAGCCATGCCGTGGCGGGAGGAGACCACCGAGTTCAGCTCGCCGAGCTGGCGCGCGCGGGAGAAATCGTCCGCGTCGGCGGGGGTGTGCAGCATGGTGGTCATCCAGTACGAGAACTGCTGCGCCTTCCAGACACGCTCCAGGGCCCGGTCGCTGTAGGTTTCCAGCAGGCGGCCGGAACCGGAGTTGTAGTGGCTGTCCAGCCCCTCGAAGAGGACCTGGACGTCGTTGATGGCAAGGTTCAGGCCCTTGGCACCGGTGGGCGGCACGGTGTGCGCGGCGTCGCCGGCGAGGAAGAGGTTGCCGTGGCGCATGGGGGTGTGGACGAAGCTGCGGAACGGCAGCACCATCTTTTCCAGGACGGGCCCTTCCTTGAGCTCGAAGCCGTTGCCGTTGACGCGGCTCCGGAATTCGGCCCAGATCCTCTCGTCGTCCCAGTCGGCCACGTTCTCCTTGGGGTCGCACTGGAAATACATCCGCTGGACTGTCTCCGTACGCTGGCTGATCAGGGCGAATCCGTTGGCCGAGTTGGCGTAGATCAGTTCACCGGAGCTGCGCGGGGCCTCGGCCAGGATGCCGAACCAGGCGAAGGGGTACTCGTGGAAGTACCACTTGCGGTGGGCATCCGGGATCTGGAACCGGCAGTGGCTTCGGGAGCCGTCGGCACCCACCAGGAAATCCGCCTGGATCTCGAACTCAACGCCTTCGGAGTCGGTAAACCGGACTTTCGGGCTGCCCTCCAGGTCATGGACAGTGGTGTCGGTGACGCTGTAGCGGACGTCGCCGCCGTCGTCCTTCCTCCGCGCGGCGAGGTCCAGGAAGACGTCCGTCTGCGGGTACAGCCAGACGGACTCGCCCACGAGGTCCTTGAAGTCGATGCGGTGGCTCTCGCCGTTGAACCGCAGTTCGATGCCATCGTGCCGGTCGCCCTCGCGCAGCACACGGTCCGAGACACCGCTGTCCACCAGCAGGTTGACCGTCCCGTGCTCCAGGATGCCGGCGCGGACGGTGTGGGCAATCTCCTCGTGGCTGCGGACCTCGATGACCGTTGACTCGATGCCTGCCTTCGCCAGGAGATGGGACAGCATCAGCCCTGCCGGGCCGCCTCCCATGATGGCCACCTGGGTGGTGATGGTTTTTCGTGCCATGACTGCGTCTCGCTTCGTTGCGGGTCCCGCCACGGGCGGCACCGGATCGGTTTGTCTGCCATCAGTGTGGGGGAAGCCGGGTGACCGGCGTTACAGAAATTCCGTTGAATGGTTCAGGCGTCCGCAAGTTGCCGGGCAATGCCCCGGGCGGCCGTTTGCAGTGCCGGAACCAGTGCCTGCAGGCGCATCTCCTGCAGGGGCACCACGACGCCCAGTGAGGCTACGGCCCGCTGCCGGCGGTCCAGCACGGGCACCGCGATCCCCCAGGTGCCCGCATCCACCACGCCTTTCAGTTGCGCAAAGCCCTGATGGGCGGTCTCTGCCAGCAGCGCCCGGACGTCGGCCGCAGCCAGCCTTCCTTCGGGATCGGTGAACTGGCCCAGGTACTCCTGCTGCATGGCCTTGTCCTGGTGGGCCATCAGCGCCAGTCCGGCGGACGAGATATGGATGGGCATCCTGCCCGCTACCTGCGCCCGGTTGGCCACCGAGCCCCGGCGGGACAGCCGTTCCACAAAGAGCGCCTCCCAGCCATCCAGCACCGCGAGGTTCACGTTTTGGTTCAGGACCTGCTGGATGTCCTCCAGAAGGGCATGGCTGCCTGCCGGAGCGCCAGCGCCGGCGAGGCACGGTTCACCAGTTCCCACAGCCTGAGTCCAGGCCGCACCATCCCGCCGGGAGCAGTCTCCAGCAGTCCGTGACCTGCCAGCTGGCCCACCAGCCGGTGGGTGGTGGTCAGCGGAAGGCCTGCCCGCCCGGCAAGGTCAGACAACTGGAGGGCATTGACATCCTGGGGAAACGCGGAGATCAGCCGCACGATCCGGTCCACCACGGAATCGCCGGACGGGGAGTTGGCCAGCGTGAACACCTGCTTCCATTGAATGGGAAAAGTTGTCCCAGATTACACCCGATAGTGATACAAACCTCACTGGGGATGTGGGCAATGCTGCCCACCCACTGCCGGCAAAGCAGACTGCCGCTCAAAACTCCTGGAAGATACACCGAGGTATTTCTATGTCATTTGCGCCATCCCAGCACCGTTCCAAGTGGCCAGTCTGGCTTTGCTGGCTGGCTATGGTTCTTGACGGTTTTGACCTGGTGGTTTTGGGCACCGTCATTCCCACACTGATCAAGACCCATGAGCTTGGCTTCGACGCGGTGGGTGCCACCTTGGCCGCCACAATCTCACTGGTGGGCGTTGGCGCCGGTGCCCTGTTCATCGCCCCGCTGTCCGACCGCTTTGGCCGGCGCCGCCTCCTGGTGGCCTGCGTCCTCTGGTTTTCGATCTTCACCATCGCCGTGGTGTTCGCACCCAACGTGGCGGTGTTCTGCGCCTTCCGGCTTCTTGCCGGGCTGGGACTGGGCGCCTGCCTCCCGGCCGCCCTGGCCTACATGAACGATTACGCTCCGGCAGGTACCGCCGGAAAGTCGACCACCCGGACCATGACCGGCTACCACGCCGGCGCTGTGGCCACGGCCTTCCTTGCCCTGCTGCTGATCCCGGACTGGCGGATGATGTTCGTCGTGGGCGGGCTGGCAGGCTTCGCCCTGGCACCCTTCCTGTGGTTCAAGCTCCCTGAAACCCTTCCCCCGGCTGCGGCAGGAACAGAACCTGCCGCAGCCCGCACGGGCTTCCGGGACCTGGCACGGAAGCCCTACCCCTTGGTGGCGCTGGCCATCGCGGCCGCGTCCTTCATGGGGTTGCTCCTGGTCTACGGCCTGAACACCTGGCTTCCGCAGCTGATGGCCGGCGCCGGGTACACCGTCAGCACCGGCCTGGTTCTCCTGCTGGTCCTCAACGTAGGGGCCGTGGTGGGCCTGGTGATCGCGGGGATCCTGGCCGACAAACACGGCACCAAGCGTGTGGTGCTGCTGTGGTTCGGACTCTCCGCGGTTTTCCTGGCTGTCCTGAGCGTCAAGATCCAGAATGAACTGCTGCTCAACGCGGCAGTCTTTGTCACCGGCGTGTTCGTCTTCAGCGCACAGGTCCTGGTTTACGCATGGGTCAGCCAGCTGTTCCCGGCAACCCTCCGTGCTACAGCCCTCGGCTTCGCCGCCGGGGTGGGCCGGCTCGGCGCGATCATGGGCCCCGCCGTCACCGGCACGCTGGTCGCTGCCAACATCGCCTACCCCTGGGGCTTCTACGTCTTTGCGGCCGCTGCCGCGATTGCCGTGGTAGCGCTGGTGACGGTGCCGCACGCCATCGCTGCGGTCCGGGAAGCATCAGCCGCGGAACGTCCGTAACGGGTCACCACCCGCCCCTGCCCCTGGTGTTGCAGGGGCGTGCACAAGGCGGTCAGGCCGCCGTCGTCCTTTGCCTGATCCGGCGCCATGCGCCGGGCGCCAGCACCACGGCAATGCCGACGGCGGCGCCGATCACGGTCTCGATGATGCGGTCGCGCAGCAGGATGGAGGGTGACGCCGGGACCACCAGCAGTGTTGAGACCAGCGCGAGGGGTGTCACGAAAACCTGGGCCAGAAGGTACTGGCGGATGATGAACATCTCGGCCCCGAACTGGCACAGCGCCATCACCAGCACGGTTTGCCACGGCTGCAGGCCCACCAGCAGCACGGCCGCGAGGACCAGCAGGCCCAGGACCGTGCCGATGATCCTTTGTATGCCGCGGCGCACCCGGTGCCTGGTGGTGTGGCCCACCAGCGGCACCACGGCAGCAACCATGGCCCAGTAGTTGTGCCCGAACCCCAGGCGCTCCCCCGCCCACGTGGCCAGCGTGCCGGCAAGGCCTGCGGCCACCAGGTAGCCGAGCCCTTCAAGCCAGGCCGCGCGCTTCTCCGCGGGAGTGCGGCGGATGCGGGGAGGCCTGGCCCAGGGAGTCCTGTGGCTGGGAAGGATGCGGGACGAGAAGCCAACCAGCAGGGCGAACACCGTGGTCAGGACGGCCACCAGCATGCCTTGCCAGAGCGGCGGCTGGTTGGGAATGGATGCGATGGCGGCGAAGGCGAAGATATGGAAGAGCGAGCCGCCGGGGCGCAGCCTGAGCCAGGAAATGGCAACCGAACAGGCGCCGGCCACCAGCGTGGTGGCCAGGACCAGCAGCCACGTGTGGGTGGGGGCGTCCAGGCCCCAGGCGGGACCCATGCGCGCCGCCAGCGCCGCCAGGAGCATGACGAGCAGCATCAGCAGACCGGCGCGCAGCTGCAGGATAAACCGGACGGCGTGGGGTTCGCCGCGGCCGTAGATTCCGGTGAAGGCGCCGAAGGACGCGAAAATTGCCAGGTCCAGCCTGCCGAGCAGCACCAGCGTGATCAGCGGAACGAAGACGCCCACGGCGCACCTGAACGCGGGGTGGTGGTCCTTGTTGCCGGGGGCAATGCTGAACAATTCAGCAAACAACTTCACGGGCAGCGCCTTCCTGGGGTGGATTCTGACGGGCGGCCGCGCTGACGTTCCTGATAAATCCTACGGTGCGGGACCCGGAAGGCCCCCGGCGCGTTCCCATGAATGGAATCGGGAGGCAATGCGGTGGAAACAGCACCGCACCATGCTTGTGTCATGAAGCGCCCTGCCCACAACACACCCGCTGCCGAACTGCGCTGCGAGGTCTGCGGCCTGATGCCTGAGCCGCCCAAGGCGCGGCTGACCTTGGCGAACGTCGCCGTGATGCTGCCCATCGAGCTGCTGGTCCACGCCCTGGTGATGGAGACCCACCTTCCCTATGTGGCCAAGGTCCTGGTGCTGACCCTGACGGCCACAGTCCTGGTGATCTGGGTGGCCGAGCCCTCGGCTGCCCGGATCCTGCTGCGCTGGCTGCACGCCCCGGCCCTCCGGCACCGGCGGCAGCTGGCGTCGGCGCCGTCCCTGTGGCGGGCGCGGACGCTTCTCCAGGACCGGCCCGGTTCGCTGCAGCGGATCACGGCGGCGCTGGCCCGGCTGGACACCAACATCCTGAGCATCCACGTCCACCCGGTACCGGCTGGGGTCCTGGATGAGTTTGTCCTCTCGGTGCCCGGGGACGTGGGCGAACGGGAACTGCTGGCGGCACTTCACGACGGCGGCGGCAGCAGTCCGCACGCCTGGCCCACCACCGCCCTGGCCATGGCTGACGGGCAAACCCGGGCGCTCAGCCTGGCAGCGAGGATCGCCGCCACCCCGGACGAACTCCCCCTGGCGGTGGCCGAGCTGCTGCACGCACGGATTGTGCCGCCGTCGGACGCCGGCTTCAAAGCGTCCGACGACGGGACGCACCTTAAGATCCCCACGGCCTGGCATGGCCCCATCACCTTCTCCCGGCCGGATGAGCCGTTTACGCCGGCCGAGTCCGCGCGGGCCCACCGGCTGGCGGAACTGGCCGAGATCCTGTCCCACCGGCCGGACGGATCCCCCACGGCGCGTTGAGCTTTCGGCGTTGCTGCCGCCCGGCCTTACCCGTGCGCGGCAGTCACAATCCGTCAGCAGGGCCCTTGCAGCGCCCGGCCGGCAAAAACCCTTGACAGTGGCCGGAGTCACTTCTACCTTTGATTTTGGGATCCCAAATTGGGATCCCAAAAGTGCATTTCCCGCTCAACGCTCCGGATCGTCCAGTGGCCCCCTGCCGGCAGGCGCAACAACCCTGCCCGGCACGTACGTACAACGCACCATTCGCATCCTCCCCATCCGTAAACTTCCCCGTGAAGGAGAAGCTGTGTCCATCCCAAACACTGAAACAACGGCCACGTCCGACGAGGCCACCCCCGGCACTACCGAAACGCGCGGAAAGGACGGAACGCAACGGCGCACCTCCGTCCGCTGGCGGCTGTTCCTGCTGCTCCTGGTCCTGGTGTCCGTCAACTACATCGACCGCGGCTCCATCTCGGTGGCCCTGCCCATCATCCAAAAGGAGTTCGACCTCGCCCCGGAACTGGTGGGCCTGCTGCTCTCCGCCTTCTTCTGGACCTACGCCCTGATGCAGATCCCTGTGGGCCTGCTCATCGACAAGTTCGGTCCCCGCAAGGTGATGACCGCCTCCTGCGTGGGCTGGGGCGCGGCAACGGCCGCATCCGGCATGGCCGGCGGCTTCCTGAGCATGTTTATCGCCCGCCTCGGCATCGGCGTGACCGAAGCAGGCGTCATGCCCGCCGGCGGCAAGCTCAACGCCATCTGGATGCACAAGTCGGAGCGCGGCCGCGGTGCCACCATCCTGGACGCCGGCGCCCCGCTGGGTGCAGGCCTTGGCGGCATCCTCATCGCCGGCCTCATCGCAGCGACGGGCAGTTGGCGCAGTTCGTTCGTCATCGCCGGCGCCGCAACAGTCCTGATGGGCCTGGCCGTCTGGTGGTACGTCCGCGACGACCCGCGGCAGCACCGCGGTGTCAATGCCGCCGAAGCCGAGTACATCGAAGCGTCGCACGCTGCCGAGGATGCCGAAGCTGAGCTCGACGGCAGCCAGGGCAAACGCGCACTGCTCCCCTACCTCAAGTTCCGCTCCTTCTGGGCGATGTGCTTCGGCTGGCTCGGCTTCAATGGAGTGTTCTATGGCCTGCTGACCTGGGGCCCGCTCTATCTCGCCCAGGCCAAGGGCTTCGACTTGAAGACCATCGGCTGGTCCACCTTCGTCATCTTCGGTGCCGGCTTCGTCGGTGAAATCCTGGGCGGCACCATTGCGGACAAGTGGCGTGCATCCGGCGCGTCAGCCAACCGGGTGATGCGCACCCTCCTGGGCATCTCGAGTGTCGTGGTGATCGGCGGCCTGGTGGGCGTCACCGTGGTCCCGGACCCCACCACCGCTGTGGTCCTGCTCTCCCTCGTCATGTTCTTCCTGCGCTGGGTGGGCCTGTTCTGGAGCATCCCCTCCATCCTGGGCGGCCGCACCAACGCAGGCGTCCTGGGCGGTGCCATGAACTTCAGCGGTAACATCTCCGGCTTCGTCACGCCGATCGCCGTCGGCCTGATCGTCGGAGCCACAGGTTCCTACACCTGGGCGCTGCTGTACTTCGTGGGTTCCGCGGTGATCATGGGCGCCTCAGTCCTGACGCTGAACTACAACAAGCGGCTTCCTGTCTAAGCTGACCCTCGCAGGGAAACTTGCAACCAACGCCCCCGCAGCCGGGAGCAGTGCCGTACAAAATCCGAATGGAGCATCATGCTGACCGCAGAAGAGACCCAGGACAAGGACCGCCCCCTCCGCGAGACTGTCCGGGATACCCTCCGCACCAGGATTTTCGAAGGACACTACGCTCCCGGCACGCGGCTGGTGGAACGCGACCTGGCAGCCGAATTCTCCGTCTCCCGGCTGCCGGTCCGCGAGGCCCTGCGCATGCTTCGCCAGGAAGGCCTGATCAGCGACCGGGGCGCCCGCGGGGCTGAGGTGAGCAGCCTCAGCCCCAAGGACGTGGAGGACCTCTTCGATGTCCGCCAGTCCCTGGAAGTCCTGGCCTGCCGGCTCGCCGCCAAACGGGCCACCAAGGAGGACCTCGCCCATTTGAAGGGGCTGCTGGACGATGCGGAAACCTTCCTGGCCAAGGGATCAGTGATGGAGGCGCACCGCTCCAACAGCGAATTCCACGACGCCATCACCCGCATCGCGGACAACAACTTCCTCAAGTCCGCCCTGGAACCCCTCCAGGGCCGCATGCACTGGCTGTTCCGGCATGTCAGCGACCTGCCCGAACTCATCCGCGAACACCGCGACCTGTACACCGCCATTGCCAGCGGCGATCCGGACAAGGCAGCCGCCCAGTCCGCATCACACATTGGAAAGTACCGGGACCAGTTTCCCGAGGACTTCCAGAAGACCGAACCAGAATTCCACCGGAAGAGAAAATGAAACTCCTGGTCATCAACCCCAACATCAGCGCCGATGTCACCGCGCTGATTGAATCCGAGGCGCTCCGTTCCGCCTCCGCCGGCACCGAACTGCTGGTCAGGACTGCCGGGCACGGCGTGGAGTACATCGAGACCCGCTTCGAAGCCCTCATCGCCGCGGGTGCCGTGGCAGAGATCATTGCCGAACACACCCGTCCCGGCGCAGACCCGGTGGACGCCGTGGTGGTGGCTGCCTTCGGGGACCCGGGAATGCCGGCCCTCAAGGAACTGGCCGAGGTGCCCGTCATCGGGATCACCGAGGCCGCCCTGTGCGCAGCAGCACTGCAGGGCCACCGGTTCTCCATCATCGCCATCTCGGACCGGATCAAGCCCTGGTACCGCGAGTGCGTGGAGCAGTTCGGACTTGCCGGACGGCTGGCCTCCATCCGTTCCATCAATGACTCCCTGACCAGCATCGCCTCCGTCCAGCAGGACTTCAGGGAAACCCTGCTGGCACTCAGCCGGCAGGCCGTGGCGGAGGACGGCGCCGACGTCGTGATCCTTGCCGGCGCCCCGCTGGCCGGCCTGGCCCGCGACCTCACGGGGCAGATACCCGTCCCTGTGGTGGATGGCATCTCCGCAGGCATCCGCATGGCCGAGGCCGTTGCCGCCCTGCAATCCGGGCCGCACCGCGCCGGCGCCTTCGCCCCGCCGCCGGCCAAGGACCGCAAGGGCCTGTCGCCAAATCTGGACGCGGCCCTTGCCGCCCGCCAGGAGCACGCCGGCACCCCCCAGCCCGCCGCCTAGCCAGAGCCCAACAACTTTAGGAGGACACCGATGTCCCACCAGCCACAACTCGTCATTGCCAACGCCATCGTGGTGAACAGCCACGGCCGCCGGGAGGCGCACGTCGTGGTCCACGACGGCCGCATTGCCCGGCTCGTCGACGCCGCCGGACCCGTCCCCGCGGCGGACCGCACCATCGACGCGGCGGGCAAACTCGTGATCCCCGGCGGCGTGGACGGACACTGCCACGTGGCCCAGGTCACGGGGCGATTCCGCACCCTGGACGACTACCGGACCACCTCCACGGCAGCGCTGTGGGGCGGAACCACCACCATCATCGATTTCGGAATTCCCCGCGACGCCCAGGAAACCCCGCTCGCCGCCGCCCTGTACAAGAAGGAACTCGCCACGGAGTCCCGCTGCGATGTTGCCCTTCACGGCGCCGTGGTCACCTGGGACGAAACCGTCCCGTGGCAGCTTGAGCAGCTGGCAGCGGAAGGCGTCCGGTCGGTGAAGATGTACACCACCAACCGGGGCACCACCATGGCGGACGGCGACACCATCCTGAAGGTCATGCGGGAAATGGTCCGGCTGGACGGGTTGACGTACATCCACGCCGAACACGATCCCATCATCGCCGACTGCACCGCCCAGCACGCGGAGGACGGGCGGATCGGCATCGAACACCTGCACCGGACCCGGCCGGAACTGGCCGAGGAGATCTCGGTCAAGGAAACCCTGGCCATGGCCGAGTACACCGGCGCACCGGTGTACTTCGTCCACCAGTCCACGCCCGGGGCAGTGGACCTGGTGAGCGAAGCCCGCTCCCGAGGACTGGAGGCCTACTCCGAGACCTGCCCGCATTACGTCACGCTGGACGATTCCGTCTACGGATCCACCTTCCCCGAGTGGTTCGCCTGCTGCCCGCCCATGCGCAGCCCGGAAACCGTGGCCGCCCTCAAGGAGCGGCTGGTGTCCGGAGCCATCCACACCATGTCCTCCGACCACTCCTGCTACGACCTGTCCCAGAAGCGCGAGCGCACCGACGACGTGCGCGCCATGCCGCACGGACTGCCCGGCGTGGAGACGCGGATGCCGGTGACGTTCACCGCGATGACCTCCGCCGGGGCAACCGTGGAGCAGTTCGTGGAGGCTTTCGCTGCCGCGCCGGCACGGATCAACGCCGTGCCCGGCAAAGGCTGCATCGCCGAGGGGTTCGACGCCGACCTGGTGGTTTTCGACCCCGCAGAGGAACGCACCGTGAACGGCGCGGCCCTGCACATGGGAACGGACTTCTCGCCTTTTGACGGGAAGGCACTCACGGGCTGGCCCGCCGTCGTTGTTTCCAAGGGACGCGTGGTCCTGGACGCGGACGGCTTCCATGACCCCGGCGCCGTGGGCCGCTTCATCAACCGCACCGGCTTCCGGCAGCACCAGTCTGCTGCCCCCGAAGCTTCCCGACTCGCCGCCGCCCTCTAGGAGCCCCCATGCCTGCAAGCACACGCCCCCGCCGGATCGGCATGATCGTGCCGTCCTCCAACACCTGCCTGGAACCGCAGACCTACCGCATCCTGGGCGGCCGCACCGACGTCACGGTGCACTTCACCCGGATCCCAGTCACCCGCATCGCGCTCGATGACTCCTCCGACCGCCAGTTCGATCCCACAGTCATGCAGGAGGCAGCAGCGCTGCTGGCGACGGCGGACGTGGACGTGATTGCCTGGAACGGCACGTCAGGCTCGTGGCTGGGCCCGGCGCACGACCAGGAGTTGGCGGCCGGGATCAGCGGCGCCACGGGCATCCCCGCCACCACCTCCACGCTTGCCTACCTGGAAGCCTTCCGGACCTTCGGCACGGAGCGGATCGGCCTGTTCACCCCCTACACCGCGGACGTGAACCACCGGGTCATCGCCTGCTACGAGCGCGAAGGCATCAAGACCGTGGACCACCGGGCGCTGGGTTTGAGCGACAACGAGTCCTTTGCCCGGGTCACCGACGACGAGGTGCGCCCGGGGTCCCTGGAACTCGCAGCCAATGCCCCGGACGCCCTGGTGTACCTGTGCACCAACCTCTACGGGGCCAACATCGCCGCCGAAATCGAGGACAGCACCGGAGTGCCGGTGTTGGACTCCGTTGCCGTCACCCTCTGGCACGCTCTGAAACTGGCAGGCGCGCCGTTGCTGGAACCACGCTGGGGACGGCTGCTGGGCTAAACCGCCCTACATCCGCAAGGTCAGGGCGCCGGGCTCCATGGTCATGAGCACGTGCTTGCTCTCGCCTTCGTGGTCCCCGTCCAACTGGTAGTCGTCCTTGTGTTCCAGCGTGATCTCAACGGTCTTGCCCTGGAAGTACTCCACGGCGGTGTCCTTGCCGCGGCCCTTGCCGATCATTCCCGCCACCACGGAGAGCCACCCCAGCTTTCCGTGGTGGGGAGCCAGGATGGCGATGTCCAGCAGGCCGTCGTCCACCTTGGCATCAGGGAAGATTTCAAGACCGCCCTGGACCTTGCCGCAGTTGCCCACCATCACGCTGCGGACGCCCCGGTGCACCACGGGCTTGCCGTCGATCACCACGGTAGCCTTGACCGGTTTGCCGGGCAGGTTCCGGATGCCGGCGTCCACGTAGGCCAGCCAGCCCACCTTGTCCTTCAGGTCCTCGTTGGTGTCCGCCATGATGGTGGCGTCATAGCCCAGGCCGGCCATGACCAGGAAGAGCTGGTCCTTGTCCGGGTCGCTGCGCCGGGCCCGGACCACGTCGATCTTCCGCTCCGTGCCGATGAGGGCCCCGGCCATGGCGCCGTCGTAGTCGGTGACGTCCATGCCCAGGTTGCGCGCCAGCAGGTTGCCCGTCCCCAGCGGCAGCAGGCCCATGGGGGTGTCGCTGCCGGCCAGGACCTCGGCAACGCACCTCACGGTGCCGTCGCCGCCGGCCGCGATCACGATGTCCGCACCCTGGGCCAGCGCTTCCTTCGCCTGGCCGACGCCCGGATCCTCCTTGGTGGTTTCCAGCCAAATGGCTTCCCCCCACCCGTTTTCCACGCAGTGCTTGGCCACCAGGCCGCGCACGTCGATATCCACCGGCTTGGCAGGATTGACGATGATGGCGGCACGTTTGGGCGAAGTGGAGCTGTTGTCAGTCATGGCGTCCTCTGATGGCGGATGGAAAGCAAGCTTCTGAGAGAAGGGTAACCCGCCCGGTGCGCCGTTCCGCGCCTACAGGGCCTTGACCGCGCCCAGCACCTGGGCCAGGGAGTCCTTGGCGTCGCCGAACAGCAGCGATGTCTGGGGTTCATACAGCAGGTCGTTCTCGATGCCGGCGAATCCCGGGCGCATGGACCGCTTGAGGAACACCACCTGCCGCGCCTCCGCCACTTCAAGGATGGGCATGCCGTAGATCGGTGAGCCGGACGAAGTCTTGGCGGCGGGGTTCACCACGTCGTTGGCGCCCACCACCAGGGCCACGTCCGTCGTCTTGAACTGCGGGTTGATCTCGCCCATCTCCTTGAGCGACTCGTACGGGACGTTGGCCTCGGCCAGGAGCACGTTCATGTGTCCGGGCATCCGGCCGGCCACGGGATGGATGGCAAAATCCACTTCGATGCCTCGGGCCTCCAGGGCCAGGGCCAGCTCGGCGGCCGTATGTTGGCCCTGCGCCACGGCCAGGCCGTAGCCGGGGACGATGATCACCCGCTGGGCGTACCCCAAAAGGACCGCCACGTCCTCGGCCGAGGACGAACGGACCGGACGCTCGCTCACGGCGGTGGACCCCGCCGTCGAACCTCCCCTGAAAGCCCCGAACAGGATGCCCGCCACGCTCCGGCCCATGGCGGCGGCCATGGCCCGGGTGAGGATGGTGCCCGAAGCCCCCACCAGGGTCCCGGCCACCACCAGCAGGACGTTGCCCAGCACCAGGCCGGACGCCGCAACGGCCAGGCCGGTGAAGGCGTTCAGCAGCGAGATGACGATTGGCACGTCGGCGCCGCCTACTGGCAGCACCAGCAGGACGCCGGCGGCAAGGCCCAGCAGCAACAGCAGGACCGCAAGGGGCAGCGAGGCGGTGAGCACCACGGCCACGCCGGCGGCCACTGCGGCGAGCAGGACCACGGCCATCACCACCGGGAGGCCCGGGAACACCACGGGCCGGGTGGTCATCAGTTCCTGCAGCTTGGCGAAGGTGACGCCGGAACCGGCGAAGGAAACGGCACCCACCAGGAGCGTGAACACGATGGCCACGCGGACCCAGGGATTGCCGGCATGGCCCAGTTCCAGGAGGGCCACCAAGGCAGCCGCGCCGCCGCCCACGCCGTTGAACAGCGCCACCAGTTGGGGCATCTGCGTCATCTTCACGCGCCGGGCCACGGGTGCCGCCACCACGCTGCCCACCGCGATGGCGGCCAGGATCCAGGGGATGTTCTCCAGTCGGGCGGACAGGAACACCGTGACGACGGCGATCAGCGCACCGAGTGCGCCCACCAGGTTTCCGCGGCGCGCGGTCCGCGGGGAACTGAGCCCGCGCAGGGCCAGGATGAAGCAGACCGCCGCGACGAGGTAGAGCAGGGAGGTCCCGATGGGGTCGAGGAGGCTCATTTGCTGCCCGTTTCAGGCTGCGCGGCACCTTTTGGGGCTGCGTCCTTCCTGGCATGGAACATGTGCAGCATCCGGTCCGTCACCACGAACCCGCCCACCAGGTTGGCGGTGGCAAGGACAACGGCGAGCAGCGCCACCGCCAGGACCCATGGGTCTGCTGCCTGGCCGGCCACAATGATGGCACCGACAAGGATGATGCCGTGGATGGCGTTGGCACCGGACATCAGCGGCGTGTGCAGGGTGCTGGAGACCTTGGACACCACTTCGAAGCCGACGAACACCGCCAGTACCGTAATGGTCAGCAGGGCTGTTCCGTCCATCAGAGCGTTCCTTCCTGCCGGGCCGCGGCCGTGGCCGGCTCTGCGGCGGCACGTGCGCGGGCGGCCAGCAGCTCCGCCGTGGGCTGGTGCCGCACCACGCCGTCGTGGGTGAGGCAGGCACCGGCCACCACTTCGTCGTCGAAATCCAGGGTGAGCCCGCCGGCACCGGCGTCATCCGGGCGCACCAGCAGGGCCAGCAGGTTGGCCACGTTCTTGGCGTAAAGACGGGAGGCGTCCGACGCCATCGCCGAGGCCGGGTCCTTCAGGCCCACCAGGGTGACGTGCCCCATTCCATCGGCGGTGGGGATGGGGATGTCCTGGCCCGGTACCGAACCCTCCACGTTGCCGCCGGACTCCGCGGCGAGATCAACCACCACCGACCCGGGCCGCATGCCCTGCACCATCCCGCGCGTCACCAGGAGGGGTGCGGGGCGCCCGGGGACTGCCGCCGTCGTAATCAGCACGTCCGACTGAGCCACGTGCGGCGCCAGCAGCTGCCGCTGCCGTGTGCCGGCATCGGAGCTCAGCTGCCGGGCGTAGCCGCCGGCCGCCTCCGCCGTCTCCAGGTCCAGCCGGATGAAGGTGCCGCCCATGGAGGCAACCTCGTCCGCGGAAGCCGGACGGATGTCGTTGGCGAAAACCCGGGCGCCCAGGCGCTTGGCCGTGCCGATGGCCTGCAGCCCCGCCACCCCGGCTCCGAGGACCAGGACCCTGGCGGGCGGAATGGTTCCCGCGGCCGTCATGTAGAGCGGGAAGAAGCGGGGCAGCCGGATGGCAGCCTCCAGCACGCAGCGGTAGCCGGCCACCAGCGCCTGCGAGCTGAGGGCGTCCATGGACTGGGCACGGGAAATGCGGGGCACCAGTTCAAGGGCGAAGGAGGTCACCCCGTTGTCCGCGAGCGCCTGCACTGCCGGCAGCTCGGACGACGGCGACGCGAGCCCCACGGTGACGGCTCCCCTTTTCAGGGACGCGGCGGTGTGCGGGTCAAGGGGGCGGACATGCGCCAGGATGTCGAGGGCCGTGGTGTTGAGTTCCGGGACGACGGCGGCGCCGGCGTTTTGGTATGCCTGGTCAGCGTGCCCGGCGCCGTCCCCCGCCCCGGTCTCCACCAGGACCTCCAGCCCCATCCCGGCCAGCTGCCTGACGGTATCCGGCGTGGCGGCCACACGACGCTCGCCCTCCCGGCGTTCCCGCGGTATGCCCAGTTTCACCCGCCGACCCCTCCTCCTGACAAGCGATGCAGCGGCTCTGCTGCACGCAGTTGGCTAGAGTCTATGGCCCGTTCAGCTGCGGCGGGAGTGGTGCGCTGTGCTTGTGTGGAAACAGTTACATGGCAAGCGGCCTTGAGCGCGGTCCACCGCGGGAGGGAGGGTCAGCCGCGGGTGGTTGGGCCAGGGCCGCCGTAATCGAGTGCGATCCGCCGCGCGGTCTCCATCAACGGGGGAAGGACTGACGCTTCAATGTCCTGGGCGGCCGCCCGGTGCGTCTGCAGTGAAACATTCGCCGCAGCCACCACCTCGTTCCCCCGCCGCACCGGCACGGCCACGCCGCGCAGGCCTTCCTCGAGCTCCTGGGAAACCATGGACCAGCCCCTTTTACGCGCCAGCTCCACTTCGGAACGCAGGTCGTCAATGCTGCTGATGGAGCGGTCGGTGTAGCGGTGCAGCTGGACCGTGCGGAGATACTCCTCGAGCTGCGCCGGGGGCATTCCGGCGAGGAGCACCCGGCCCATTGAGGTCGCCCAGGCCGGAAACCGGGTCCCCACGGTAATGGAGACGCTCAACAGCCGCGGCGACGGCACGCAGGCAACGTAAACCACGTCGCCGCCGTCGAGGATGCACAAGGCCGTGGTCTCGTTCAGGTCCTCCGCCAGTTCCTTGAGGTGCGGCTGGGCCACCCCGGGAAGCGTAAGGCCGGCCAGGTAGGCCCGACCGATGTCCAGGGAACGGGCGGTCAGTTCAAAGGCCTGGCCCTCGGCGCGGAGGTAGCCAAGATCTGCCAGGGTCAGGAGGAACCGGCGCGCGGAGGCGCGGGTCATGTCGGTCCGGGCAGCAACCTGGGAAACAGTGAGCCGTGGCTGGTCGGCGGAAAAGGCGAGCAGCACGTCGAAGGCCTTCTCAACCGACTTCACAAAGTAGGCTGGCTGCTCCTCCATGAACGTTGCGGTTCCTCTCCCGACGGTCGGCGCCCCGGCACAGGGTCCGCCGGGCTTCAGCGCCTGTCCGATCATATCGGGCCGGTGGGCACTGGAGTGCGGGGTGCGGCCCGCCGGTCAGGAGGCTGCCCGGATGCGTTCCAGCGTTTCCTTGAGCAGCCTCCCGGACTGCCCGTCGAGCCCCAGGAGCGGCACCATGGCCACCGCCTGTTCCCGCAGGTGCTCCCAGCCATCGATGCACCGGACTCCCATGCCACGCGCCCGGGCCACGCTTGCAGTGGTGTGGCGGGCATACACGAAGTCATAGACGACGGCGTCAGGGGCGAGTGGGCCGTCGCCCCATGCCGGACCGTCGGACATGCTTTTGCCGATGGGAGTGGCATTCACGATCAGGGAGGCATCGGCGGACAGCTCCTGCCCCTGCTGCCAGGAGACCGTCCGGGCGTCCATGCCGCGTTCCCGGGCAAGATCCAGCAATTCCGCCGCGGCGTGCAGGTCGCGGTCAGTGATGGAAACGGTCCCCAGATGCCCCTCCAGGGCGATCATCGCGGCCCTTGCCGCTCCACCGGCGCCCAGGAGGAGGGCGTGCCGTTGGTACTGGCCGCCCAGCAGCGCGGTCAGGGCGGATATATCGGTGTTGTGCCCCACCAGCCGTGTGCCCTTTCGAACCAGGAGGTTGCAGGCACCGCTCAACAGGACTGGGTCTGTTGCCTCGTCCGCTGTTTCCGCCGCCCAGTGCTTGTGCGGCATGGTCACGTTGGCCGCCACGATGCCGGGCGCCAGAAGCCGCCTGCGGACCTCGTCGAGGTCGCCGCCGGCCGGCACATCCCAGGCATCGTAGGTCCATTCAAGGCCGAGTTCCTGGAAAACAGGATTCCAGAGGCGCGGGGACATGGCCTTGGAAGCTGCTGATCCGATCAGGACTAAGCGGGAGGGTTCCATTGTGAAGCACCTTTCCGTCGGCGTTGTGATTGGCGTCACCGACTAGTATCCTCTTTCTAGGCGCATTACGCACACATGTTCGCAATGCGTACAAATAGAACAGATCCCCCGCCTTCAGCGTGGAAGGAAAACCCGGACATGACCGACATCGCAGCAGGAGCCCAGGCCAAGCCGACGCCTGAGGCACAACGCCGGCTAAAGCGCGCCAAGAAGGCAGCGCTGGCCGCATTCCTCGGCGGCGCCCTGGAGTACTACGACTTCTTCATCTACGCCACTGCCGCTTCCCTCGTCTTCTCGAAGATCTTCTTCCCGGCGGGCGACCCCACGGTTGCCTTGCTGGCCTCCTTCGCCACGTTCGGCGTGGCATACGTGGCCCGGCCCTTCGGCGCCGTGGTGTTCGGCCACCTTGGTGACAAGATCGGCCGGAAGAATACGCTCGTGCTCACCCTGGTGCTCATGGGCAGCGCAACGTTCCTCATCGGCGCCCTGCCGGACTTCAACACCGCCGGCTACTGGGCACCCGCGCTGCTGGTCCTGCTCCGCCTGATGCAGGGCCTCTCCGCCGGCGCCGAGACGGCCGGCGCCTCCGCCCTCTCCACGGAAGAGGCTCCCGAGGGCCGGCGCGGCTTCTTCGCCAGCTTTGCCATGAGCGGCATTTCCGCGGGCATCGTCATGGCATCCCTGGCCTTCCTGCCCGTGGCTGCCATGAGCGAGGCCGACCGCCTCGCCTGGGGCTGGCGGATCCCGTTCTGGCTCTCCCTGATCGTGCTCATCGTCGCCTACCTGGTCCGCCGGTCACTGGCCGAACCTGAGGTCTTCGAGGAAAAGCAGGAGCACGGTGAACTGGTGAAGCTTCCGTTCGCCAAGATGTTCCAGACCCACCCGGCGCAGTTCTTCCAGGTGGCGCTCATGTCCTTCGAAACGGTCACCAACACGTTCATGCAGTCATTCGGCCTGGCCTACGCCGTGTCCGTCGGCGTTCCCGCTTCCACCATGCTGTGGGTCAGCATCGTGGGCAACATCCTTGCCGTCTTCACCCAGCCCCTGACCGCGCGCCTGTCGGACACGTTCGGCCGCCGGCCCATCTTCATCATCGGCGTCCTGGGCTCCGGCATCATGATCTTCGTGTATTTCTCGGTGATCGCCACCGGCAACATCCCCATGATCTTCCTGACCAGCACGCTGATCACCGCCGGCACCTATGCCATGTCCAACGCGATCTACCCGGCCTGGTTCTCCGAGCTCTTCAACGTCAAGGTCCGCTACTCCGGCATGGCCATCGGGCTCCAGATCGGCATCCTGTGCGCCGGTTTCACCCCGCTGCTCGGCACCGCCCTGGTGGGCGCCGACAAGGCGAACTGGGGACCGGCAGCCTGGATCGTGGCGGGCTCGTCGATCCTCGCCGTGGCCGGCGCCTGGTGGGCGCGCGAGACCGCCAAGACGCCGCTGCGGGAGCTGGGCAACCCCGTCCGGTAGGGGCATTCACAGCCCCATAACGAACAGAAGAGGACGACGGCGGGAAGCACCCGCCGTCGTCCTCTTGCTTAACCTGGCGGCGCGGCGAGGCCCTGGTTGAGTGCGCAGGAACAGTCCCGGCGCACTCAGGCCAGGAGTGGACGCACGGCTGGGGTGGTATTGCTAACCGCGGGCGGTCAGGTCCGCGGAGATGAGTTTCGCGGTGGCCATGATCTCCTGCGCCACCGAGGCCAGGTAGGCTTCCCGGTCCGGTTTGGCCTCCACGGACTGGGCCTGCAGGGAGACGTTCACCGCGGCCACCACCTTGGGTCCGTCGTACACAGGAGCGGCAACGGACATCAGGCCCAGCTCCAGTTCCTGGTCCAGCAGGCACCAGCCCTGTGCACGGACCGTTTCCAGGACGGCCAACAGTTCCTGGACGGACCCGAGGGCGCGGGGGGTCAGGGGCTTGATGTCGGCCGCGGCGAGATAGGCCTTGAGGTCCGACGCCGGCAGGTGGGCCAGCAGGACCCGGCCCATGGAGGTGGCGTAGGCGGGGAACCGGGTGCCCACGGTGATCCCGATGGTCATGATGCGGCGCGTGGTGACGCGGGCAATGTAGGCGATGTCGGTGCCGTCCAGCACGGCGGCCGACGTCGATTCGCCGAGTTTGAGGGACAGTTCCTCCAGGTGCGGCTGGGCCAGTTGGGGCAGCGACAGCCCGGAGAGGTAGGCGTAGCCCAGCTGGAGGACTTTGGCCGTCAGCGCGAAGGTCTTGCCGTCGGTGCGCACGTACCCCAGCTCCACCAGGGTATGCAGGAACCGGCGTGCCGTGGCACGGGTCAGGCCCGTGCGGCCCGCCACCTCGGTGAGCGTCATGACCGGCCGGTCGGCGTCGAAGGCGCGGATCACCGCCAGCCCGCGGGCCAGCGACTGGACGTACTGGTCGCCGGCCTGCGGGGTTGGCTGGATATCGGTACCTGCGGCGTCGGTCATGGTAACCAATCCTAGGGCCGTCCTTAGCCGGCCGAGGCGGCCTTGAGCGGGACGGGGATGAGTTCCTGGAGTTCCTCGAGGGTGCAGCCAAAAGTCTCGCGGACGGTGACACCGTTGGGACCGGTGAGGAAGACGGCCTTGTCCGTGTAGACGCGGGTGACGCAGTTGACGCCGGTGACCGGGTAGGTGCAGGCCTCGACGATCTTGGAGGCGCCGTCGCGGGTCAGGAGGGTCATCATGACGAAGACGTCCTTGGCGCCGGTGGCCAGGTCCATGGCACCTCCGACGGCGGGAATCGCCCCGGGTGCGCCGGTGTGCCAGTTGGCCAGGTCACCGGTGGCCGAGACCTGGAAGGCGCCCAGTACGCAGATGTCCAGGTGCCCGCCGCGCATGATGGCGAAGGAGTCGGCGTGGTGGAAGTAGGAAGCGCCCGGGAGTTCGGTCACGGGAATCTTGCCGGCATTGATCAGGTCCTCATCGATCTCGTCGCCCTTGGCTTCGGGGCCCATGCCCAGCATGCCGTTCTCGGTGTGGAGGGTGATGTTCTGGTCCTCGGTGAGGTAGTTGGACACCAGGGTGGGCTGGCCGATCCCGAGGTTCACGAACGAGCCCGGGGCGATGTCGCGGGCCACGAGCCGGGCGAGGTCATCCCGGCCCAGGGGCGTGGCGGAGGTCTGGAGTGATGTTGCAGTGGTCAAGGTCAGGCCACCTTTCCGCTGGTGCCGGTTGCGCTGCGGTCTGAGGCCGGGACGCGGACAACCGTGTTGACGTAAATGCCGGGGGTGACCACGTTTTCCGGGTCCAGCGCCCCCGTGGGCACGATCTCGGAGACCTGCACGATGCTCTGCTTCGCGGCGGCAGCCATGATGGGGCCGAAGTTCCGGGCCGTCTTGCGGTAGACCAGGTTGCCCTTGCCGTCCGCCTTCAGTGCCTTGATCAGGGCGACGTCGGCGTGGATGGGGGTTTCAAAGACCTGGCCGCGGCCGTCAATGATCCGCGTTTCCTTGCCCTCGGCCAGCATGGTGCCGTATCCGGTGGGGGTGAAGAACCCGCCGATGCCTGCCCCGGCGGCACGGATCCGTTCGGCCAGGTTGCCCTGCGGCACCAGTTCCAGCTCGATCTCGCCGGCCTTGTACTTGGCGTCGAAGTGCCAGGAATCGGACTGCCGCGGGAAGGAGCAGATCATCTTCCGCACCCGGCCTTCCTTGATGAGCAGGGCCAGGCCCTGGTCGCCCTGCCCGGCGTTGTTGTTCACCACGGTCAGGTCCGTGGCGCCGCAGTCCAGCAGCGCGTCGATCAGTTCGAACGGCTGGCCGGCGTTGCCGAATCCGCCGATCATCACGGTGGAGCCGTCCTTGATGCCGGCCACGGCCTCCTGGACGGTGTCAACAAAAGTCAGCATTACTGGTCCTTTCCAGCGGTGACGTTCTCGAGTACCACGGCCAGGCCCTGGCCCACGCCGATGCAGATGGCCGCGACGCCCCAGCGTTCGCCGGAGGCCTGCAGGGACCGGGCCAGGGTGCCCAGGATCCGGGTGCCGGAGGCACCCAGCGGATGGCCCATCGCGATGGCCCCGCCATGCCGGTTCACGATCGAGGGATCGATGCCCCAGGCGTTGATGCAGGCCAGGGACTGCGCGGCGAACGCTTCGTTAAGTTCGACGGCGCCCACCTGGTCCCAGCCGATGCCCGCCTTCGCGAGGGCCTTGTTCGCCGCCTCCACCGGTGCGTACCCGAAGTACTGCGGATCATTCGCGTGCGCGCCGCGGCCGGCGATCCGGGCCAGCGGATCCAGCCCCAGCAGCCCGGCGGCCGCCTCGGATCCGATCCACGCCGCGGAGGCGCCGTCGGACAGCGGGGATGCGTTCCCGGCGGTCACCGTGCCGTTCTCGGTCCGGAACACGGTCTTCAGCCCGGCCAGCTTCTCCGCCGACGATCCGGCACGGATGCCTTCGTCGCGGACCAGGTCCGTCCCGGGCACCGGGGCGACCAGGTTGTCGTAGAACCCTTCATCCCAGGCGGCGGCGGAGAGGTTGTGGGAGGCCGCGGCGAACTCGTCCTGCGCCTCGCGGGTCACGTTGTACTTCTCGCGCAGCCGCTCGGTGGCCTCGCCCAGGGAGATGGTCCAATCCTTGGGCATGGCCTTGTTCACCAGCCGCCAGCCCAGGGTGGTGGAGGCCAGGGTCATGTCCCCGGCCGGGTAGGGCTTCTCCGTCTTGGGCAGCACCCACGGGGCACGGGACATCGACTCGGCCCCGCCCACCAGCACCAGGTCGGCGTCGCCGGCGTTGACCTGCCGCGACGCGATGATCGCCGCGTCCAGGGACGAGCCGCAGAGCCGGTTGACCGTGGTGCCCGGGATGGACACCGGCAGCCCGGCCAGAAGGGTTCCCATCCGCGCGATGTTGCGGTTTTCCTCGCCCGCGCCGTTGGCGTTGCCGAACACCACCTCATCGATCCGCTCGGGATCAAGCCCGGGTGCCCGCTTCACGGACTCGCTGATAACGTGCGCGGCAAGGTCATCCGGCCGGACGCCGGCGAGGCCGGAACCGAACTTGCCAAAGGGGGTGCGCACGGCGTCGTACACAAATGCCTGGTTCATGGGGTTTTATCCGTTCCGGTGTTGTCCATGTCGTGGAACACCTGCTGTGCTGTCTTGAAGGCGGTGTTGGCGGAGGGGACGCCGCAGTAGATGGCGGTCTGGAGCAGGATCTCCTTGATCTCGTCCCTGCTCAGGCCGTTCCGGAGGGCGGCGCGGATATGCATGGCCAGCTCTTCCCAGTGCCCGTGCGCCACCATGGCAGTGATGGTGACGGCGGAGCGCATCTGGCGCGGGAGCCCCGGGCGGGTCCAGATACCACCCCAGGCGATCCGGGTGATCATGTCCTGGAAGTCCTCGGTGAACTCATCCTTGTTGGCGTTGGCCCGGTCCACGTGCGCGTCCCCCAGGACTTCGCGCCGGACCACCATGCCGCCGTCGTAAATCTCCTGGCTGGTGGCGCCGGGCTGGACCACGCCGTGCCGCTCATTTCCGCTCACTTGGCTGCTCCTTGGGATTCGGTCCAGCTGATCAGGCTGCGCATGAGATCGGCAACATGCGCGGGAGCCTCGGCCGGTGCCAGGTGCGCCACGCCTTCCAGCGTGACGGCAGTGGCGGTGCCGCCCCCGGCGGTGATGCCGGCTGCCACCTCGTCAGCCATGGCCGGCGTCGCCACGCCGTCCACCGAGCCGGCGATGACCTGGGTGGGGACGCGGATGCTGCCCAGCTGGCTGCGGACGTCGAAGGAGGCCAGGGCCTCGCAGCAGAAGGCGTAGCTGAAACGGTCGGCGTCGCGCAGGGCGTGCAGGAGCCGGCTGCTGAACTCGGGTTCCCGGTCCATGTAGCCCGGCGCGAACCAGCGCTGCGCCGAGCCCTGGATCATCACGGGTGTGCCCTGGGTGCGGACCGTTTCGGCCCGTTCCAGCCAGCCCTCCGGGGTGCCGATCTTCGCCCCGCTGTTCTGGATGGAGAGGCTCTTGAGCCGCTCGCCGTGCTTGATGCCCAGCTGCAGGCCCACGGCGCCGCCCAGTGAAACGCCGGCGTAGTGGAATGTTTCACCGGGGGCGATGGAATCCACCAGGTCCACCACGGCGTCCGCGAGGGCTGCGACGTCGAAGGTTTCGGTGGCTGCCGGAGAGACGCCGTGGCCGGGCAGGTCCCAGGCGACCACGTCGTAGTCATTGCCGAGCAGGGTGGCCACCCTGTTCCACAGGATGGAGGAGGTGCCCAGGGATGGGCCCGCCACCAGCAGGGGGTGGTCGCCAAGGGGTCGCTGGGGGGACAGCAGCGCTGCCTTCAGGGTTGGCTTAGCCACGGGAAGCTCCGTTCGCGTCGGTGGTCTGGGAATCAAAGTCGGGGAACGCCGCCAGGATGCGGCGGGAGATCTGGGCCGCCTGGCCCAGGTAGCTGCCGGGGTCCAGGAGCTCCTCCAGCCGCTCGCCGGGAACGACGGCGGCAGGGACGGCCTCGCGGAGCAGCTTCCGGTAGGTGGCGGCTTGGTCGGAAGGCGGTGCTTGAAGGGTCTGGTCCACCACGTCCTGCAGCTGCTGCTTGCCGGTGCGGCCGTCCTTCCCGTCCAGGAGGGGCGCCACGGCCGCGCTGACGCCTTCTGCCAGCAGCAGCGGCCCGGACAGGTCCAGGTTGCGGCGCATGGCGTCGGGGAACACCTGGAGTCCTTCGGCGAGCTCACGGATATGTCCGGCAGCGCCGAGCGTGAGCGCCAGGAGCTGGCGGAGTGCCGGCCATTCGATGTGCCAGGCGCCGTCCGGGCGTTCGTCGTTGAAGGTGGCGGCGGCCAGGTGCAGCTGGGCAGCCAGGCCGGGCGCCTGCAGTGCGGCGCTGCGGACCAGGACGGACAGGACCGGGTTCTGCTTTTGCGGCATGGCAGAGGAAACCCCGCGCCCGGGAGCGCGTGGCTCGGCAAGCTCGGCCACCTCGGGCCTGCTCAGGAACAGGACGTCCGCGGCGATCTTTCCGAACGCATCCAAAACCGAAGCCAGCCCATGCCCAAGGGACGTGATGGCCAGCCGGTTGGTGTGCCAGGGAGCCGCCGCGGGGGCCAGGCCCAGCTGGGCGGCCAGGGCATCGGCCAGGGTAAACGGGGTGGCAGTGGATCCGTCGGTCAGCACGGTTCCGGCGGCGAGCGTTCCCGCAGCCCCGCCGAACTGGACCGGGAACTCCAGGCCTTGCAGCTGCCGGCCCGCGGCGGCCACGCCCTGGAACCACTGCGCGGCCCGGAGCCCGAAGGTATAGGGAAGCGAATGCTGCGTCAGGCTCCGGCCCACGCACAGTGTCTGCGCATGTTGCCCCGCCAGGGCGGCCAGCGCCGCGGCGGTGCCTTTGAGGTCGGCCAGCACGGCGTGGACGGTGTTGCGGGCCACCAGCATGAGGGCGGTGTCCAGCACGTCCTGGCTGGTCAGGGAGGTATGCACGGCCTTCCCGGCACCGATCCCGGCGCTGTCCAGCGCGGCCACCTTCTTCCGGAGGTCCGCCAGCAGCGGAATGACCGGGTTGCCGCCGCCCTGGGCACGCAGCGCGATGTCGGCGAGGTCGTATCGCCCTGCCTCGGCAGCGGAAGCCACGACGGCGGCAGAACCGGCAGGTGCCAGGCCGGCCCGTTGCAGCACGGCTGCCCAGCCCGATTCGACGGCGAGGATCGCCGCCAGCACTGCCCGGTCCCCCGTCAGCGCCGCCACCAACGGTGACGCTGATACGGGACTGAGCAGGCCGGCGTCGGCCTCTTCCGCGAAGGCGCGCAGATCTCCCGGGGCGGCGTTGGTCACTGGAAGTCCAGGAAGACCGTCTCGCCCTCACCCTGGAGGCGGATGTCCCAGGTGAGGCCGCCGTCAGGGTCGCGGCGGGCGATGAGCGTCTTGCGGCGCTCCGGATCCAGCGAGCTGAGCAGGGGGTCGTTGGCCAGCGCCTCGGCGTCCTCAGGCAGGTAGATGCGGGTGAACAGCCGGTTGGTCAGGCCGCGGGCAAAGAGCGCCACGGAGATGAACGGCGCCGCGCCCGGTTTGGTGGGGCCGGGGTTGACCGTTGTGAACGTGAAAACGCCGGAGTTGCCCACGGCGCCGCGGCCCCACCCGGTGAAGGTGTAGCCGTCGCGGACCAGGGAGCCGGTGCGCTGGACAACCCTGCCGTCGGCGTCCGGCTGCCAGATTTCCAGGATGGCGTCCGGGATGGTGTGGCCGGCGCCGTCGTAGACGGTGCCCTGCAGGCGGATGGAGCCCGGGAAGCCGGGAGGCAGCAGCTCGTTGTCCTTCTCGAACGGAAGCGCATAGCCATAGAAGGGGCCAACGGTCTGGCCCGGGGTGGGAACAAGTTTGGTGCTCATTTTCCTACTCCTCGTCACCTTCTGCGCCGAGCGCCTCGTTTTCGGTCCAGGTCCGCTTGGGCCCGGTCAGGACGATGTCCCAGTTGTAGCCCAGGGCCCACTCGGGCTCGGTGAGGCTGTGGTCGTAGGTGGCCACCAGGCGGTCGCGGGCGTCCTGGTCCACGATGGTCTGGTAGATGGGGTCCAGCGGGAACAGCTGGTCGCCGGGGAAGTACATCTGGGTGATGATGCGCTGGGTGAACTCCGTGCCGAACAGCGAAAAGTGGATGTGGGCGGGTCGCCACGCGTTCAGGTGGTTCTTCCAGGGGTAGGCGCCGGGCTTGATGGTGATGAACCGGTAGGAGCCGTCCGGGCCGGTGATGCAGCGGCCGATGCCGGTGAAGTTGGGGTCGATCGGGGCGGGGTGCTGGTCGCGCTTGTGGATGTACCGGCCGGACGAGTTGGCCTGCCAGATTTCCACCAGCTGGCCTGCCACCGGGCGGCCGTCGCCGTCCAGGACCTTGCCGGCGACGATAATCCGCTCGCCCAGCGGTTCGCCGTTGTGCTGGATGGTCAGGTCGGACTCCAGGGCGTGCACGTCCTGGTGCCCGAACGCTGGCGAGTACAGCTCGATGGTCTCCGGATCCGCGTGGTGCAGGCTCTTGGTGGGGTGGCGCAGGATGCTGCTGCGGTACGGCGGGTAGTCCAGCCGCGGCTGGATTTCCGGCTGGGCGCCGTCCTTCAATGCCCGCTGGTAGGCCTCGCCGATGGCGTTGATCTCTGCGCTGAGGTCCGCCTGTGACTCGATGGCCTTGTCCAGGGGCTGGTGGGCAGCCTTCGGTTCGGCCGGGGGCACGAGTTCCTCCGACTCCAGCTCGGCGGTGATGTCTTCCGGCATGGCTGGCTCCTTTCTGATCTGTTCGGTTTCTTGCGTCCGGGGTTGTGTGGTGCGGTCTAAGGCGTGCGGTGCAGCGAGTCGTACTGGACGGCGTGGCGCACCGGAGCATTGGGGGCGCCGTAGCCGTCGTAACCGCCGCGGCGTTCCACCATTTCGAAGAACACGCTGCCAACGGTGGCGGTGTAGAAGTGCAGGAATTCGCCGTCGGCGTCGCGGTCGAACAGCAGGTTCAGCTCCTGCAGGGTGGCCAGGAACCCGGGCTCCAGGTCGAACCGGGCGTCCAGGTCCTCGTAGTAGTTGGCCGGGATCTGCAGGAATTCCAGGCCCCGTTCCCGGGCTGCCCGGGCTGTGGCCACGAGATCGTCCACGGCAAAGGCGATGTGCTCCTGGTAGATCTTGCGGACCTCGCTCCGTGCCTGCTGGATGGGGGCGAGGTTGAGCACCAGCCGCACCGCGCCGTCGGAGGTCTGCATGACCTGCGAGCGCACCAGCCCGCCGGGGCTTGGCACCTCCGCGAACGGCTGCGGCTCCAGGGCCAGGGCGCTGGTGTAGAAGAGGACAGCTTCGTCGAAGTGCTGCCACGGCTGGGCAAGGTTGACGTGGTCGATCACGGCACTGGCTCCGGCGGACGGGTGTTCCAGCCCCTCCCCGAACTCGTGGGTCCACGCCGCCGTGCCGTCCGGGCTGCCCTGGCAGAGAAAGATCTCGGTGGAATCGGGCGCGGAGATGCCCTGGAAGACTTCCTCGTCCGCCTGCACCTTGCGGGCCACCACGGGGGCCTTGAGCTGCTGGGCGCGCGCCGAGGCAATCACGGGGGAATCGACGTCGAACCCCAGTGCGGCAATGGCCGGCTCGGCATGCCGGGCCGCCTGTTCGTTGATGATCACCCGGGCCTGGCCCATGGTCCACAGCTGGACGTCCTTGGTGCGGTGCCTGCCCTCGAAGGCGAAGCCCAGCTGGCCCAGGAGTTTCTCCAGCTGCGCGGTGTCGTCCGCCTTGACCTCGGCAAAGTTGAAGCCCGCGGGTTCGTTCACCTTGGGCAGGGTGGCAAGCTCCATGGGGTAACGACGGCGGAGCGCTGCTCCGTTGCCTGGTGCGGCTTCGGTACCGGCCAGCCATTTGGCGCTCTGTTCTTCAAGCCAGATGAGCGACCGCATGGCATCCACGGCCGTCCGCTCCACGTCCGACTGGCGGAAAACGTCATTGAAGACTTCCAGCGAGACGGGTCCGGTGTACCCGGCCCGGACCACGTGGCCCATGAACTTGGCCAGCTCAAACTGGCCCTCGCCCGGGAACACCCGGTAGTGCCGGCTCCAGGACAGCACATCCATGGAGAGCTTGGGGGCGTCCGCAACCTGGACGAAGAAGATCTTCTCCGGGTTGAATGCCTCAATGTGGGCGGTTTCCCAGTCCCGCGACAGGATGTGGAAGGAGTCCAGGCAGGTGCCCAGATTGGGATGGTCAACCATCTCCACCAGCCGGTAGGCATGCTCGTAGTCGTTGACGTACTTGCCCCACGCAAGCGCTTCATAGGCCACCTTGACGCCGTGGTCGCCGGCCAGGTTGGCAAGCTGTGCCAGCTGCTCGGTGCGGAGGCCGTCGTCGTCGATGGTGGCGGTGGCAACGTTGGAGCAGACCAGGATGGTGTCCATGCCCAGGCGGGCCATGAGCCGGAACTTGGCCTCGGCCCGGCGGAGGTTGGCCTTCAGCAGGTCCGGGCTGACGCCGTCGAAATCCCGGAAGGGCTGGTAAAGATCCAGGCCAAGGCCCAGGTCGGCGGCCAGCTTGCGGACGTCCTCGGGACTCAGCGGGGACGTCACCAGGTCCTGCTCGAAGATCTCGATGCCGTCGAAGCCTGCAATGGCGCAGGCCTGCATCTTCTCTTTGAGGGTTCCGGACAGGCAGACAGTGGCGATTCCGGTGCGCATCAGGCAGCCACCTCTTCCGCTGCCACGAGCTCCAGGAAGTGGGCGCGCATGCGGTCCGGGTCCGCGTCCAGGCCGGTGAAGATCCGGAACGCGTCCGCGGCCTGGCCCACGGCCATCCGGCCGCCGTCCAGGACGTCGCAGCCCTTGGCCCGGGCGCCGCGGACCAGTTCCGTGTCGATGGGGCGGTAGACGATATCCGCCACCCAGTGCCGGGACTCCAGCAGGTCCAGGTCCAGCGGCACGCCGGGGTGGGCGGCCATCCCCACGGGGGTGCAGTGCACCAGGCCGTCGGCCACGCGCATCAGCTGCGGCAGCTCCGCCGTCGTACCTGCCGTGACGGTGCTGTCCGGGAAGAAGCCCTGGAGCTCGGCGGCCCGGGCTGCCGCGCGTCCCGGGTCCACGTCCACCAGGTGCAGGGTCCTGACGCCGGCGGTCAGCAGGGCGTAGGCGACGGCAGATCCGGCACCGCCGGCACCGAGCTGGACCACGCGGTCCAGCGACGCCCCGGGGAGGCCGGAAGCCAGTGCCGCGGCGAAGCCGGAGAAGTCGGTGTTGTGGCCGATGAAGCGGCCGTCCCGGATCACCACGGTGTTGACGGCGCCCAGGCGGCGGGCGTCCGGGGAGATTTCGTCAAGGTGCTCCAGGACCAGCTGCTTGCAGGGATGGGTGATGTTCAACCCATTGAAGCCCAGCGTCCGGGCGCTCTGCAGGATGCTGCCGACGGACTCGCCCGCCAGGCCCAGCTCCAGGAGGTCGATGGGGCGGTAGAGGTAACGCAGGCCCTGCACGTCACCTTCCCGTTCGTGCATGGGCGGCGTGAGCGACGGCGTGACACCGTCTCCAACCAGTCCCACGAGGTAGGACTCAGTTCGAATACTCATCCGTGCAGCTCCTTTGGTAACGGCACCGGCAGTGTCCATGCGGGGATGGGCTGCGCCGGTGATAGGGATTACAGTACAGCATTTGTTCACTTCTCGCACTACTGTTCGAGATACGAACCAAATATTTTGAGTAACGGCACAGGCGCCTTAGCCGCGCTGCGGAAGGCGTGCAGCCAACTCGGCTGCCGCATCGACCAGGACGGGGACGTGGGCCTCCAGCTCCTCGAGGCTCAGGCGGAAGACCGGAACGGCCGTCGCCAGGGAGGCAAAGGCGTGGCCCTGGCTGTTGAGCAGGGGCACCGCCACGGCACGCATGCCGGCCTCGTTCTCCTCATCCATGACCGCGTAGCCGCGGCGGCGCACCTCCTCGATTTCCGCCCGGAACGCGTCCCGGTCGGTGATGGAGCGGGCGGTGAGCGCCTCGAGCGGGAGTTCCGCGAGCAGCCGCTCCCGTTCCGCATCCTCGGCGAATGCCACCAGGGCCTTGCCGACGGCAGTGGTGGACAAGGAGCCCAGGTGGCCCGGATCGCTGGTGACGCGGAAGATCTGCGGCCCGTCCACCTTGCTGACGGTGAGGTGGTGCAGGCCGTCCCGGACGCTGAGGATGGTGGCTTCCCCGGTCTGCTCGGTCACCCGGCGCAGGATGGGCATGGCAGTGCCCGCGAAACCGTGGTGGTTGGAGACCCGCTGGCCCAGCTGGAAGATGCGCAGGCCCAGGTGGTAGCGGCGGCCGTCCGGCTCGTAGTCAACAAAGCCGTCACGGGTCAGGGATCCGAGCAGCCGGTAGGTTGTGCTGAACGGCAGTTCCGCGCGGCGGGAAATTTCCGCGGCGCTGGCACCGCGGGGTTCGTCCCCCAGGAGGACAAGCAGGCCCAGGGCCTTGCCCACCATGTCCGTGCGTTCCGCAGGACGCGCGCCAACCTTCGCCTCCGGGGGCATGGCGTTCACGGGCTCCGTGGCGGCAGGGGCAGCAGCGGATTCTTCATTGGCCGCTGTGGTTTGGTTCACACTCATGGCAATCATGTTGCCACAATGTGAGAGCTATTTCTAGATGGTGATTATTTTCTTGACAGGTGACTGCCCTCACAGTCATAGTTTCTATATCGCACAAGTAGCTCCCACCATGTGGCTACTGACGCCGGGTCTTCTTCCGGACTCCAGCCGCATCGCGCCCCGCCCGCACCAAGGCAGCGGCGGCTGCGACCTCCAGATCCATCCGCGACAATGTCGTCACACCAAAGGAACACCATGAGCCAGACACTTCCGTCCGCCGGGGCGGGTGCCCTCACCCGTGCCGGGACGCCCAGGAAAGCAGCCCTCGCCAGCTTCCTGGGCAGCGCCGTCGAATACTACGACTTCTTCATCTTCGGATCCGCTGCGGCGCTGATCTTCCCCAAGGTCTTCTTTCCCGATGCAGACACCAACGCTGCCATCATGTCCTTCGCCACCTTCGGCTTCGCCTACGTGGCACGTCCCGTGGGCGCCATCATCCTGGGCCACTTCGGCGACCGGGTGGGCCGCCGGAAGGTCCTGATGTTTACCCTGCTGCTCATGGGCGCGTCGACGTTCGTGATCGGCTGCCTCCCCGACTTCCACACGGTCGGCTGGTGGGCCCCGGTCCTGCTGGTGCTGGCCCGCCTGTGCCAGGGCCTCTCCGCCGCCGGTGAGCAGGCCGGCGCCTCGTCCATGACCCTGGAGCACGCTCCGGACAACCAGCGTTCCTTCTTTACGTCCTGGACCCTCACCGGTACCCAGGGCGGCCAGATCCTCGCCGCCCTGGTCTTCATCCCCGTCCTGGCCCTGCCGGATGAGATCAAGTACGGCATCGGCTGGCGCGTCCCGTTCTGGCTCAGCGCCGTCGTGGTCATGGTTGCCTTCTTCATCCGCCGCACGCTGCACGAGCCGCCGGCCTTCGAGGAAGCGCAGAAGAACGCCCAGATCTCCAAGCTCCCGGTGGCCGACCTCCTCAAGGGCCACTGGCGCGACGTCCTGCGTGTTGTCGCCTGCGCCTTCATTGCCGCCGTCTCCACCGTCTTCGGCACCCTGGCCATCAGCTACGCCAAGACCGTGGCCGGAGTGGACGGCACCACCACCCTGTGGCTCGTCGTCGGGGCCAACCTGGTGGCCCTGGGCACCCAGCCGCTCTTCGGGAAGCTCGCGGACAGGATCGGCCGCAAGCCCGTCTTCATTTACGGCGCCGTGGCCAGCGCAATCCTCACCCCGCTGTTCCTGCTCAGCCTGGAATCCCACAGCATCCCGTTGATGTTCGTTGCAGCCATCGGCTTCTTCTCCTTCGGCTACGCCGCCTCCAACGCCGTGTGGCCGTCCTTCTACGCCGAGATGTTCAGCACCAAGGTCCGCTTCTCCGGCCTGGCCATCGGCACCCAGCTCGGGTTCCTGATGGCTGGCTTCGCCCCGGCCATTGTGGCTGCCATGGGCGGCATCCAGGCGGGCGGCTGGGTCCAGATCAGCATCTTCACCGCCATCATCTGCGCCATCGCCGCCGTCTCGGCACTCACGGCCAAGGAGTCCTTCCGGACCCCCACCAACCTGCTGGGCGTGAAGTAGGCGCCGACGTCACACCAGCCCGGTTTAGAGCCGGAAAGCCCGCCACCTACTGGAAGATGATCCATTAGGTGGCGGGCTTTTTGGTGCCATCTGCAACGTCCACGCGGGATCAGTGTGCAGCGATCGCTCCTTCGGATCGAGGCACACTAGATCGCACTGGCCGACGCCTCCAGGACGCTGGTGGCCTCGGAATCCTGGCGCTTCTTCATAAGAACTGCGAAGTAGGCCGCCGCCGCCGCCCCAAGCAGACCGATACCGGCAGTGACAATAAAGTACAAGTTGTTCGCGCCGGCAACATCGTCACCGAAGGCGGAGTAAATCGCACCGCTGATCTGGGGAATGACAATGTCAGGGAGATAACCCACGAACGAGATGATGCCGATGGCGATACCGGTTGCCGCAACGGGAACACGGCAGTCGTCAAGCAGGGACCAGTAGATCCCCCGGATCGCGTAAAGGAAGAGACCCACAACGACGACCAGCACATATGCCAGGCCAGTCGAGCCGTTGGGCAGGAGGCTCAGGCTGACGAATCCCAGTGCAGCCACCACCATTGAAACTGCGAGCACGCGGCTCTTGCCGAGCTTGTCAGCGAGAAATCCTCCTCCGAACCCACCGATTGGCCGCATCCACAGAACGATTACAGTCACTACGCCCGCATTGACCGGACTCACGGCGTGATTCACATTGAGGAAACCGGAGAAGTAGTAGTGTCCCCAGAACAGCGTGTAGCCGCAGAACAAAACTACACTCATCACCCATACCTCACGGATCTTGAGAATTCGACGGACCGCTGCGAACGTTGACTCGACGGGTTCCGCTTGCGCGGTTTCCGTCTTTTCGTGACCATCGGAAAGAACGAAGAAGATCAAAACCGCGACGACGACGAGCACGGCACAGTACATGTAGACGACTGCCTGGAAGCCTGCCGTGGTGTGCGTGATGTCGGTAGTTCCATTTCCGGCGAAAAGTGCGAAGAGGCCAACGGCGCAACTGGCCAGAATTGCTTCGACAAGCCCGCGACCGCCGTCGAGCGCACCAAAGTATTTGCCTTCCTCGTTCCTGTCCGCCAGCAGGCTGACAGTTTTGAGGATTGCGCTCCAAAACGTGAATACAGTGGCGAAGCCCCAGACGAGGTAGACAAAGACAAGGGCGGACTTGTCCGGAACCTGCGCATAGTACAGACCCGTAACCGCCGTGAGTAACAGTGAGAACACAATCAGGTACCGTACCGGGACCTTATCGGCCAACCATCCGCTTGGTATGTAGCCGATAACGAAGATGATCCCGATCATCGAATAGAGGCCTGCCAACTCCGCGTTACTCAGGTGAAATACCTCTAAAATCGTTGATTCGAAGTTCTGCCGAAGGTACACAAGCGGATAGATTGAGCCAGCCGCGAGAATGAGCAAAGCAAGCTGAAAAATCTTCTTTGATTTGCCGAGCTTGAGCATGAAATAGCTCCTTAGTTGTTAGATAGGATCTTGTGGATTTTTTCCAGGATGGGGTCCGTCTGCATGGGGATTTCAGCCGAGACCGTGCACAGTTGCTCGTACAGCGCGGCGTTGCGCGGGTCGGGCTCGAAGCGGTCCTCGCGCCGAACCATATGGGCAGCTGCTTCGTCGAAGTCAGGGTAGATTCCGCAGGCCACAGCAACGCAGACGGCGGCGCCGAGGCCGGCAGCGTTCCGGACAACATTCCTGACGACCGGGATATTGAAGACGTCGGCGAAAATCTGCATGACGAGGTCGCTGTTCGAGCCGCCGCCCGAAACAACAAGCGTCCTAAGACTGATGTCTCTTTCAGCGGTCATGGCAGCCATGTTTCGCTTCATTGTGAAGGCGATGCCTTCCAGGACGGCCCGGTACATGTGCGCGTAACCGTGCCGTTCATCGAAGCCGATGAACATACCTTTCTTGAAAGGTTTGTTCGGGGGCGCCAGCCAATCGAGAACGCACAGCAGACCGTCACTTCCTGCCGGAATGTCGGAAGCCAGTTTGTTGAGGAGTTCCTCGGCGCTGGCTCCAGCCGCGGCAGCAGCACGGGCGTTCTCCGCACCAAGCAGGTCCCGTAACCAGGAAACTGTCCACATGCCCCGGCGGATGCCGGCACATTCGTATATGTAGCGGTACGGCTCGGAGGCAAAGTTCGAAAAGTATGTCCGGGGTTCGGGCGCAAATTCCTTCCCAACAACCATGCCGGCGATGTAGGTGCCCAGTGAGATGAGGCCCGTCGAGTCGTCGCGGAGACCGGCGCCCAAAGCCTCGGCTGCCTTGTCGTTGGCCGTGTGGACGACCGGTATTCCTTGTGGGATCCCCGTGCGCCTCGAAAAGGTGGTGTTCACAAAGCCGCCGACGTCGCCGGGCATCTGCAACCGGTACAGCATGTCGCGCGGTACTTTGAAGGAGTCGAACTTTTCCTGGTCGTCGAACCAGTTCCAGGTCCGGACATCCATGGGCCACGGACCAATGTAGTTGGCCGCGGTGTCCGTTAATTCACCAGTGAGCCGGCCCATGAGGTACCCCGAAGCGGTGGTAACGAAAGCGACGTCGTCGTTTTCGTGCTCATACGCTGTGGAGAGTCGGTGGTCCATCCAGCTTTGGACGGGGCCGGCGAGGGTCCCGTCGCTGCGGACGAGGGCGCGGCAGCATCGGATGGTACACAATCCCACGCCGATAATGTCTGCGGGGTTGCCGGGGAAAGACTTCATCGCCCGGGAGGCCGCCGCAACCATGGAGTCATAAAGGTCGTCGTGCGGGTGCTCCGCGATACCCGCCCCGGGCGTGTGCATAGGTGCCAGGGGTTCACTTGCCTCGCAGACGACGTGGCCGTCCGTATCGAAGATAACTACCTTCGAACTCTGGGATCCACCGTCAAGTCCGATGATGTACTTGGTGGTCATGTCATGTTCCTCATCTGCTGACGGTGCCTAGCGCACCAGATAGCCGCCATCGACGCTCAGGATGTGACCGTTGACGTAGTCGGACGCCCGGCTGGCCAGGAATACGGTCGCGCCCATGAGGTCCTGGGTCTGCCCCCAGCGGTTTGCCGGGATGTGGTCCAGGACCCGCTGGTTGGCTTCCGGATCCGACCTGGTGGCAGTTGTAAGTTCGGTTGCGTAGTAGCCGGGCGCAATGCCGTTCACCTGCACACCGAACTGGGCCAACTCGTCGCAGTAGGCCTTGGTGAATCCTGCGATGCCGTGCTTGGTGGCTGCATAGGCCGGCGACCATTGGCCACCGAGGAAAGTGAAAACCGAGCAGATGTTGATGATCTTGCCGCTGCCCTGCGGGACCATGTGCTTGGCGCACTCGTGGGACATCTCGAAGGCGGCCGTCAGGTTCAACGCCACCATGGGGTCCCATTGTGCACGGGTGTAGTTGAGGACGTCGGGTTCATTGATGCTGCGTCCAGCACAGTTGACAAGGATATCAACGCTTCCGAATTCGGAGATACAGGCGTCCACAACCTTTTTCGGGTTTCCCGCCACCGTGATGTCGGACATCATGTAGGCGTATTTCGCGCCGGTTTCCTCAACCATGGCAGCCGTGCGGCCATCATCGGGCATGATGCTGGCCGCCAAAACATTGGCCCCTGCCTTGGCCAGCGCCAGTGTGAAGGCCTGACCGAGTCCGGTGTTTCCTCCGGTTACGATCGCGTTCTTGCCTTCCAATGAGAAGAAGCCCATTTGAAAATCGGCAATGTCTAAGTCGGGCATACAAACTTCCTGGTTCTCGATTGATTTCGGGCTGGCTCAGAGTGGGAAGATTGTCCCTGGATTCATGATGCCGTTCGGGTCGAAGGCTGACTTGAGAGTCTCCAGCATGTATAGCGAGGAACCGTATTCTTCTGCGAGAAAGTGCGTACGGTGTTTTCCCACACCATGGTGATGGCACATTGAACCGCCGAGCTTCAGCGTTTCCTCGACAATGATGTTCTGAATCGGATCATGGTAGGTCGTGCGTTCCTCGGTGGGGTCTACATCAATTTTGTAGTAGTAGACGAAGTACATATTGGTTCCATTGAGGTAGCTGTGGCTGGAGTGGCCGCCCAGAAGGCTGAATTCTGCAGGCACTTCGCTTCGGATTCTTGCAAGCGCATTATTGTAAATGTCGTTAATGACGCTCCAGTTTCCAGAGATCTCCGTGGTGAAGCCGTTGTTCAACGTCTCACGGATCTCAACCCTTTCCTCCTCGATCTTGGAGACGTCCCAGTTGAGGTGGTTGAACCAGTCCTCGATGAGCGAATCCTCCACCCGATCTGCAGAGGCGAAGGAGGAGACAATTTGCTCGATGGCTTCACCCGTGGCATCGGCAATGAGTTTGGGGCCCTCCGCCATGAAAATCAGCACGCAACGGCCTCCGGAGAAGTGCCCGAAATGGTAGAGCCCATCTTCTTTGTCGTAGAGGCGTGCCACGGAAGGCTTGTAGCCCTGCGTGACAACTTCCCTAAGGATTTCGAAGCCGGTCTTCATGTCGTCCAGCAGATACCCATAGAACCGGTTGTTTTCAGGGAAGTAGCGGAAGATCTTGACGCTTACCTCGGTGATGAAGTTCAGGGCGCCCTCATTTCCAAGCACCAGGTGTCGGATGTCCGGGCCGGCTGCCCGGCGAGGGACGTTTTTGATACGGCAAATCTCGCCGTTGGCAAACACCGTCTCAACGCCCACGAGCATGTCCTCGATGCCACCATAAAGAGTCGAAAACTGGCCGATGGACCGTGTTGCGACCAGCCCTCCGAACTGCGCAATTGGCTTGGACTGAGGGGAGTGCCCGGTGGTGTAGCCGATTTTTCGAAGTTCGTCCTCGAGATCCTGCAGCCGAACGCCGCACTGGACTGTCGCCAGCATATTCTCGACGTCGATGTTGATAATCTCGTTCATTGAGGATCCGTCAACAACGACCGAATTCTCAACGACGGTTTCAAGGCCGCCTTCCGTGGCTGAGCCGCCGGTCTTAGGCACGACACTGATACCGTATTCGTTCGCCAGTTTTAGTACTGACGAAACTTCTTCCGGAGTTCCCGGCTTCACGACCGCCGCAGGCAGGGGTAACGAATAAATGCCAAAGACGTTTTCAACCTTGTAGTAGCGGTCGACGCTGTTCTCTCGAAGCGTCTGCTCGTCGGTGATTACGCGGTCACTGCCGAGGATATCGACGTAGGCGCTTACAATTTCTTCGCGTGTGAGGGTTGTCAACTCTTATGTTTCCGTTCGTGTTAGGCATTCGCGCTTTCGCGCGCTGACTCAACCTCCACCTTGTTCAAAGAAGGCACAAAAAAAGAGAACAGCGATCCCCTTGAAATTGGGGGTCGCTGTTCTCTAGTTTTCGAGCAACCGTTATGGGCAGAGCCCAGAACAAGTATGAAGTTTTAAGTTGAGTAGGACTCTAGCATGTAGCCGGGAATCTGCCTAGGGGCAGTACGGATGTTTGCTACATAAGCCAGACGTCACGATTGGATGAAGCCACTGCCGCGGCGCCAGCACCCAATGCTCCAATCACATCCTCTTTGTCACACACCAGGCCGCCGGCTATCAGCGGAAGATCTATGTCATCGCAAACCCATGAGATCACGCGGGGCATGCATCCCGGCAGGATCTCGATGGCGTCTGCACCTGATATGGAAACCTGCTTGGGCAGATTGTTGTAGCTGAAGGAATCGATCAGGAAGAGGCGGTGAATCGACAGAAACCCCGCCGTCTTCGCCGCCCGTACGATGGCGGCCTTTGAGCTGAGAATGCCGTCGACACGCGTGTTTGCTCTCAGGAAATCGACCACGATTGGCTTGCTGGAGAAACCGTCCAGGAGGTCCACGTCGACAAAAACAGTCTTGCCTGCTGACTTGAGCGTCTCCACGATTCCTCGGATCGACATGACGGACCCAAAGAGCACAAAGACAACCGGGCACGGGGCGGACAAAACCGCCCGCAGACCATCATCATCCTTGATACTTGCGATCACGGGGTGGTCCAACAGCATGGCGTTCATCGCGGCAGATTCCCCCCGCGGGTGGCGGCTCTTGGTCGGTGATTCTGCCACAGCATTCATCTCCTGGTGTAGGGACCATCTCATTGCGGGAAACCAAACGATGCCGCTTCACGGACGGTTAAACAATGGTATCTTCCGGTCCATGGCCCCTCCAGATGGTTCGCCCCGGAGCATGCTCAGCGGCGATGCCGGCAATCAACGTCCCGCCTAAGGCCGCCCGGTCTCCAGCACCGAGGCCAGGTCGAAATTGACCGGCTCCTCCAACTGCTCGTACGTGCACGATTCCGGGTCCCGGTCCGGGCGCCAGCGGTTGAACTGGGCCGTGTGGCGGAACCTGTCGCCCTCCATGTGGTCGTAGCGGACCTCCACCACCAGTTCGGGCCGCAGTGGGACGAAGGACAGGTCCTTCCCGGCGCTCCACCTGCTGCCTTCGGCGTTCCGCGGCGTCCGTTCCCCTTCTTCCTGCTTGCCCCACGCCCACGGGTGGCCCTCGAAGCCGGTCACCAGCGGCTGGAGTTCTTCGAACAGTTCCTTGCGGCGCTTCATGGGGAAGGCGCCGATCACGCCAACGCTCGCCAGGCCGCCGTCGTCCTTGTAGAGGCCCAGCAGGAGGGACCCGATAGCATCGGGACCGCTCTTGTGGAGGCGGTATCCTGCCACCACGCAGTCGGCCGTGCGCTCGTGCTTGACCTTGAACATCACCCGCTTGTCCGGCTCGTACCGGCCGTCCAGCCGCTTGGCCACGATGCCGTCCAGCCCGGCGCCCTCGAACTGTTCGAACCACTGCGCGGCCGTGGCTTTGTCCGTGGTGGCAGCTGTGAGATGGACCGGGGCGCTGCTGGCCGCGAGCGCCTTCTCCAGCGCGGCCCGCCGCTCAGAAAAAGGCCTGCCGGTGTAGTCGTCGTCGTCCAGCGCCAGCAGGTCGAACGCCACGAAGCTCGCCGGGGTTTGTTGGGCCAGCAGCTTCACCCGGCTGGCCGCGGGGTGGATGCGCTGCTGCAGGGTGTCGAAATCCAGCCGGTCGCCGGACGCACCGATAAGGATGATCTCGCCGTCCACCACGCAGCGCGGCGGCAGGTTTTCCTTCAGTGCCGCAACGAGCTCCGGGAAGTAGCGGGTCATGGGCTTCTCGTTGCGGCTGCCGATCTCCAGGTCATCACCGTCGCGGAAGATGATGGACCTGAAGCCGTCCCATTTTGGCTCGTAGCTGAGGTCCGCGCTTCCTGGAATGCCGTCAATGCCGCTGACGGCCTTGGCGAGCATGGGCGGGACGGGCGGCATCACGGGAAGTTCCATAGTGCCCATTCTTGCCCGGCCAGCGCCCTGCACGGTAGGGCGGCGCGGCGGCGGAGTGGTTTTCAGCCTGCCAGCAGCCAAACCACCAGCACCAGCACCGGCGCCGCGGCGGCGGTGGAGAGCAGGATGGTTTCCCGCGCCACCGCCACCCCCCTCCCGTACTTGCTGGCGAACAGGAACACGTTCTGGGCCGAGGGAAGCGCCGCCATCAGCACTACGCCCAGCAGCATGTGGTGGTCCAGGTTGAAGACGAAGCGGCCGACGACGAACGCCACCGCCGGCATCACCGCGGACTTGAGTGCCGTGGCAGTGAGGATTTCGGCCGTGTGGCCGCCGCTTCGAAGCATCTTTGTTCCGTGCAGCGACATCCCGAAGGCCAGGAGCACCACCGGCACTGCAGCACCGCCCAGGAGCGTCAGTGGAGCCATCACCGGAGCCGGAAGCTGCACATGGAACGCGGCCAGGACCACGCCCAGGAGCGAGGCGATGATCATGGGGTTCCGGAAGGGCTGCGTCAGCATGAGCCGGGGCGAAAACCGGCCGGCATCGGAGAGGTCCAGCAGGGTCAGGACCAGCGGGGCGAACAGGAGCAGCTGGACCAGCAGGACCGGAGCTACGGGAGTGGCGTCCCCCAGGGCATACAGCGTGATGGGGATGCCGATGTTGTTGGCGTTGACGTAGGAGCCCGCCATCGCGCCCACGGCCGTCTCCGCGAGCGGCCGCGGAAACCAGATCCGGCTGGCGGCCACATACAGGAGGGCCGTGACCGCCGCCGTGATCATGGCGAGCGGAACGTATGCGGAGAGGACCACGGAGAGGTCCGATTTCAGCACCACGGTGAAGAGCAGCACCGGGTTGGTGATGAAGAAGGCGGTCCGGGTCAGCGCCGAGATGGTGGGTTCATCGCCCAGGCCGCAGCGTGCGGCGATGTAACCCACGGCAATGACGACGCCGATCACCGCCAGTCCGATCAGCACACCGCCCACGTGGGGTACTTCCTTCCGCTCCCGCCGCATCCTGCCGCGCCGCAGGACAAAGTACTACAAGTCTCAAACTTATCGGACAAGCGGTCCCGACATTGCCAGGTGGGCCGCGTGACCCGCTGCCCGCGGTGTGCGCTGTGTGAAAAGATCAACCATGCACGCAATGCAGCACTCCAGCAAGCTTGAAAACGTCCGGTATGAGCTCCGCGGGCCAGTCCTGCAGGCGGCCAAAAACATGGAGGCCGAAGGGCACCGGATCCTCAAGATGAACCTCGGGGACACGGCGCCGTTCGGCCTGGAAGCACCTGAATCCGTGGTGGTGGACATGATCCACCACCTTCGCGGCGCCCAGGGCTACAGTGACTCCAAGGGCATTTTCACGGCGCGGACCGCCATCTCGCAGTACTACCAGACACGTGGCCTGATGAACATCGGGGTCGAAGACATCGTGATCGGCAACGGCGTCAGCGAACTGATCTCCATGTGCCTCCAGGCGTTCATGGAGAACGGCGACCAAATTTTGGTCCCGGCACCGGACTACCCTTTGTGGACCGCCGCCGTGACCCTGACGGGCGGAAAACCCGTGCACTACGCCTGCGACGAGGCGGAGAACTGGTGGCCGGACATGGCCGACGTGGAGGCAAAGATCACCAGCCGCACCAAAGGCATCGTGATCATCAACCCGAACAACCCCACCGGCGCCGTCTACCCCCGCCACATCCTGGAGCAGTTCGCGGCGCTGGCCCGGAAGCACAACCTGGTCCTGTTCTCGGATGAGATCTACGAGAAGGTGCTGTACGACGACGCAAAGCATATCCACACCGCGTCCGTGGCTGAGGACCTGTGCTGCCTGACGTTCAGCGGACTGTCCAAGGCCTACCGGATGCCTGGCTACCGGGCAGGATGGGTGGCCATCACCGGACCGCTTGCCGCTACCGCCGCCTACCGTGAAGGCCTTGAGCTGCTTGCCTCGCTGCGCCTTTGCGCCAACGTTCCCGCCCAGCATGCCATCCAAACCTGCCTGGGCGGCTACCAGAGCATCGAGGCGCTGGTGAAACCCGGAGGCCGGCTGCGCGAGCAGCGGGACCTTGCCCATAGACTCCTTACCGCCATTCCCGGCGTGACCTGCGTGCCGGCGTCGGGCGCCATGTACCTGTTCCCGCGCCTGGACCCGGATCTGTATCCCATTGCCAATGACGAAAAATTCGTCCTGGACCTGCTCCGGGACCAAAAGATCCTGGTCTCCCACGGCTCGGCCTTCAACTGGCCCGCGCCGGACCACTTCCGGTTTGTCATCCTCCCCTCGGTGCTGGACATCGAGGAAGCCGTCCGGCGGATTTCCAGCTTCCTGGCCGCCTACCGCAACGGCACGGACGAATAACGCCGGGGACATGTAAGCAGAGGCAGGAAACCGCAGCGGCGCGAAGAACTAACCGGGCGCTAACCACGGGGAAACCGCGTCGCAACATTCCCGGCCCACACTGGGTAGTGCAGGCAAGAGCCGGCACCAGCTCCAGCCAGGAGGCCCCCGATGTTGAAGAAAGCGACCACGCATGTAACCAGAGTCCGCGCCCTGGACCAGCTCCACCGCGGTGACGAAATCGAAGCCCGCCTCTCCGTAGGCCCTTCCTACGACGACGTGGTGATCCGCCGCGGCAGCGTGCAGGAAACGGCGCCCGGCATTGGGGTGGTGTGGATCCTGGACCGGATCACGGGGGTCCGGAAAGCAATCAATACGGACGAATGCACCGTCTGGCGTGTGGCATAGGGACCTGGATGCGGGCTGCGGGCGTAGTCAGTAAGGACTGCCCGCCACCGGCCCGCCTCCCGGTCAGCCGCCGGCCACGGACTGGATCACCAGTACTTCCTGGCCCGGCGCCACCCTGGTATCCAGGCCCTGCAACCGCCGCACCTCGTCGCCGTTGACGTAGATGTTGACGAACCGGCGCAGCGCACCGGTTTCGTCACGGAGCCGCCGGCCCAGCACCGGGTAGTCGGAGGCCACCGCATCAAGCAGGCTTTCCACCGTCACCGGCCCGTCCGCGGGCGCAGTCAGTACGGACTGCCCGCCGGCCAGGGGCTGCAGGACGCTGGGCAGCAGCAAAGAAATCTCAGGCACCTGCCACCACGGCCGCCCTGACACACAGGACATCAGGCAGGTGGGAGGCCACCTCCCTGAATGTCTCCCCTTCATCCGCACTCGCATAGACCGTCCCGCCCCGCGTACCGAAGTACACGCCGGCGGGATCTGCGGTGTCCACGGACGCCGCGTCCCTGAGCACGCTGTTGTATTCGTGCTCAGGGAGCCCGGTGCTGAGCCGCTTCCAGGTGTTCCCGGCGTCGTCGGTGCGGTGAACGGCAAGCTTTCCGTCGGGCGGGATGCGTTCGCCGTCGGCCTTCAACGGAATAACCCAGGCGGTGCCCTCCCTGCGGGGATGCGTGAGCATGACGAAGCCGAAATCGGCAGGCAGGCCTTCGGCGATGGAGGTCCAGCTGTCCGCATTGTCGTCCGTCCGGTACACCCCATGGTGGTTCTGGGCATAGAGGCGCCCTTCCACGGCGGCATCGGCGGCGATCTTGTGCACGCACTGGCCGAACTCGGGATTGGGGTCCGGCATGAAGTAGGCCGAGATGCCCTTGTTGCGCGCCTCCCAGGAGGTGCCGCCGTCCAGCGAGCGGTAAACGCCGCCGGTACTCATGGCAACGTGCACCGTTTCCCCGGCCGGCTGGACCACGATCGAATGCGCAGCCGCCCCGCCATAGCCCGCTCCCCATTCGCTGCGGTGCGGGTGGTCCCACAAGCCGCGGTTCAGCTCGAAGTGCTCCCCGCCGTCCATGGATTTCCAGACGGAGATGGGTTCGGCTCCGGCCCATACCACTCCGGGGCGGGACCCGGCGTCCGGATAGATCTGCCAGACCCGCTCCAATGCTGCCCCGGTGTCCTCTGGGAACTTGATGGCGCCCTGTTCCGGCTCGGTCCAGGTGGTGCCGAAGTCGTCGGAGTGGGCAACCGTTGGTCCCCAGTGCGGACTGCGGACACCCACCAGGATGCGCGTGCGGCCTTCCCTGGTATCGATCCCGATGCTGGGGATCTCCGCCATGAGGAAGTGCGGCCCGGTGAAGGACCACTCCTGCCGGTCCCGGCTCGTGGCAAGCCACAGCCCTTTCTTGGTCCCGATTGCCAGGACAAATGATTCTGCGGCCGTTGCCATGCGGACCATGCAACCACCGGATCAGTCACCGCGCAACGTTTCCAGGTGCGCAGGCTCCACATTCACAGAGGCAGGAGTCAGTCCACGAACTCCGACTGCGTCTGGATGAAGTCCCAGTCGGCGACGGTCAGCACGGCGGCGGGATTTCCGGGGTGCGGGCCGCCCGCCTCAGCGATGCCCTGGAGCACCGGAAGGGGCAGTTCCTCCGCATAAAGGTTTTCCCGCAGCCACTCTTTGCTGGCGAGGTCCAGGTCCAGCCACCACATAAAGATTTCCACGAAACCCCTCCTTGCGTCGCTTTAAACGTTAGGCGCGGCCCCTCCGGGGGACAAGGTGCTGCGGCCGGAAGCAGGTGTGTCCGGCCGGGTTTCAAGTACTGGCAGGTAACTTTCCCGGCCAACCCCGTTGAAAGACGAGTATCCCCTACTGGCGACTGCGCAAGGCGGCGCTCCTAGCCTGAAATCTCAAGCAAGCTGACCGTGCTGCTGGGGCATACGGCGTCACCGCTGGCCTTTCCTCGCCATGGTCCGTTTCACACATATATGGGGAGACAAAATGAAACGCACCTTAGCAACAATGGGGGTGATGGGGCTTGGCCTTATCAGCCTCACAGCGCCCGCCATCGCGGCTTCCGACCAGGTGGTGGTCGCCCGCTCAAACGGAAGCGCCCTGATACCGCTGGAGATCAATACCAACGGCGGCACTAACAACGGCGGTGGCAACAACACCGGTGACACCAACAACGGCGGCGGCAACAACATCGGTGGCGGCAACGGCGGCGGCGGCACCAACAACGGTGGCGGCAACGGCGGCGGCGGCACCAACAACGGTGGCGGCAACGGCGGTGGCGGCACCAACGGCGGCGGCACCGGCGGCACCAACAACGGCGGCGGCAACGGCGGTGGCGGCACCAACGGCGGCGGCACCGGCGGCACCAACAACGGCGGCGGCGGCAACAACGGCGGTGGCGGCACCAACAACGGTGGCGGCAACGGCAACGGTGGCGGCAACGGCGGCGGTGGCGGCAACAACGGTGGCGGCAACGGCGGCGGTGGCGACAATACCGGCGGCGACAATACCGGCGGCGGCGATACCGGCGGCGACAATACCGGCGGCAACACCAACACCGGCGGCGACAATACCGGCGGCAACACCGGCGGCGACACAACCGGTGGAACTGCTCCGGCCGCTGTGGCGGCTGTGGCCCCTGCTGCCGCACCCGCGCAGCCGGCGCCCGCCAAGCAGGCTGTTGCCACACCCAAGGCCGCCCCTGCCGCGGCACCCGTCAGCGTCGGAACCAACCAGGGCTACAACGCACAGACGGCGGTGGGAGCACCCGATGGCTTGCCGGGCTGGCTGGTAGGCCTGGGAGCGCTTGCTGCCGCGGGGACCGTGGTGGCAGTACGGCGCCAGTCGCGTCCGCTGCACACTGCCGGCTAGCCGGAACACCGCCACCACCAGTGGCCCCCTGACAAGGAAGGCGTCCTGCCAGTGCCCGGCAGGACGCCTTCCTTCCACCCCCGCCAACCCGTGAGGAGCGCCATGCGGCAGGATCGAAGCCGGCACGCAGCCCCCCAGCACGGCATGTGGCGGCGCATATGGCGCCGGTGGAACGCCGGTGACCTGGCAATCCTGTGCTGTGGCGTCCTCGCCTTCGTGTCATTCACCCTCGGCGCTCCCCTGTTCCACCCGGCACCGCCACTGGCAATCGGAAATGCCGCCGCTTCGGTTGCCCTGGTTCGTGGCGGCATTCCATCCGCCGCGGGGGCGGCTCCCATTGCGGAGACCGGCCTGCCGGACGCCGCAGCGGCACCCGACCAGGCAGCGGCAGCCCAGGCTCCTGGCGAAACAGCAACGGAAGCGCCTGCGGGACCGGAGCTTCCGGCGGCATCCCAGCCGGTCCGCATCCGCTACCCGTCGGCCGCCTTCGATGTGCCCGTCCACCCGCTGGACCTGGACAGTGGGGCCCAATACAGCCGGACCATTGAACCTCCCGCCACCAAGGACGGCTACTGGCTCACGCCCTTCGGGGTTCCGGGCAAGGGCTCCGGCAACACCACCTACGTGATTGGCCACAGTTGGGACGGCGCGGATGCTCCCTTCAACCACCTCAGTTCGGCGGCGGCCGTTGGCGACCGCCTGGAGGTGGAAACAGTGGCGGGAACCATCAGCTACCGGGTGGACAGCGTCACGACCTACCTGAAGTCCAGCCTCAAGGACAGCCCCGTCTGGGACATGGTCCCCAACCGGCTGGTCCTCATCAGCTGCTACACCGAGGATCCGTGGGGCAAGAACGTGGTGGTCACGGCATATCCCAGCCTTCCCTAGGCCTCCGGGCCCGCACTCCGGAAGTTTGACGGGCCGAACGAACCTGTTCATGCAGCCGGTGCGGGCGGACAATAGCAGCATGACATGGGAAAACTTCGACGGCGCTCCGCTGCTGACGGGAATCATGCCCAAACAGCACCCGGAGGTTCTCCAGACCGCAGCCTCCCTGGCAGCCCGGTTGTCGGCGCCATTGGTCTGCGCGTACGTGGACGAAGCCAGCTACCTGGTGGAATGGGACCCGGCCCGCTCCGCCCACCGGCTTTCCCTGCACCCGGACGCAGATGACGACATGCTGGCGCTGACAACGGAGTTGAAGGCACAGGTCCAGGCTGCGGCGGACAAGGTGCCTTCCGACGGCGGGCCCCTGCAGTGGTCCTTCCGCACCCTTTCAGGCGATCCCGCACGGGCGCTGGCGCAACTGGCCGCCGAACTGGATGCCCCGGTCATCATCGTGGGCACCTCCGAGCGCGGCTTCACGCACCGGCTCTCGGAGGCACTCAACGGATCGGTCGGGCAGTGGCTAAGCCACCACCAAAGCCGCCCCGTGCTGGTGGTTCCATACCGGATGCCGGCCCATGAGGACAGGCCCTGAGCGGCGGATACCGGGGAAAATACGCCTGGAAAAGGCGGGCTTAAAGTAAAGCGAAAGTACTTATTCATGGTGCTGGCGCGCTGCCCGTACCTGCCAGTAAGCTGATTCAAGCAAGGCCGATCCACACGAGTGGAAGCCGGATTTGCCCAAAAGCTGCTCCGGAGTGCGTATCCCCCAATAACGCACTCCGGAGCTTTTTTTGTGCCCGGGATACTGTCCCACTGACGGGTGGGAAGAGTTCCCGGATACCCCTAGGGGGTACTTGCGCTCATACCCCCAAGGGGTATAGGTTGGCTTCATGAACGCTATCGAAGAAGCCGTTGCGGCGGTAGCAGCCGCACCACCGGCCGCGGAGTCCGGCGTTGCAGCCCAACACGGTTACGCAGCCCAGCACGGTTACACGGAAAACAAGGACGCGTACCTTCGCCGCCTGAAGCGCATTGAGGGGCAGGTCCGGGGCATTGCCCGGATGGTGGATGAGGACAAGTACTGCATCGATATCCTCACGCAGGTTGCCGCCGTCACCAAGGCCCTGCACGCCGTCAGCCTGGGGCTGGTCGAGGAACACATCGGCCACTGCGTGGTGGGTGCAGCCTCCGAGCCGGACCCGGCAGCACGCGCTGAAGCCATCGATGCCAAAGTCAAGGAAGCCGCCGACGCCATCGGCCGGCTGCTTCGCTGACACCCACCAACACCCGGATCCCGGCCACCGCCGTCCCAACTGAAGGAGCAAGCCATGAGCACCACCTCTCCCACCACCACTACCATCAGCGTCTCCGGCATGACCTGCGGGCACTGTGTGTCGGCCGTCAGTGAAGAACTTGAAGCCCTCGAAGGCGTTGAAGAGGTCAGCGTCGACCTGAACGCCGGCGGGGTCTCCACCGTGACCATCACCTCAAGCAAGGAACTCCCACCCTCCGACATCGGGGAGGCCGTCGCTGAGGCGGGCTACCTGGTGGTTGCCAACGAGGCCTAGAAACCCCTACACCGCGGAAAGCTGACATGAGCCACCAGGAACTGCTCCACCCACCGGGTACCCGGATCGTCGAACTGGACATCGAGGGGATGACCTGCGCGTCCTGCGTCAACCGGGTGGAGAAGAAGCTCGGCAAGCTCGACGGTGTGGCGGCCACCGTCAACCTGCCGCTGGAGTCGGCCTACGTGACGGTCCCCGAGGGCATCACCGACGAACAGCTCACGTCAACGGTCGAGGCAGCCGGGTACAAGGCGAGGGTCCGCCACCGCAGCACTACTGGTGCGGGGGCGCGGCCGGTGGACCCGTCTGCTGAGGTCCACGCTTCGAGTCTCCGCCCGCGCCTGGCCGCCGCTGCGGTGCTGACCGTCCCGGTGTTTTTGGTCAGCATGGTTCCGGCGTTCCAGTTCCCGCACTGGGGCTGGGTGGCAGCGGTCCTGGCGCTGCCGGTGGTCACGTGGGCGGCGTGGCCCTTCCACCGGGCCGCAGCAGTCAATGCCCGCCATCTCGCCTCCACCATGGACACCCTGGTGTCGCTCGGCGTGGCCGCCGCCTACTCCTTCTCCGCCTGGCAGCTGCTGGCGGACCCGCGCATGACGGAGCATCCCGGCATGGAAGGCATGTCCGGCGGCCTGTACTTCGAGGTGGCCGCGGTGGTCACCACCTTCCTTCTCCTGGGCCGGTACCTGGAGGCCAATGCCAAGCAAAAGGCCGGCGACGCCCTCCAGGCCCTGCTGAACCTGGGCGCCAAGGACGCCACCGTCCTGCGCGGCGGCCGGGAAGAGAAAATTCCCGCGGACGGTCTGCAGGTGGGCGACGTCCTGGTGGTAAGGCCGGGTGAAAAGATCGCCACCGACGGTGTGGTGGTGGACGGCGCCTCCGCGGTGGACGCCTCCCTGGTCACGGGTGAGTCCGTCCCCGTCGAGGTGGGGCCGGACAGCCGCGTTACGGGTGCCACCATCAACACCTCCGGCCGCCTGCTGGTCAGGGCAACCCGGGTCGGCTCCGAAACCACACTGGCCCAGATGGCGCGCCTGGTGTCGCAGGCCCAGACCGGCAAGGCCCCCATCGCGCGGCTCGCCGACCGCATCAGCGCCGTCTTCGTACCGGTGGTCCTGGCCATCGCCGCCCTGACGTTCGTGCTCTGGCTCCTCGTCGCCGGCCCGGGCGCCGACGGCAGCCACCTGCCGCAGGCGTTCACGGCCGCCGTCGCAGTGCTGGTGATCGCCTGCCCCTGCGCGCTGGGCCTGGCCACTCCGGTGGGCCTGCTGACCGGAACCGGACGCGGCGCACAGCTGGGCATCCTGATCAAGGGCCCCCAGGTCCTGGAGGACACCCGCACCGTGGACACCATCCTGCTGGACAAGACGGGGACGGTCACCACCGGCGCCCTGGCCGTGGATGCCACGGCCGCGTTCCCCGGCTTCCAGGACCGGGATGTCCTCCGGCTGGCCGGAGCCGTTGAGGCCGCCAGCGAGCACCCGGTTGCGCACGCCATTGCGGCAGCAGCAGTTTCCGCCGCACGCCTGGCGCCCGCAGGGGACGACGGCGGCACCTCGCCTTCAGTGCACCTGCCGCCAGTCCAGGGGTTCAGTTCCGCCCCGGGTGGCGGAGTGTCGGGCACCGTCGAAGGCAGCCACGTGATGGCCGGGCGGAGCAGCTGGCTGGAGCAGAACGGCATTGCCTTGGACGGCGGCCAGCAGGCGCAGTTGGCTGCTGCAGAGGAAGGCGGCGCCACGGCCATCTGCGTGGCAGTGGATGGCACGCCCGCCGGCATCATCAGCCTTAGGGACAGCGTCAAGGAAGGGTCCGCCGCAGCGGTCGCCCGGCTTAAGGCGCTGGGCCTGCGGCCCATCCTGCTGACCGGCGACAACGCCGCCGTCGCCGCCCAGGTGGCTGTCGCCGTCGGCATCGCCGCGGATGACGTCCATGCAGGCGTCCTGCCGGAAGGGAAGGTGGCAGCAGTCCGGGAGCTCCAGGCGGACGGGGCCACGGTGGCCATGGCCGGGGACGGCGTCAATGATGCCGCGGCGCTTGCGCAGGCGGATCTCGGGATTGCGATGGGCTCCGGGACCGATGTGGCCATCGAAGCCGCGGACCTGACGGTGATGGGGAACGACCTCGCCCAGGTGGCCCAGGCCATCGAACTGTCCCGGAAGACCCTGGGCACCATCAAGACCAACCTGTTCTGGGCGTTCTTCTACAACGCCGTGGGGATCCCGGTGGCCGCCCTGGGGCTGCTCAACCCCATGATCGCAGGAGCTACCATGGCTGCCAGCTCGGTGCTGGTGGTGGCCAACTCTCTGCGGCTGCGCAGCTTCGGCAAGTAGCAGCGCGGGCTCAGGCCGCGCCGTAACGGACCGCGGCGCGCGCCCTGGCCTTGGCCGCTTCGGCCTCCCGGTCCTTCGGCGGCGCCTGCGTCACCAGGGAATCCAGCAGGTGCTGCGTGATGTGGGCTATCTGGTGCACGGCCTCATCAAAGGCCTCCTGGTTGGCCTTGGACGGTTTGGTGCTGCCGCTGACTTTGCGGACATACTGCAGCGCCGCCGCGTGCACTTCCTCGGAGGTGGCGTGCGGCTCAAAGTTGTGAAGGGTTCGGATATTCCGGCACATACCGCCATGCTAGGCTCTTCCAACGCCTGGGATCGACCCCTTTTCATGGTCCCTACCCGGCGTCCATGGGGAGCCCGGCATGGGCAGGGCTGCCCATCGACACTGTTTTGGGGGCCGGGATAGGTTTGAGGCAATGGATCTTCCGGATGAGCCGGGGGGCCACTGGGGAGCCGATCTGGTTCGGATCCACGACCTAACAAGGAGAAACTGATGGCTATTTGGGGTGCAGACGTTGAGCAGCTTCGCCAGCTCGGCAGCAAGCTTCAGGCAGGGGCGTCCGAGATCGAGACGCAGAAGTCCACTCTCACCAAGGTCCTGAGCGGCACTGACTGGAAGGGCCCGGACGCTGATAAGTTCCGCCAGGAGTGGTCCGGAACCCACACCACCATGCTTACCAAGGTTGCCGAGGCGCTGAAGGAAGCCGGCGCGCAGGCCAAGCGCAACGCCGAGCAGCAGAGCCAGGCATCGAACTAGGCTTATCGCCGCATTCCGGCAAGGGGCAGGGACACCAGGTGGTGTCCCTGCCCTTTTGTGTTGGCGTGCGACGCCGGTGCCCGGCTTACGGGACCTGCGCTCCTAAGGGACAGGCTCGACGTCGTTCGCGTGCTCAAGCGGTGACGCCGGCACCTGGGTGCCCTTTCCGCCGTCGTAAGGAGCAATGGTGGCGGGGGAACGCAGCTCGTCGAGCCTTACCAGGATGACCCCGCCGACGATCAGCACCCCACCCAGGAGTTGGATGGTGCCCGGCAGCTCCCCAAGCAGCAGCCACGCCCAGACCACGGCGAAGAGGACCTCGGTGAGCGACACGAAGGACGCCACCTTGGAACCGAGGGCCCGGGCCGCCATGACGCCCGAGACGTACGCCAGCACGGTGGCCAGCACCACCAGCCCGGCAAGCGGCACCCACCACGGCGTAAGCCATGGGCCCAGGGTGGTGTCCGCAGTGCTGAAGGCCATGGGCAGCAGGCCCGTGGCGGCAGCGAGCCACATGGCGGCCGCACCCACCAGCAGGCCGCCGGAAGCCAGCACGATGGGCGGCAGCGTGTCATTTTCCTTTGCCGTGATGAAGAAGTAGATGGCCAGGCAGACCGCGGCAGCCATGCCCCACAGCACCCCCACCAGGTCAACCTTCACGGCTCCGGTGAGGTCAAGGACCAGTACCAGCCCGGCCAGCGAAAGCAGCGTCCCGCCGGCCGTGAGGACGCGCGGGCGGCGTCGGCTGGCGCCCCAGAGCCACAGGACGATGATCACCGGGGCCAGGTACTCCAGCAGGAGCGCGACGCCCACGGAGAGCAGGGCCACTGCGTTGAAGTAGAACAACTGGCATGCCGCCACCCCGATGAGTCCGAACAGCATGATGGTGAGCCAGTTGTCCTTCAACTGGCTCCAGCGGCCCCTAAGCGCCCACGCCGCGGGCAGGGCAAGGATCAGGGCAGCTCCCGTCAGGCGGGCAGTCACGGCCGCCCCCGGGGACCAGCCGGTTTCCAGCAGCGACTTGGCGAAGGATCCGGACAGGCCAAAGACGGCGGAGGAGAACAGCGCGACGCCGAGCCCGGAGGCTTGGAAGCCGGGACGCCTGGTGGACAGTTCCGGGGTGGGGGTGTGGTTTTGGGCGGCAGGCACCGTTGCCTCCTGTCAGGAGTAAAGTGGGGTAATGCTCATGACACTACGCTCAGGCGCTGTAAGGAGTCAACATGGTTTTCGCCCCTGACACTGAAGTGGCGCTGCGGACGGTGGTGAACCTCATCAACACGGCCGCGAATGGCAGGGAAGGCCTGGCCTCCGTTGCGGACCTGGACAGCTTCCTGGCCGCGGAGGGTTTTTCCGGCTCCCGGAACCGGGACGCTGCGGAATTGGAAAGCGTGCGGCAGTTGCGCCGTGAACTGTCCGCGGTATGGACGGCCGGTGAGGACGCCGCCGTGGAAACCGTCAACCGGCTGCTGCGGGACGCCAACGCGCTGCCGCAGCTGATGAAGCACGACGGATGGGACTGGCACCTTCATGCCACGGCGCCCGAGGCACCCCTTGCCGACCGGATGAGCACCGAAGCGGCCATGGCCCTGGCTGATGTGATCCGCAGCAAGGAGATGGACAGGCTGCGGATGTGTGAGTCAGAGGACTGCGATGCCGCCGTGCTGGACCTGAGCCGCAACCGGTCCAAGAGGTACTGCGATACCGGCAACTGTGCCAACCGTGCGCATGTTGCTGCTTACCGGGCCCGCCAGGCTGCTGCGGGGTAGGGATTTTCCCGCGCTTTGTCCGGCTGCCGCCGGTAACGGCTAGCGCTGGGGAGTTTCGTCACTGCCATCGCCGGATGCCGGCGGGTTCTGGTTGCCGGGAGCTCCGAAGCCATGGCTTGGCCCTGCGTGCGGGGATCCTTTGGGCGCCGAACTCAGGTTCACCCCTGATCCCTTGCCCAGGTGTTCGGCGTTCTCCTTGTAGCTCATGGACAGCATTGCGGCGATCACCAGGGTGGCGATGAAGGCGATGCCGGCTGCGGTGAACGCGAGGTCGAACCGGGGTGCACGTGCGCTTCCACCGGAGGCGAAGATCAACACTGCCACGAAGGCGACGACGGCCCAGAATGCCGAAAACATCAGCGGCCCCTTCACCGAGGTCCGCAGCTTGCGCGGTTTTCCTTGATGCTGGTCAGCCACGGTGGTTCCTCCCTGCGGGCGGCGCACGGCCGGCCCGGTTTACGAATTGCGGTGTCGCACCGAATTTTCTACAGAAAGTAGAAGGGCGCTCCCCCTAGTTTACGGCTTCCCTGCGCCGGCACGGGCATCGTGCCGCAGCGTCAGGCCGGAAAGCACCCACAGGACGCCGGAAATAATGGCGCCTCCACCGGCCACGCCCAGCAGGGCATGGGCACCGAGACTGATGAAGAACGGCAGGAGCACCGCGGTTCCAATCCCGATGACGCCGGAAGCAATCCAGTCGCGGGCAAGAACATGGCGGCCCCTGTGCTGCAGGCCGCAGGCAAGCTCCAGGATGCCGGCTGCGCCCAGGCCCAGGGCTGCGATCACCCCGAACAGCAGGTCACTGTGCAGGAGGAGCAAGGCAAAGCCTGCGCCGGCCAGGACCGCGCCGGCGGCGGACAGCAGCTTGCCGGCCGCCGAGTTCTGCGCGAATCCGGCTGCGGGGACGGTCCGCAGGGAAACCACACCGGCGGCCAGGAGGTAGAGTCCCCCGGCCCAGCCCATGACCTCCACAGACGGTGACGTCCAGAAGACCGTCACGGCGCCAAACACCAGGGCAGCGGCCGCACGGAGCAGGACCGGCTTCCAGAGGTCGTGGCGGGCGGTGGTTCCGGGAGCAGCACCGGCGGGGGTGGATGGTTGTGTCACCGGTCCAGTTTAGTGGGGGCAGCTGGAAGGTCTAACCGGGCCGCGTCAGGCAGAGCCCAGCACCATCCAGCGGTCGGACCGGGCACGCAGGCCCAGCGTCACGGCGCGCGCCGCCATATACCCCAGCGCGAAGGCCACCCAAAGCCATGCGAGCCCGGTGGTGCCGGTGGCACCGGACCAGGCAACCGCTGCCAGCAGCGGCACGTAGACGGCAAGGTTCACCAGCCCCGCCAGCGCGAGGTACCGCGCGTCCCCTGCGCCGATCAGCACACCGTCCAGGACAAAGACATAGCCGGCGATCGGCTGCCCGGCCGCCAGGATCCAGAGGGCAGCGGTGAGTGCCTGCCGCACTTGGGGGTCCGTGGTGAACAGAGCCCCGGCCCAGGGGGCTGCCGCTGCCAGCAGCAGGCCCGTCACCACGCCGAACCCCGCGCCCCAGCGGATCATCGTTCCGGTCAGCAGCCGGGCCCTGGCGGCATGGGACGCGCCGAGCTCCTTGCCAATGAGCGCCTGCGCCGCGATCGCCAGGGCATCCAGCGCGAACGCCAGGAAGGAAAAAATGGTCATGGCCAGCTGGTGGGCGGCAAGGTTGACCTCCCCCTGGGCCGTCACCACCAGCACCGTGGCCAGGATTGCGGCCCGGAGGCTGAGCGTGCGCAGCATCAGCCAGGATCCAACCCGCGTCATGCTGCGGATGCCGCGCCAGCTGGGGAGCAGGCTCACACCCTGCCGCACTGCGCTGCGCCGCACCATCACCACATAGACAGCCGCCATGGCCCACTGGGCCAGGCTGGTGCCCACCGCGGAACCAGCCACAGACATGCCCAGCCCGTACACAAGCCACAGGTTCAGGACAATATTGACCCCGAAACCGGCCGTGGCCACCACCAGCGGGGTGCGGGTGTCCTGCAGTCCGCGGAGAACACCGGTGCCGGCGAAGATCAAGAGCATTGCCACCAGGCCCGGCATGGACCAGCGGAAGTAATCGACCGCAAAGGTCCGGACGCTGCCCTGGGCCCCCATCAGGTCAATCAGCGGTTCGGCCGCCGCGAAGCCTGCCACGGCGAGGACCACGCCGAGGAGCAATGCCAGCCACACGCCGTCGCGCCCTGCCGCAAGGGCCTTGCCCAACTGCCCGTCACCAATGGCGCGGGCCACGGCGGGCGTGGTGGAGTAGGCCAGGAAGACCATGAGTCCGACGGCGGTCTGGAGCACCGCAGATGCCAGCCCCACTCCCGCGAGCTGCGCAACACCAAGATGTCCCACAATGGCGGAGTCCGCCAGCAGGAAGAGGGGCTCAGCCACCAGCGCGCCAAAGGCAGGGACAGCAAGGCGGAGTATCTCCCGGGCATGGCCTTGGCGGCCGGCCACGGCGGAGGGGGCGGGTTGTTGGGGCACGCTGCCAGCTTAACCGCGGCCGCCGACAACACGCTCCGGAGATGAGAAAGCCCACAGTCCCCCAAAGAATAGTTGACACTTCAACCATTGGTCGGCAAGAGTGGTATCCATGAACCAGTCACGACTCACCACCACCGCCCTCACCGCCCTGCGCATCGTCCTTGGCTTCCTCTTCGCAGCCCACGGATGGCAGAAGTTCAACGAATGGACCATCGCTGGCGCCCAGGCATCCTTCGCCAAAATGGGGGTTCCGGCAGCCGGGCTCGTGGCACCCGCCGTCGCCGTCCTGGAACTGGCGGGCGGCGTTGCCCTGATCCTGGGGATCCTCACCCGAGTGGTGGCCGCCCTCCTCGCCCTGGACATGCTGGGCGCCCTTTTCCTGGTGCACGCTCCCGCCGGCATCTTTGCCGCAAACGGCGGCTACGAACTCGTCCTGCTCCTGGCCGCCGCGGCATTCGCGCTGGCGCTCACGGGCGCCGGCCGGCTTTCCCTGGACCGCGCGCTCTTCGGGCGCAGCAACTCGCGGCTGGCCGCCCTCACCTAGGATCACTTGTCCCACCGGGTGCGACGGCGGCAGGTCACCCAAGGTGACCGGCCGGCGTCGGGCTTTAATCGCGGCACTCCCGCCGGGAAGTTTGTTTCAGGCCCAACCGGCCGGTAACCGTGGGCCTCAGTAAGATCGCAGCATGACTGAGACCGGCCGCGCCAACTCCGTGACCCTCCGCTTCCTCGCTGCCCCCACCGACGTGGGGCACAGCGGCTCCGTGGACGCAGGCACGGTGCTTGAGTGGGTGGACAAAGCCGCCTATGCCGCGGCAGTGGGATGGGCCAAGTCCTACTGCGTCACCGCGTACGTGGGAAACATCCACTTCGCCGATCCCGTCAACAGCGGCGACATGGTGGAGGTGGAAGCGACCATCGTCTACACCGGCCGGTCCTCAATGCACATCCATACCGTGGTTTCCTCGGGTGACCCCAAAGGCGGCCCTGCCACCATGCGCAGCCAGTGCATGGTGATCTTCGTTGCGGTCGGCCCGGACGGCAGGCCCATCCCGGTGCAGCAGTTCGAACCCCAAACCCCGGCCGAGATCGAGCAACGGGACCACGCGCTGGCCAGGATCAAGGTCCGCGAGCAGATCGTGGAAGCCATGAACCGGCAGGAATATACCGACGCCGGTACGGCCGAGCGGGTGACGCTGCGGTTCATGGCCGCCCCCACGGACGTGAACTGGGGCGGCAAGGTCCACGGCGGCATTGTCATGAAGTGGATCGACGAGGCCGCTTACGTGTGCGCTTCCCGTTACTGCGGCAGGGATACCGTGGCTGTCTTCTCCGGCGGCGTGCGCTTCTACCGGCCGCTGCTGATTGGCCATGTTGTGGAGGTTGAGGCCCGGCTGGTTTACACCGGGACCAAGGGAATGCACATCGCCGTCCATGTCCGTTCGGGCGATCCGAAAGGCCGTGAACTGGCCCTCACCACATACTGCCTCACCGTGATGGTGGCGCGCGACGACGAGGGCAACTCCGTGCCCGTCCCCGCCTGGGTGCCGGTCAGCGAGGAGGACAAGCGGCTCCACGCCCACGCCCGCGAACTCCTGGAGATCCGGGGAACAGCGCCCGGCAACCGCCTGCCGAACCACCTGCTGGCCGCCGCAGGGCCTGCCGGCGGCGGAACCAGCGCCCGCCGGGATACTTAGAAGCCGCCGCCGGTATCGCCGGCCATGTTGGCGAAGCGGGAGTAGTGGCCCTGGAAGGCCACCACAATGTCCTTGGTGGGACCGTTACGGTGTTTGGCCACAAGGATGTCCGCTTCTCCGGCACGGGGTGATTCCTTGTCGTAGACGTCCTCGCGGTGAAGCAGGATCACCATGTCCGCGTCCTGCTCGATGGAGCCGGACTCGCGGAGGTCGGACACCATGGGCCGCTTGTCCTGCCGCTGTTCCGATCCACGGTTCAGCTGGGACAGCGCGATCACGGGGACCTGGAGTTCCTTGGCCAGGAGCTTGAGCGCACGCGAAAACTCGGAGACTTCCTGCTGGCGGGACTCCACCTTCTTTCCCGAGCTCATGAGCTGCAGGTAGTCCAGGATGACCAGCTTGAGGTCGTGCTGCTGCTTCAGGCGGCGGCATTTGGCCCGGATTTCCATCAGGGACATGTTGGGGCTGTCATCAATGAACAGCGGTGCATCATTCATCCGGCCCATGGTGGTGGCGATCTTGGACCACTGTTCGTCCTTGATGGTGCCCTTGCGGAGGTCCTGGAGACCAATGGTGGCCTCGGCAGACAGCAGGCGCATGGCGATCTCATTCCGGCCCATTTCCAGCGAAAACATGACGGTGGCGAGGTTGTTCTTGATGGCTGCGGAACGGGCGAAGTCCAGTGCGAACGTCGACTTACCGACGGCCGGGCGGGCGGCGATGACGATCATCTGCCCCGGGTGGAGCCCGTGGGTCAGCTCGTCGAGCTCATAGAAGCCGGTGGGCACACCCGTCATGCCCTCTCCACGGTGGCCGGACGCCTCGATTTCGTCCACCGTGGACTCCATCACGTCCTTCAGTACCACGTAGTCCTCCGCGGTGCGGCGCTCCGCTACCGCGTAAACCTCCGCCTGCGCCTGGTTGACCAGGTCCTCCACCTCGCCGTCCGACCCGTACCCCAGCTGGACGATCTTGGTTCCGGCGTTCACCAGCCGGCGGAGCACTGCCCGTTCGGCCACGATCTCGGCGTAGTAGCCCGCGTTGGCTGCCGTGGGAACGGTCTGGATCAGTTCGTGCAGGTAGGCAGGGCCGCCGATCCTGTTGATCTCGGCGCGCTTGGTCAGCTCATCGGAGACGGTGACGGCATCGGCGGGCTCCCCCCGGCCGTAGAGGTCAATGATGGCCTCGTAGATGGTCTCGTGCGCGGGACGGTAGAAATCCTGCCCGCGGAGGATCTCAACGACATCCGCGATGGCATCCTTGGACAGCATCATGCCGCCCAGGACCGACTGTTCGGCCGCGATGTCCTGGGGAGGTTTCCGGCTGGCGTCCGATCCACGGGTTGTCTCGACAGGGTCCAGATGCGCGATTGACAAAGCTGCCGTCCTCAATTTATGCCCGGCCTGGCGGCCCGGCGATCCATCCTGTTCGCGGCACCCGGTAACCGGCTCCGCCACCTGCCCAGGTCTACCCGCTGGCCCTGACAATCAAGCGCCGGCGGCTCCGGATGCCTGGCTCCGCGGGAGTTATCCCCACTATCCACAGCTTTTCCACAGAGACCTGCAGGAGGCCGTGCGCCGGGCTGAAAACCGGTGCAGGCATACCCTGTTTTGACCGCGGAGAACAGGTACCCCGCTACGCTAACCGCCCTGGCGCCAGCCGCAAAGCCAGCATGCCGCAGGGGCTGTGGATAACCTGTGCAGTACGGGGCATACCTTGTGCACAGTCTGTGGGGAACACTGTGGATATCAAAGTTTTTTGTCGCCGCTTCCGCCTCTGACCTGCGGAAACACTTGGGACAGCATGTGGAGTAAATATTTCTTCCAAGGAATTTCATCCACAGGCCATTGTTGGCACCACTCGCGGAAAGCGGAGGTAAGGCCGGGCCGGGAGCACTTCGATCGGCGCTGTGGCACTACTCATATTCCCGTCAGGGAGTTTGACCCACACCAGCGGGGCGCTGTATGCGAAGCAGTGAATATGCTGTGGATAACCACGATCTGGATTAAGCTCTAGGTATGGGCGATCTACTGCTGGTGCTGTTGCCGGCGATAGTTTTGGTGGCGCTCATCTGGGGCATTGCCACAGCCCTGCGGCCGCGTGGTGCGGGCACCTCTGAAGCCGAAAAATACCAGCACGAACTTGCCGAGCGGTCTGCCCGGCATTACGCAGCCCAGGTCGAGGCGGCCACCGCCGCCCGCGCCCGGCTGGAGGCGGCTACCCACCCAAGCCAAAACAGGCAGCAGCGCATCCAACAGCAGGAACACGGCTGGGCGGATGACCAGCAAAGCAATCGCACCTGGCGAGGGCCAGGAAGTACATAGAACGGCTCGTGAAAATGGAATCGCTTGTGGTCCCGGTCCTTATCCTGCTCGCCGTGGTTGCGGGGGTCACCGTGGCCTACCGCGCGGCCACCAGGCGGAGGGCCGCACCTACCGCCTCCCAGTCCCAGCCCGCTGCCACCCCACAGGAGCTGGCCCGGGCCGCGGCAGACCGGCTGTCGGAAGACGAACACCGGCGGCTTTATGCCCTGATTGCCCAGGGCCAGGCCATGGCTGCCATCAAGCTCTACTACGAAATCACGGGCGACGGGCTTCGGGCCTCCCGTGACGCCGTCGGGGCCCTGGCGGCCCATCCCCAGCCCTACCGGAGCCCCGAGTCGGCGCAGGCACCCGAGGCCGACGACGACGAGCCCCAGCGGTTTCCTTACCGCTACCGGGCGATCGCCAGCAAGGGCGACGTCACCCGCGAAGTGAGCAGCAACATGCTCAACGACGAGATCTATGGCAGGATCCGCACCCTTGCCCGCAGTGGCGACACCGAAGCGGCAGCCACTGCACTGTCCAAGCATTCTGATATCTCCATGAAGCAGGCCCGCGAGTTCATTGCGCTGCTGGACGACTGACACCTGCCAATTGAAACGGCTGTACGGCCGGGCTCCCATTCCTGCGAATGGGTCCCGGCCGTACTTGTCCTGTATGCCTTGCCTGGCTCAGGATGAAGATGGGCTGGCTGCCGCCCGCCTACCCGGCACCGCCGGTGGAATCGTAGTAGTGCCAGTACCGGCTTGTGGCATTCACGTCAGCGAGCACCAGCAGGCCGCTGTTGGCCGTGCCCCGCGCAACACTGTTGACGTTCTGCTTGGTCGACGCGACGTTGTGGACGTACTGGTCGGCGTCAACGATCCGGGCCGTCTTGGTGGTGCTGAAGCTGATGTTGTCCAGCGACGTGGATTTCTCGTAGATGGCCCCGCCGGAACTCGTGCATACCCCGGCATTCGTTGTGCCACCCGGCTTCGGATAGGTAGCGAAGGTACGCAGCTTGCGCGCTGCCTCGTCGATCATGACGATCACCCTGTTCGGGCACTCAGACACTGTCGCAATCGTGTGTGCAGACCATGTCGACGTAGACGTATTCAGTGCCAGCAACTGGATCAGCGGCTGGGACGCCGAGGTGTACGAGGTTTTGATTGCGGCAAAAACCTTGTCTGTTGAGGCATCCAGCCATTTCAGGTTCATGTGGTCGTCGCCGCTCCGCTGCCCCTTCACCGCCGCCACAGGAGTGGTCCAGGTGGTTTTCGACGCTCCGTCGACGTGGTAGCTCCAGTACATGCCGTCAGTGGAGTCCCCCACCTGCCTGCTCCACATCACACCGATCTTGTTCCCGCTGAACGCGATGACCGCCGAGTTATCGTCCACGGACACATTGCTCAACGACGCCGGATGGGCAAACGGGGTGCCCCACGTGGCGCCGTCCGTGCCGGTGACGTTCATATAGATCCGATTGCCCTGCTGCCACGTGGCCCACACCCGGCCGGTTGAGTCCTTATCAATGGATATGGTTTCAGTTTTTTGGTTGTTGATTTGGCTGGATCCCAGGCTCGTGTACGACTTGGTGCTCGAGTTGTAGCTGTACCGCCGCATAGTCGTGGGGAAGTTCGGTTCGGACGGCAGGCCGTCATTGACGAACCGGAAGCTCGCGACATACAGGGTCTTCCCGTCCCACAACACGTCATGGTGGGTGTTCGCCCGGGACTCCGTCACCACACCTGTACTCGTCCACGAACTTGTCGAGGCATTAAACCGGAAGATGCGGAAAGTGGAACTGCCGGCGTCCCAAAGGTTCCCCCACCAGGTCCCGTCGTTGAACCACAGCGAATTCGTCTGCCGTTTGGTCCCGGTGGGCGTTGCCGTCCCGGAGTGGGACGGGCCCTGGACGCCTACATCACCGGTAGCGGCGGAGGCGGCCAACGGCGCCACCAGACCACCAAGCACAAGCAGCAGCGCCGTCAGCAGTGCGGGAAACGCCAGTCGGCGTTGACGCATGCGGCGGCCCTCGGGACCGGCAGGTCCCCATCTAAGAAAGGGCCGGGAAGCCCCGGCACCCCGATCATGCTCGTCCACGTTGGATATTGGATGGTCTCTCAACTTCACTCCCCGGTGTTGAATTATCAGTCAACCCCCAGATTGCTCAGTGTTGGCGGTGGAAGGATCAATAGCAATCCCCGGACCGCCCCCTAAAACCCGCGGCCCGGGTCCCCTAACCCCGAAACCACGGGGTCCGGCACCGGGGGCGGCCGCCCGTGTGTCAGCGGTTCCCGGAAATCCCGGCCAGCAGCTGCTCGAAGGGAAGGGACTCCAGCGGGGCGGGCTTCCGGCCCGGTTGGGGCCCCTGCAGCAGAGTGGTGAATTCACCGGCTGCGCGGTCGATGCGGTCCGCCAGTGACCCCCCGCCCTCTTCAGCTGTTCCCCAGTCCTGGGGTCCGGCAAAGACGCCGGTTGCAGCCATGCGCGTGCGGAGGTAGCTGAACAGTGGCCGCAGCGCGTAGTCCAAGACCATCTGGTGCCGGTCCGTGCCGCCGGTGGCGCCCAGCAGGACCGCCTTGCCGTCCAGCGACTTCGGGTCGAGAACATCGATAAAGGATTTGAAAAGGCCGCTGAAGGAGGCGCTGAAGACCGGTGTCACGGCGATGATGCCGTCCGAGGCCTCCACCCCGGCTATGACCTCGGCCAGGCGTGGTGCGGCATAGCCGGTGACGAAGTTGTTGGCGATGTCCACGGCAAGGTCGCGGAGTTCGACGACGTCCACCTCCACCTCGTAGCCGCCGGCCCTGAGCTGGCGCTCGGCGGCAGCAGCCAGCTGGTCAGCCAGCCGCCGGCTGGACGAAGGTACGCCAAGCCCTGCGGAAAGGACGGTGATGCGGCGGGTTTCCATGGCATTCTCCTGGTAATCGTTCACTTCAGCATACATGCGTTTGCATCTATACCTGTGAACTGCCGCCGGCAGCGAAGTATTCCCGGACGTGAACCCGGGCCGCCGCGTCAGAGCAGGACGCTTCCCTGGATGCAGGTGGCGGAGTCCCCGCCCACCCAGATGTCCCCGGCATCGGCAGTAATGTGGATGCGTCCGGCGCGCCCCAGGACGGTCCCCTGCGAAGCCACATATTCCTCCGGCGCCCTGCCGCTTCCAATGAGCCATTGGGCGGCGCCTGCATTGAAGCTGCCGGTGACCGGGTCTTCGGCCATGGCGTCGCCGGGCAGGAATGTGCGGACCTCAAAGTCGGCGTCTGCACCCGGCTCGTGCGGCCCGATAACGCCGATCTTCAGGTCGCCCATCGCCGCCTGGTCCGGATTCAGGGCCAGCACCTGGGCCGCAGAAGGCAGCAGGACACCGATCCATTCCGGACCATTCACCAGCCACGACGCGTCAACGATGTCGGCAACGGACACCCGCAGAGCCGCGGCCAGTTGACGGCGGATACCCGCATCCACAGGCCCGAAGCGTGTCAGCGGCGGTGCCGCGAAAGCCAGCCTCCCGCCGTCGCGCTTTATCCGGACCAGCCCCGCAGCGCACTCCTGCACCACGTGGCCGTCAGACCGCGGCACTCCCCCGGCCCGCAGCCACGTATGGGCCGAGCCAAGGGTCGGGTGGCCTGCGAACGGAAACTCTTCGCTGCCGGTAAAGATCCGGACCCGGTAATCGGCGCGGGGATCTTCGGGAGGCAGGAGAAACGTGGTTTCCGAGAGATTGGTCCAGTTGGCGAAGTGCTGCATTGTTGCCGTGTCCAGCCCTTGGGCATCAAGTACGACGGCGAGCGGGTTGCCGCGGTAGGCCTGGCTGGCGAAAACATCCACCTGATGGAAGGGGCGGCTGCGTGGTGTCGGGTTCACCGGAGCAGGCTACCACCGGAAAACGAAAGACCCCCGCCGCCGGAGTCCGGCGACGGGGGTCTTCCGATGCAGTTGAGGACTACTTTCCTGCAACCACGTCGAGTTCGATCACAGCAGCAACGTCAGCGTGGAGGCGGACGTTGGCCTGGTAGGAACCAACCGACTTGATGTGGGCAGGCAGTTCAACCTTGCGCTTGTCGATCTTGCCGAGGCCGGCGGCCTCAACAGCGTCGGCGACGTCGCCCTGCTTGACGGTGCCGAACAGGCGGCCGGACTCGCCGGCCTTGACGACCAGCTTGACCGGCTTCGCGGACAGTGCAGCGGCCTGCTTCTGAGCATCTTCCAGGGAAGCGTGCTCGCGGGCAGCGCGGGCAGCCTTGATGGACTCAACCTGCTTCTCGCCACCCTTCGACCAGGTCAGGGCAAAGTTGCGGGGCAGGAGGTAGTTACGTGCGTAACCGTCCTTGACCTCGACAACATCGCCAGCAGCACCGAGACCGGTTACTTCGTGGGTCAGAATGAGCTTTGCCATGTTAGTTAATCCCTTCCTTAGCCGCGGCCAGCGCCGGAGTAAGGCAGCAGAGCAACTTCGCGGGCGTTCTTGATTGCCTGGGCGATCTTGCGCTGTTCCTGCACCGTAACGCCAGTGACGCGACGGGCGCGGATCTTTCCGCGGTCGGAGATGAACTTGCGCAGCAATGCTACGTCCTTGTAGTCGATGACAGTGATGTCAGCGGCCTTCAAGGGGTTGGACTTTGGTTTGGGCTTACGGAGTTCAGCCTTAGCCATCGTGGAGCTCCTATTCTAGGGAGCCCGTGGATATTGATCCACGGGATGGTGGTGGTCCGACGGCGGCAGTTCCCTGGGTGCCTTTCGGCTCCCTGAGAGGCCCCGCGCCGGACCATTGTTTGGGTTTTAGAAGGGAGGTTCGGAATCGGGGCCGTTGCCCCAGCCGCCTGCGTTGGACACGCCGGGCGTAGCCCAGGGATCGTCCTGTGCAGCCTGCTGGTTGCCGCCGCCCCAGCCTCCGCCGGCGTTGGCGCCCTGGCTTCCACCAGAGTTGCCGCCGCCGAAGCCACCGCCGCTGTTGCCGCCGCCGAAGCCGCCGCCACCCTGTCCGCCGGAGCGCTGGGTACGGTTAACCTTGGCGTTGGCGTAGCGCAGGCTCGGGCCGATCTCGTCGACCTCAAGCTCGATAACGGTGCGCTTTTCGCCTTCCTTTGTTTCGTAGGAACGGCTCTTCAGGCGGCCGGTCACGATGACGCGCATCCCCTTGGTCAGGGATTCGGCAACGTTCTCGGCTGCTTCACGCCAGACAGCGGCGCGGAGGAACAGGGTTTCCCCGTCCTTCCACTCGTTGGACTGGCGATCAAAGGTGCGGGGGGTGGAAGCGATGGTGAAGTTCGCTACTGCCGAACCGGACGGTGTGAACCGCAATTCCGGGTCATTGGTGAGATTACCGATGACCGTAATGGTGGTCTCGCCTGCCATCTACTGCCTCCTTGTTCGATCCTGGGTGAAGAGTGCGTGTCCTGCGGGGTAAAGAATGAAGAGGTGGTGCTGAATTACTCAGCAACAACCTTCTGCTCTTCGGGGCGGGTGATCTTGGTGCGCATGATGGTCTCGTTAAGAGACAGCTGGCGGTCAAGTTCCTTGGCGGTTTCCGGCTTGGCGGTGAAGTTCACCACGGCGTAGATACCTTCGGACTTCTTCTTGATTTCGTAAGCCAGACGGCGACGGCCCCAGATGTCAACCTTTTCGATGGTTCCACCATCGTTGGTTATGACATTCAGGAACTTCTGAAGCGACGGCTCAACGGTACGCTCTTCGACCTCGGGGTCGATGATTACCATCAATTCGTAAGGACGCATATGTGAACCCACCTCCTTTGGGCTAAGCGGTTACGGCATTTCCGTAACAGGAGGTTCATTTGCGATTCCGTGCAATGCCTTGCCCCGGAACGGAGGCAGGACGCAGCACAGACTTCAATATCCTAGTGCATTTGGACCCGATAGGCGATTCGCGCTTGACTCAAGGCTAGTGCCGTGGTGCGAAGCCCAGGCAGCGGCGCGGCACGCTATGTGGAAAAACCGCGGCTGCTATCCACCCCGCCGCTGAAGCCCCTATTATCTGACACATGCGTCGACCCGCGATGGCCCTGGGGATGGCGGCACTGTTCCTGTCCGGCTGCTCGGCCAGCTCAGCCCAACCCATGACAGACTCTGCCGCGACCTCTGCCGCGGCAAGGCTGGGCTGGGGCACGCCGATCGCCGGCGACGAGTTCAATTACGCCGGGGCACCGGACGCCGCGAAGTGGTCCGTGTACGACAGTGACGGGCACGCAGGGAACGGCATACGCAGTCCCCGGCAGGTCACGGTGGATGGTTCCAGGATGGTCATTACCGGAACATCGGATGGCACGACCGCGGGAATGAGTGCCAAATTTGGCCTCCAGAGGTATGGCCGCTGGGAAGTCCGGGCAGCGGGATCCGGGGACGATGAATACCATATGGTGTCGATCCTGTGGCCGGACAGCGGGCACTGGCCCTGTGACGGTGAAGTGGACTATGCGGAGACCACTGGTGACTGGAACCGCACCAATTTCTTCCACCACTTCGGATGCTCGAACGCTAAGACCTCTGTTTCCAAGCCCCTGGACGTCACGCAGTTCCACAACTACGCAGTTGACTGGTCCCCCGGCGGCATCATCGGCTACGTCGATGGCGTGAAGTGGTTTGAGGACAGCGACCCCACGCATCAGCCGCCGGGGTCGATGCACCAGACGTTGCAGCTGGACTGGTTTCCGGACGGCACTCCCAACGGTCACGGCGAGATGCGGGTGGACTGGGTTCGCGTCTACGCCCAAGGTACCCCCTCTACCTGACGCACCGAACGGGACAAACCCCCAACGTACTTAACGCCACGCCCGGACGTGCCCCGCCACCCCCAGCCCTGCGAAAAGCGCGCCATTCCCCACGTAGCAGGCGATGCAAAAGGCGAGTACTCACTACCGGTGTTTACCCGGGCGGCCTACCCTACGCTCGATTCTGCCGGCGGAGTTTTACGGCCGGGGGTTTCGAATCCGTCTACGGGCACTGGGTGGATTGGCCCGGGCCGGAGCTGTATTCGGCCGACACCAATCAGACAGGGGAGGACTATGAGCACCAGGCGGGCGAAGGCACTGCACTTCGACATTCACGGCCGCGTCACGATCAGCGTCGACGCAATGGCCCCCACGGCAAGGCAGCTTCAAAGCATGTTGGCGTGTTTCGCCTCCGACACGGAGGATCGGCAGCCCGACATTATTGTTGATGACCGCCCCGAGCCTATGCCGAATGCCGGCTTCGTCGAGCATGAGCTGGCGTACACGGACAACAGTGTGCGCTTCCAGGCTGACCGGGTCCAAGTTGTCAGGGGTGCAGAGCAATGGCGTATTCACGGACCCGGAGAGCTCTTGACCTCCGTGGTACCGGTTCTCGATGCCGCCATGATCTCCCGCGGGGCGGCCATGATCCACGCGGCAACGATGGCCTACCGGGGCCACGCCATCGCGCTGCCCGCGGCCGGCGGGACCGGTAAGACCAGCACCGCCGCCAAGCTGATGCGGCGTGAGGGCTGGTCGTTCATGGGTGACGACTGGGCATTCCTCGCCGAGGACGCAACGCTGCTTGGATACGCGAAGCCCATGTTCATTAAGCCGCATCACCGCGCAATCTACCCGCACCTGTTTGAAGGTGCGCGCAAGCCCCTCGTCCCCTCCCGGTTCTCCGGGAGCATCGGACGCCTCACCACTGTGGTCCACCCGTTCGTTATCCGTTATCCACGCCTGGCCGACTTCTCCCGACGGTGGTCGCCGGAGCACCGCATGGTCACCCCGGAGGCAGCGTTTCCCGGTCGGAAGGTGACCACCTCAGCGCCGCTTGCGGCCGCCATATATGTGGAGCGCTACGAGGGCGCACGGTCACGGGTTGTTGAACGGACCACCGACTGGATGGTGGACCGCATGATCGGCAACTTCCATATCGAGATGGCGAGCTTCTCGCAGCGGGTCGTTACCGGCCTCGCGGCAAGCTCCGTGGTCCCGTGGCGCGAACACTTCGCGGCGAAAGGACTCGTTCTCAGCAAAGCCCTGGACGGACGCCCCTGCCACCTGTTCCAAGTCCCGGCCGCCTACTCCGCGGACGAGGCATCGGACGATATTGTCCGGCACCTGGACGAGCTGCTGCCGTCGATCCTCGACGAGCAGGCCTAAGGGGGATCACCGTGGGCTACAGCACAGCAGACGTCACCGCGGTCGTTCCGGCCCGCAACGCGGAGCAGCTGCTTCCGCGCTGTCTGGAAGCCTTGCGTCAGTCCGGTGTCGCGGAAATCATCGTGGTGGACGGGTTGTCCACCGACCGCACGGTCGAAATTGCCCGCGCTGCCGGCGCCCGGATCCTTAGTGACGAGGGCCGCGGCCTGCCCTGGGCCCGCACGCTTGGCGTCCAGAACAGCACCACCCGATGGGTCCTGCTGGTGGATGCCGACGTCGTGTTCGGAGCCACCGGCGTCGCAGACCTGCTCATTGAGTTGGTGGAGGACGGATATGACGCCCTCCAGGCAGGCCTTGAAAGCGTCGCAGGACCCGGCTACTGGGGCCAGGCGCTGGCACATCACCATCGCACCGGGCGCAGCCGCAACTGGTTCGGACTCGTCGCCACGCTCGTAGACCGGGACCTGATGTTGGGCCTCGGTTTCGACGACGCATTCAAGTCGGGCGAGGACATCGAACTGCGGTGGCGGATGCGCCAGTCAGGGATGAAGACCGGGGTGTCGCAGCGGGTCATGGTCGAACACCGGTTTGCCGCCGACGACTTCGACTTCGCGCTTGACCAGTTCCTCATGGATGGTACGGGACTGGGCCGGATGGTCCGGAAGCACGGCTGGGGCGGCGCACGATTGGCGCTCCTGCCCGCCGCCGCCGCCGTTCGGGGAAGCGCTTTGAGCCTCGCCTCCGGCCAGCCTAAATGGCTTCGCTATTACATCGCCTTCTGCTGGTACAACTACGCGGGTATGGCGAGGGGTTTAGGTCGTGACGGCTGAACGGGAGATCGCTCCAACGGAGGCCCCACCCGTCGTCCGGCATTCCCCCCTGCGCAGCTCGCTTGGACTCGTCCTGGCCAAGGCTGCGCAGACGGGCACGGGTTTCGCATTCTGGGTCGTCGCCGCGCACGCGGCGATAGACCGTGAGGTTGGGTTGACCACTGCTGCGGTTTCGGCGGTGATGATCTGCACCCAGCTTGCGGTGCTGGGCACCGGTTCGGCCGTCATCGTCTCGGTGGGGCGGGGGGAGCCGCCGGCCCGGGTGCTGGACGCGGCGTTTGGCATCGTGGGGGTGGCAGGGACCGTGCTGGCCCTGGGCTACCTCGTGCTGGAGTTGTTCGTGGCGCCGAACACGGCCCCGATGTCGGTTCTCTTCTGGTTGACGTTCGTGGTGGCTGCCGTCACGGGAACCATGTGCACGGTGCTGGACCAGGCGCTCGTCGCGTTGGGACGCGGCAGCAGCGCAACACTGAGGTACACACTGGGCGGCATGGTCTCCCTTGGGGCCACGGCGTTGGTGGCGTTGCAGGCGGCCCACGCGGCTACGGCCGATGTGCTGATGGCCTGCTGGACCCTCGGTTCGGCCGTCTCGTGCATCATCGGTGGCGTCCAGCTGCGGAGATTGGTGGGCTATCGGCCACGGCCGTCCCTGCATCCCGGGCGCGGACGTTCATTGCTGAAAATGGGCATTCCAAACCAGCTCCTCACCCTCACCGAACGCGCCCCGGGACTGGTGCTGCCGCTCCTGCTTGCGCACTTGGTATCGCCGGAGGTGGCGGCCTACTGGTATCCCGCATGGATGATGGCCTGGGCTGCCTACACAGCTCCGATGCTTATAGGCATTGTCCAATTCTCCGAGGGAGTCCGTGAACCGGGCCGCCTGGCGGCCACCACCTGGGCAAGTTTCCGCTGGTCCCTCATAGTCGGTGGCCTAGCTGCGATGGTCCTCATCGTCTTTGCCCACCCGCTGCTCCATCTGCTCGGCGACAGGTACGCCAATGCATCCACCGGCACCCTGCGGTTGTTGGCCGCGGGAGTGGTGGCCTATGCAGTGCTGCAGGCCTACAACTCCGTCTGCCGGGTGCTCGGCCGCTATACAGAGTCGATCATCGTCGGGGTGACACTTGGCGCCGCGCTCTGCGTCTCGGCGCTCCTGGGCGCCGACAGTGGCTCCAGCGCCATGGCCCTTGCGTGGCTGGTAGTGCTCTCCGCCGGGGCCCTGGTCATCGGACTGCGGCTCATCGCAATTCTCCACCGCACCAAAAAGGAGGCATCATGACCAGCACGCTCAAGGAGGCCATCCACCGTCCCCAGGCGCGCTGGAAAACCAGGGATGTCTGGTGCGCCGCAGCGGGGGCGGTGTCGCTCGCACTTGCAGCGTGGGCCGCCTCCACCGTGGCACTTCCTGTGAACAGCGACCTTGGACTGGTCGGTGTGCTGCCCTACCCGTTCTGGGTGGGGGTCCTGATTCTCAACATCGCCTTCGTCGTGGCACTGCGCGGGGATGCCGCGGGCCCTGCACGCAGCCCGGTGATGCTGTGGCTCCTCGTGGTACTGGTGCTCATACTCTTCGGCGCCGCTGTCTTCGTGACGGACGTACCGCGCGGTGAAGTGGCGTTCCGCCACCTGGGCATCGCCGACGCCATGTCGCGCAATGTGGCCATCGATCCCAACATCGATGCATACTTCAACTGGCCGGGATTCTTTGCCCTCCTGGCGACCGTGCTCGGAACGGCCGGCCTCGACCCCGTGAGCGTTGCCCTGTGGGCACCGGTGTTCAACGTGGGCCTGTGGCTCGTCGCCGTGGCCGTGGTGACACGGTACCTGATCAGCGATCCGCGCCGGCGCTGGCTGGTGCTCTGGCTCTTCTGCCTCGGCAACTGGCAGGACCAGGACTACCTCTCCCCCCAGGCCTTCGGCTTCTTCCTCTACCTGGTTGTGGTGGCCCTGGCACTGGGGCCGCTGGCAACGGAGCCTTCCCACTTCCGCGGGTTCCGGCGCGCCGACCTGGCAGCATGGTGGCGGGGCCGGTCCCCGGCCGAACCCCAGCCGGGGCGCCGGATTGGCGCCCTGGCCGTAACCCTCCTGCTGATCGTGGTCATTTGCGCGAGCCACCAGCTCACGCCGTTCATGGTACTGATCGCCCTCACCGCCCTTACCCTGAGCGGACGTCTCTGGCCCAGCAGGCTGCCCCTGATCGCCGGCGTCGTACTGGTGCTCTGGCTTGTCTTTCCTGCAAGCACGTACCTCGCAGGCCATCCGCCGCTGGCGGACGCGGGCCTGCAGACCGCCATCGAAGCAAATGTCGTCGACCGCACCAACGGGACCCCTGGACATCTGCTCGTGGTGCAGGTCCGAATGGGCCTCACCCTCCTGCTCTGGGCCCTCGCCGCCGTTGGAACGTTCCGCGACTGGCGCAGGGGGCGCCTTGACATCCGCGTGCTCCTCCTGGCCGTCGCCCCGTTCCTGCTCTTTCCCGCGCAGTCCTACGGCGGGGAAATGCTCATCCGCGTATCACTGTTCGCGCTCCCCTTCGTTGCGATGCAGGCGTCATCGGTCCTGCTTCCCGGAAACGTGGGATACCGGCCTTCCTTCCGTGCTGCGGGAGCCCTTGTCCTCACCTGCATCCTGTTCGCCGTCATGACCGTGACAGGCCGTTTTGGCAACGCGCAATATGACGTCTTTACCGATGACGAGATGGCCGCCATCGCCGCCGTGGACCACATGGCGCCGCCCGGCTCTTCGATTATCTCGGCTGACCATCCCACGCCGTGGCGCAACCAGGACTACCTGGAGCACCGATACCGGACCATTGAGGACCTCTGTCCCGCCGACCTGTCGGCCGAAACCTGCGGCCCCCTCATCTACGGTTACGCCAGGCACAATGCCGCCGGCGCCTACCTGCTGCTCCTGCGCTCATCGGAGTCGAGCCTGATCATCCAGGGCCAGACCACCGCCACGGGCCTCGGGGAGCTCGAGGACTGGCTTGATACGCAGGTCGGCGTGGAGCTCGCGTACAGCAATGCCGACGCACGCGTATACCGGGTGGGGCCATGACCGGCCGCGGAGTGAGCCGGCCCACCCTGGCGCTGGGGGTTGCCGCGGTGGTACTGGCCCTGGTCACGCTGGTCGGGTTGCCGACGCCGCTGCAGACGGTCGCCGCCATAGCCATCCTCATCCTGCTCCCGGGCCAGGCACTGGCCCGGCTTATCCCGATTACCGACGTCCCGCTTGGCGTGCTGCTCGTCCTGGGACTGGGCCTGGCCACACTCACCGCAGTGTCCACGGCCATGTTCTACCTCACGCTGTGGTCGTGGCAGGCATGCGTCGTGACAATGGCCGTCATTACTGTCCTCGCATGCTTGGCGCGGGCACGTCAGGAGGTCGCATCATGATGGATCTGGCAGGAGTGCTGGCAGCTGCCGTGCTGCTCATCACCCTCGTAACCCTCGAGGTCCGGCGGCTTGGACCCGGCAGGTCAACCACCGCACCAAGCACTGGATCAAGCACTGGATCAAGCACTGGGCAACCGGCAGCAGCGCCGGTTCCCCACAGCCAGTCCAGGAACAGCAGGATCGTAGTCGGCGTCATGTGGGCAGCCTTCCTGCTCCTTCTCTTCCCCCGCGTCCTTGGACTGCTTACGTGAACCTGGGGCGCGGGGCGCGATGGTTGCTCGTCAGCGACCTCCATCTGGACGTCACTGACGACGATCCCCGGAACCCCGGCAGGGTACTGCCGGGGTTCCTCCACCGCGAGGTGCCCGCCGCCCCGGGCATGCAGCAACACCTTGTCTTCGTTGGTGACACTTTTGAACTCACAGGCCTGTCCGAGAACGAGAGCCTGGCCCGGCTTGACTCCATCTTCGAACGGCACCCGGCCACTCTCCGGGCCCTGGAGGCGTGCGTGGCGCGCGGGGTGCAGCTGCACTTCGTATGCGGGAACCATGATGTGGAGTTGGCCCGCCCATCGGTGGCCGCACGGCTGGCGGCGCTGCTGGCACCCGATGATCCCACGCGGGTCCGGGTGCACCCGTGGTTCCTCTATGTCCCCTCCGTGCTGATGGCCGAGCATGGACACCTGCATCACGCGCTGCACCGGATACCCGAGGTGCTGCGCACCGCCGTCAACGGCACTGACGGGCTGGATCTGCCGCCCCTCGCCGCCTGGCATGCCCATCCCACGCGGTCGCGCCTCAGTCGTGCCGGAGCTGTTGCCCAGGCCTGTTTGGCCTCGGAACGGGCGGAACGGCGCGTCCGCGGCCCGGCCTATGACGAGCTGCTCCAGACCGAGTCGCAGCGGCTCGCGCTCAACGGGACGGCAGTGCGGGAACTTGCACGCCTGTCCCGGTTCCGGACGGTGTCAGCGCTCCCCCTTACCGCGACCCGCATGGTGCTTGCTGCCACTGGACGCAATATCAGTGGCGGGCAAGCTCCTGCGGCGGCAGCCCGGGTGGCGGGCATTCTTGAAGCGCACGGTTCCGAAGTGGCCTGGTACATCTCGGCCCACACGCACCGCGCCCTTGAATCACGGCTGGAAGGTTCTCCAACCCGGTACATCAACACCGGCACCTGGTCGTCGGACGTCCGCGGCCAAGGTCCGGATCAGTTGGACCGCCAGGTCTTTCCCTACGCGCTGATCGATGTCGCCGACGACGGGGGTACCAGCGGCGGATTGCGGTACTGGCACCCGGACGCCGGCTGACCCCACTGCCGCAGCCCCTGAACGCAGCGCTTGTGCCGGGTTTGATTCAACCTCCACATTGGGAAAGACCTCTTAGTCGTTGGCTCTGTTTGGTTGCCACCAACGTTAAGAGGTCTTTCCCATGGACGGGACGGGCAGCGTCCTGGCTAGGTGTTCACCCTCACTGGACTTCCCGCCAGACTGCGCCTTGGGGAATTTCACTGCCCAACTGGGTTGTGGAGCTGTGCGCCAGCCGGCGGCCGCGGAGGTAGCCGGCGGAGGTGAAGGCCAATACCGCAAGGACGGATCCTGCCCGTCCCAGTCCCATGGGATTGTCGCCCCGGCTCCAATCGCGGATTCCCGAGAACACGGCGCGCGGCAGTGTGCTGCGGACATACCGCCGTTCGGGACCGAGGGCCCGTTTGTGCCCCACGACGTGGCTGACCTGTGCCTTGGAGAGGCCCTCCGACCAGGACCTGGAAAGCATGTAGCGCACAGTCCCACGTTCCTGCGGGACGTGATGCCGGACCAAGGCAGCAGGTTCGTAAACGATCCGGGAACCGGGTGCGCCCATGGTGGAGCGGATGCAGATCTCGGTCTCCTCGCAGCCAAGCGGCAAATTGCCTTGCCTGCCCAGCGCGATGTTGAAGCCACCAACCTGCCGGAGGACGTCGAGCCTGAAGGACATGTTTGCCCCAATGAGGTTCCGGACTTCGGAGGCAACCGTCGGCATTCCGCGGTGGCTGCATCCAACGATCCAGTCGAGTTCTTCACCGAAGTAGCCTGGGCGGCCCTGGTCCCATACAGGTTCGACGCGGCCGCCAACGGCCAGCACGTCGGGATCGTCGTAGAGGACAAGCAGGCGTTCCAGCCAGTTTGGCGTCGCCACCGCATCATCATCCAGGAAGGCCACGATGTCCCCCTCTGCGAGTCCGACGCCCGTGTTGCGCGCCCCTGAAAGCCCCGGAGGGCCTTCGCTCTCCACCACTGTCACGTCGTCGACAATTTCGAGGAGCCGACCGTAGAGGTCCTCGTTATGGTCCACGACCACCAGGATCTCCTGGGGGGCGACAGTTTGGGCGCGGACAGACTCGATCACGTCCAGCAAAAGCTCCCAACGGCGTTCGGTGTAGGCACAAATCACGATCGACACACTTGGACGGACAATTCGATCCAGCATGCTAAGCCCCCTGAACCAATGCAAGGATGCTCTGCGGGTCGGTTGGCGTCCGCGGAACGCTGACGTTGGCGTAGGCGTACTTGACCCGGCGCAGGGCTTCGGGCCGGGCGCCGGCCGTGGGTGCCTCCCACATGGTGCATTCGTGGGCCAGCTTCCGCAGGACCCGCCACCCATCACGGAAGGTCTGCAGGTTGGAGGCTCCCGAAATCCGGTCAAGCTCAATGCTGGGGACTTCCGCAATCCGGAGGCCGGCCCGTGCTGCCCGGACGATCAGTTCAGTTTCGATTTCGAATCCATCTGATTCGAGTTGCAGGATCTCAAGGCATTCACGCCGAAACGCAATATATCCGTAGCAGAGATCGGAGTAATTGCTGTGCAGCACCGCGTTGGCCAACTTGGTCAGCGCCTGGTTGCCGGCTTTCCGCAGGCGCGTGAGGTCCTCGGAGCCCCCACCGGTGACATGCCGCGAGCCCTTGACGAAGTCGTAGTCATGTTGCAGCGGGGAAACGAACCACCCGATCTCCTGCGGGTCCATGCTGCCGTCCGCGTCAAGCATGACAATAATGTCGCCTGAGGCGGCAGCGAACCCTGAGCGTAGGGCCACACCTTTCCCCTTGCGGGGCTCATTGACGATGACGAGATTGTCGCGGACCGCCTGGGCTACTCCCACAGTGTTGTCGGTGGACCGGCCGTCCACGATGATGACCTCATCAACGTAGGACGGCATCCTGCGCAGGACCCACGGAATGTTCCTGGCTTCGTTCAGTGTTGGAATGACGACGCTGACGGAGGCCTTACCGGGCTCCGTGCCCTGCATCGCAAGAGTAATTGGGAGCTGGATGGAAATGGACAAATACCTCACCACTTCATGACGTTTGCGGATAGTTAACAACGAACCCGCCCGCTTGGAAGCCGAGCGCGTCTTTGACGCTTTATCCGGTCATGGGTCTGGTCTCGGGCCCCAGCTCTCGTTAGCCTTTGACTCTGGCCGTGGAGAAAGCCTATTTCCACCCCTTTCGAGTGTCACCAGTAGCGAGTACTCAGTTTCTGCAGTCATATTTACTGCGATAAGGCAAGTACGGGGATTACGGGTACAGGGTGATATTAGGTATAGGGGTTATTGTCTGCCGCGCGTTTTTAAGTACGGGGGTTATCATGCTGCCCTTCGTGGTTCATGCGATGGGGTGGCGCCGGTACTGCCGCCAATACCGCAATCGCCAGGCCCTGCAAGGCCCCAGCGTTCGCCGGGCCGGCCTTCAGCCACGCGGCGGGGACCTTGAGCAATTGTGGATCTAATCTTGATGCAATCCAGCGCAAATTTGTATGGTGCCATGTTTAGTGGCGCGTTATATTCGCTTGTAGCGGCCTACGCGTTGGGGAGCGCGGCCACCATTTGAACCGGCAGTACAAAATGCGGTCTCCTTCTTCGATGATTGGGGACCCCATGCCGCTTGTGGGCCGAAACAAAGAAATTGACCGGATTCTTTCTGCGATCCGTGGCCCCAAGGAAACAGTCTTGGCCATCGTCGGCGGCCGGGGCATAGGCAAGTCAGCCCTGTTGTCCGAAATTTCCTCTCTCTGCGAATACCGGTCCGTGTTCCTGGCTGCCAGCGCCGCTGAATCGGGCTGGCCCTTTTCCGGGCTGACCGCGCTGCTGAATGAGATGGATGACCCGGTCCTGAACGGGTCCGTCGACGCCCTCCGGGGTGGCAACGCCGGTGCCCTGACCGTTCCCGCTGTGTCCGGCATGCTGCTCAGCGGACTGCAGCGCCGGTCGTCAACGCGGACCATCATTGCGATTGACGACGCCGACTGCCTGGATCCGGCCAGTCAATCAGTCATTGGATTCCTGGCACGGCGACTGGCCGGCACGGAAATTGTCCTGTTTGCGGGCATGCGGGACGAGGTCCCGGGAAGCCCCTTCACCGGCCTCCCCGCCCTGCGCCTGGGTGCGCTGAGCCAGGGTGACACCGTGCGGATGCTGGAAAGCATGCCAACCAAACAGACCACGACGGCGGTGGCCCACGCGGTTGCCGCAGCCACCGGCGGCAACCCGCTTGCCGCCGTCGAACTGTACAGCGGGCTTGTGGAGAGGCACGCCGGCGGCAAGTGCGCACTGCCCATCCCGCTGTCCTCCACGAGCAGCCTTGACGCTGGACACGCATCAGCGGTGGCCGCTCTGACCCCCGGCGCGAGCATGGTCCTGGACCTGCTTGCGCTCTCGTTCCGCAGTGACATCACCACTATCGGGAAAATCGACCATGAAGCGTGGCTTCACGCAGATGAATTGGTGGCTGCCGGACTGGTGCAGCGCTCCGGACAACACCTGTGGATAGCGGACCAGATGCTGCGGGGCCATGTGCACGCGGCCATGCCACCTGACGTCCGCACCGCAACCCACCGCGCCCTGGCTGAAGCAGCACGGGGCACCGATCGGCATGCCCGCAGCTGGCACTTGAGCTTCGCGGTGGTCTTGGAGCACGAAACTCCCTTCCACCTTCTCCGTAACGCGGTGCACCTGGTCCGGAGGGGCGAGGTGTCCTTCGCGGTGGAGTGCATCGAGCGGGCCCTCGCCATCAACCCGGGCGAAGCGGAAACGGCGGCACGCCTCACCGGGCTGGCCGAGCTGCTCTTCACCCGCGGTGATCTGGTGCATGCGCGCCGGTACCTGGAGTGGGCGCAAGGGGTCACCCGCGACCCCAACCTGATTCTGCGGTTGACCGGCCTCTCCTTCGAGATCGATTTCGTCCAGGGCGTTGCGGTGCGCTGCAGCATGCTGCAGCGGCTGGTAAAGGAGTTTGGCCAGCACGATCCGGGGTATTCCGCTGCCCTGCTGGCCATCGGCGCCGTCTATTATGCCGAGCGGTGGGAACTGAAAGAGGCAGTTGAGCTGCTGCGCCAGGGCGGCGCGTTCCGCGGCTCCGCGTCCTTGCAGTGCCTGGCCATCGCCGACCATGCCGAACTGCTGGTCGAATCGATCAGCGGCGGAAGGGCAAACCCCTCCCGCCGCCCCGGGCAGGTCCGCAGCGCCCGGCCGGCCCGCCTCCTGCTGCGCGGCCGGGCGCTCACCTATGCGGAACAGTACGAAAGCGCCCGTGAAGCCTTCGCGATGCTCCGCAGCTCCACAGAACCGGACCACGCCAACTGGCGGGAAACAGCAGCCCTCACGGCAGTAGACAATGAGATCCGCGCCGGGAATGTGGCAGCGGCGGTCAGGCTGATCGACGAACTCGAGCTCTGCCAACCTGACCTGGAGTACCACCGGGGAGCCCGGCACCTGTTCCGGGTTTGGCGTGCCTACTCGTTGGGCGATGACGAACTCGCGCGTAACCAGGCCGCCAATGCCCTGGACTATCTGCGATCGGGAAACCACCCTGGGCTCACGGCACAGCTGGCGGCCTGCCATGGCCACTTCGCACTCCTGCGGGGTGACCTGGCGGAGTCCGTTGTCCAGTTGTCCAGGGCCACGGAAATCGGTCTGGGGCTGGGCAACCCCACCCTGCTGCGCTGTGAGGCCGACCTGGTGGAGGTACTGGTCCGTCTTGGCCGGCACCGTGAAGCCACCCAGGCTCTTCAACGCCTGGAAAGCCGTTCGGCGGGGTTGCGCTCTCCGTGGCTGGTCATCGTGGTTGCCCGGAGCCGCGCCATGCTTGCGGACGGCGAGCAGTCCCTGCAGCTCTTCAAGCAGGCGCTTGAAGACAGGAACGGTCACAGGCTTGAGCGGGGCAGGACCCTGATGTGCTATGCGGAACGTTTGCATGGCTTCGGCAGGCTGCGCCACGCGCGGGAGGCCTTGCTCCGGGCCAAGGTGATGTTTGACGAGGCCGGGGCTGATGCCTGGACGCAGCACGTGGACGCCCTCCTGCTGGACGAACGGTGGGAGGCCGCCCGCCCGCAGGGCAACCCGTCAATGCTCTTGCTCACGGACCATGAGAGGGCGCTGGCGATGATGGTGGCCCGGGGGATGCGCAACAAGGAAATAGCCGGCACATTGTATGTTTCGGTCCGCACCGTCGAAGTACGCCTCACGGCCATCTACCGCAAGCTCGGCGTTGAGTCCCGCGCACAGCTGACTGCCCTGGCCGCCGGCAAGGCAACTCCGGCTGCGGAGCCGTACGTCCTGCCCGTCCTGTGATCCACAGGTCCCCGCAGTTTCCACATAGTCCCTGTTCCGAACCACATAGCCTTCGGTGTCCAGCCGGAAAGTGTGCCCCTGGCGAATAGCCTTGTCCCACGTTCAGAGGACGTCACGCGCCGGAAAGGTACAGCATGGACCGGATTCCAGTAACGACACCCCGGCAGGCTGCTGCCGGCGCCGTCACGTGAGCGAACTGATCCTGATAGGTGCCAGCGGCCTGGCGCGTGAAGTCCTGGCCATGGTCCGCGGCAGCGGCCAGTATGACGTGGTTGGGCTGCTCGATGATGACAGGGAGATGGCCGGCGTCACCGTCGATGGTGCCCCCGTCCTTGGCAGCATTGATGATGCAGTCAACTACATGCACGCCTTCCTCCTGGTGTGCATTGCGTCCAGCAGGGAACGCGAAGCGGTGGTGTCGCATCTGGGCACTCTGGGGATCGGCGAGTCGAGGTACGCCAGTGCGGTGGATCCTTCCGTCCAGTACCCGGAAGGCTGCCGTGTGGGCCGCGGCAGCATCCTGCTGCGCAACGTAACCCTCACTGCCGCCGTGAGCCTGGGATCCCACGTGGTTGCCATGCCCTCAGTCACGTTCTCGTACGACGACGATGTCTCCGACTTTGCGACCTTCGCCGCGGGCGTCTCACTGGGCGGCGGCGCCAGGATAGGCAAGGGCGCCTACCTCGGATTGAATTCGAGCGTCCGGGAGAGGACATCCGTGGGAGACTACGCGACCATCGGCATGGGCGCGGCCGTTCTCAGCAATGTTCCCGACGGCGAAACGTGGGTAGGGGTGCCTGCCCACCAAATTGACCATGGTGGGTTCAACTACGGCTGGATCCGTTAGGGGTGTGCCCCCGCCGGCAAGGCCGCCGTCCGGAAGAACAGCTCCGTCACCGCGGCCAGGCGGTGTGGATCCTCAATCCCGCACAGCTCCCGGGCCGAGTGCATGGACAGCAGGGGCACGCCCACGTCCACGGTCCGGATGCCCAGCCTGGTCGCGGTGAGCGGCCCGATGGTGGAACCGCAGGGCACCACGTTGTTGGACACGAATTCCTGGTAGGGAACGCCTGCTTCGCCGCAGAGCCGCGCCCAGAATGCGGCGCCGAACGCGTCCGTGGCGTAGCGCTGGTTGGCATTGATCTTCAGCAGCGGCCCGCCGTTCAGCACGGGATGGTTGGCGGGGTCGTGCCGCTCGGGATAGTTGGGGTGCACGGCGTGGCCGGCATCGGCAGAGAGGCAGAACGACGCCGACAAGGCCTGCCGCCGTTGGCTCACCGTCGCGCCCAGGCCGTCGGAGATGCGCACCAGCACGTCCTCGAGGATGGGCCCGCAGGCCCCTGAGCGGGAGTTGGAGCCGATTTCCTCGTGGTCGAAGGCGGCAAGGACCGCAATCGGGCCGCCGGCGGCTGCGGACTCCGCATGGGCGGTCAGCGCTGCCAGTCCGGCATGCGTGGCGGAAAGGTTGTCCAGCCGCCCTGATGCGAAGAACTCCCCCTTGCCCCCGAAAACCGCAGGCGCCTGCGTGTCGGCAATGACGACGTCGTACCCGCCAATCTGCCCCGGATCGACGGATGCGCCGGCAACCGACGCCGCCAGCACGCCCAGCAGGTCGGAGTCTGAAGGACTTCCCAGCCCCCAGACGGGGTTCATGTGGCGCTGTTTGTCCAGGGTGAGGCCATCGTTCACGGCCCGGTCCAGGTGGATGGCCAGCTGCGGGAAGCGGAGCAGCGGCCCGGTGGCCGTGAGGTGCTCGGTGCCATCAAGCATCACCAGCCTGCCCGCCAGCCGCAGCTCCCGGTCCAGCCAGGAATTCAGCAGGGGGCCGCCGTAGATTTCCACCCCGGCCTGGAGCCAGCCGTGCGCACCCGTGGTGGGCTTGGGCTTGAGCTTGAACGACGGCGAATCGGTGTGCGCGCCCAGGATGTTGAAACCCGTGGCGGGTCCCGCGTCTTCGGGGACCACCCAGGCGATCAGGGCGCCGTCGCGGATGATGAAGAAGGAACCGGGCCCGGCCTCCCACGGCTGCAGCTCATCCAGGCGGGTGAACCCGGCTTCCTCCAGGCGCCGGCCCCCCTCATGCGCAGCGTGGAAGCTCGACGGCGATGCGCTGACATAGGCGCCAAGGTCCTGGATGTGGTCTGCAGCAGAGGGAGGCAAAGGCATGGTCCCGAGTCTAGCGCCGCGCCTACTCGACAGGTGCCGGCGCAGCCTCGGTTGCCACGTCCGGCTGGCCCGCGGCGGCCACGCCCTTCCGCCGGTAGCGCAGCACGCCCACCGCCACCACAACGGCGGCCAGTGCAATCGAAAGCAGCAGGGACTCCCGGGTGGACTCCACGATCACCATGCCGATCAGCAGGGCCACGATGCTGATGATCGCTGCCCACGTGAGGTAGGGGAAAAGCCACATCTTCAGCTGCAGGTCCTTTGCTGCGGCTCCCATGCGCTTGCGGAGGACCAGCTGCGAGGCGGAGATGACCAGCCAGACGAACAATGCGATGGCTCCGGAGGTGTTGACCAGGAAGAGGAACACCGTGTCCGGGGCAATGTAGTTCAGGCCCACCGTGACGAAGCCGACCACGGTGGAGGCGAGGACCGCGGCAGCGGGTACGCCGCGGCGGGAGATGCGGGTCCATGCCCGCGGTGCGTCACCGCGGGTGGAGAGTGAGAACAGCATGCGGCTGGCGGTGTAGAGGCCGGAGTTCAGGCAGGACAGCACAGAGGTCAGCACCACCACGTCCATGATGGTTCCGGCGCCCGGGATGCCGAACAGTTCGATGACCGCTACGTAGGGGCTCTTGGCCACCGAGGCCGAGTTCCACGGAAGCAGGGTGACCACCACGGCGATGGAGCCGATGTAGAAGACCAGGATGCGCCATACGGTGGACTTCACGGCCTTCTTCACGGCATCCACGGGGTTTTCTGATTCGCCGGCGGCGATGGTGGCGATTTCGGCGCCGAAGAAGGAGAAGACCACCACGAGGATTCCGGCCAGGACAGCGCCCGGACCGTTGGGCATGAAGCCGCCGTTGTTGATCAGGTTGCTCAGGCCGGGGGCTGGGACACCGGGGATGAGCCCCAGGATGGCGGCTGCACCGAAGACCAGGAAGAGGACGATCGCCGCCACCTTGATGGACGCGAACCAGAACTCGAACTCGCCGTAGGACTTCACCGAGCCGAGGTTGGTGAGCGTCAGCAGCACCATGAGGACAAGGGCCCAGACCCACTGGTCAATGCCCGGCACCCACCGGTGCATGATGGCCGCGCCTGCAGTGGCCTCGATGCCCAGGACGATGATCCAGAACCACGCGTAGAGCCAGCCGATGCTGAACCCTGCCCAACGGCCCAGTGCCTTGTCCGCATAGGTCGAGAATGAGCCCGTTTCCGGGTTTGCCGCGGCCATCTCCCCCAGCATGCGCATGACCAGGATGACCACCAGGCCCGCGGCAGCATAGGCGACGAGGATACCCGGGCCGGCCTGCTGGATGGCGGCGCCCGAGCCGACAAAGAGGCCTGCACCAATGACGCCGGCGATGGCGATCATGGACAGGTGCCTGGGTTTCAGGGACTTTGAGAGTTGCTGGTCAGCATGCATGGAAGCGCCGTCCTGTTGGGAAAATAGCATGGGTTGAGCGACGTGCCTTGGTGGACCACCGGGGGACCGTGTGATGCACCACATCGTCGTTTCACCCTAGGTCGGCCATTATGCACCTTGCTTTGTGCACTCCAACAGACCTGGTTGCTCCCAACAGGACGTGCCTCCAAGCAGGAACCACCACGGGCAAAGAAAGTTTCCCGCCATGCACTTTTGTAATGTGCCGGAAACCACGCGCCGTCCCTCTCGCCGGGGGCGTCAGCAGTGGTTGGCCGCTAAACGTCCCGCCGCTTCAACAGGACTGCCGCGAGCAGGACGGGGATAATGACCCAGGCGCCAAGGACGAGTGCCGCCTGCCAGGCTTCCAGGGTGTCCGGAACATGCTGGGCCGCCGTCAGCGGATCAACGGTATTGCCTGGCAGGTACTTGCGGGCCTCCTTGAAGAAGTCCCCGGGAATGAGCTGGAAGGCGATGGGTGCCACGAAGAAGATGCCCACCAGGCTCATGATGCCGCCGGCGGAATTCCTGATGAGAGTGCCCAGGGCCATGCCGATGGCGGCGACGGCGGCCACATAGAGGCTGTTGACCAGAAGGAGCTTCACCGACTGGGAACTGCCAAGGTCCAGCGTGAGGCCATAGTTGTCCAGGATGGGCACGGCCACCAGTCCTGCCACCCAGGTGGAGACGGCGGTAACCACGAATGACGTCACCATGACCACCACGAGCTTTGCAGCGAATGCGGGAACGCGCCTGGGCACGGCCGCGAAGGTGGACCGGGCCATTCCGGTGGTGAATTCCGAACTCATCAGGAGCACACCAAGGGACCCCAGGATCAGCTGGGCGAAGGCGATGCCGGAGGTGGGCACGCTGACGGCAAGATCGCCGCCCTGCGATGCCATCCGCGCCGCGGCCTGCGGATCCCTTGTGGCCGCGTCGGCGAACTGGCCCGTCCCCCACGCGGACAGCGCGCCGAACCCGACCATGACCACCGCCGTGGAAGCGAGCAGGATCAGCGTGGAAAGGAGGCTGCGGAACTTGATGACTTCCGAGTTGAGCACCCGGAGGAACGTGGGGCCGGGCAGGGCCCGTCCACCGGCACGGGGGCTGCGGCCCCCGGCGGAGGATGCGGGGTCAGGCGAAGACGTGGGTTCGGTGGTGGTTACGCTCATTACTTGCTTACCTCCGCGGCGGGCAGGGAGTGGTATTCGACGTCGTCCTTGGTCAGTTCCATGTACGCCTCCTCGAGGCTGGCGACGAGCGGCGTCAGTTCGTAGACCATGACGTGGTTTTCCAGGGCGGCCGCCGCGATGGTCCTGGGCTCCAGGCCCGTTACTTCGAGCAGTTCCCGCTCCGGGACGTCGATGGACGCGCCCCGTCCGGCGAGCAGCTGGTAGAGACGGTCGGGTTCGTCGGTACGCACCCGGACCCGTGCCTGCCCCTTGCCGGTGATGATGTCACGGATGGGTGCGTCGGCAATCACGCGGCCGCGCCCAATGACGATCAGGTGGTCGGCGGTCTGGGCCATCTCGCTCATCAGGTGGCTGGAAAGGAAAACCGTGCGTCCCTGCCCTGCGAGGTAGCGGACCAGGTTCCGCACCCAGACCACACCTTCCGGGTCCAGGCCGTTGACGGGTTCATCCAGGATGAGGGTCTGCGGGTCCCCCAGCAAGGCTGCCGCTATGCCCAGCCGCTGGCCCATCCCCAGGGAGAAGCCGCCGGCCTTCTTGCGTGCCACAGCCTCCAGCCCCGTCATTTCAATCACCTCGTGCACCCGGGATTTGGGGATGCTGTGCGTGGCCGCCATGGCCAGCAGGTGGTTGTAGGCACTGCGGCTGGTGTGGACCGCCTTGGCATCGAGAAGGGCACCCACTTCGCGCAGGGGTGCCTTGTGCCGGACGTACGGCAGGCCGTTCACGGTGACCGAGCCCGACGTCGGCCGGTCCAGTCCCATGATCATCCGCATGGTGGTGGATTTTCCTGCCCCGTTGGGGCCCAGGAAGCCGGTCACTTGCCCTGCCCTGACGGTAAAGCTGACGCCGGCCACGGCGGTTTTGGCGCCGTAGACCTTGGTCAGCCCGTTTGCCTCGATCATGAAGAATCCTTTGCACGGCAGCGCGCGGCTGCAGACGACTTTCGGTGGGTGTTCATGCCTTACGCTACCGATGCCCGGGCAGCTTTTTCCCGGAATCAGGGTTGATTCAGGGGAGAATCAGGGTAGTTACTTCCCCCACGTCCACGTGGTCAGCGGCGCGGGGAGTAATACGTCAGCGCCTTCGGCTGGATCCGGTATGCGACGCTGCGCACGCCGGCCAGCGCTTCGCCATCCACCGCCAGCGCCATGGGTGCGCCTCCGGCGTCGATCCTTACCTCTGTGGCCTCCCGCAGGTGGGTGATGCGGGAGCTTGCCACTGTTCCCGTCAGCACGGACCACAGCAGCCGCAGCCGGGCAAAGGATTCGTCAGCCGTGATCATCCGGACGTCCAGCACGCCGTCATCCATCACCGGCCGGAACAAGGGCGCATGGTCCCGGGGGTAATAACGCCCCCTGCCCAGATAGGCAATCCACACCTTGCGCACAACGCCGTCCACGGACAGGGTGGTTGGGGTGCCCGCCGCAAAGGTCCTGAACATGGCCACCACCCCTGCCAGCGGCTTCCCGAGCGCCGGCTGCAGGTGTTCCCGGCGGCGGACAAAGTTCGGATAAAGGCCGACGCTGGAGGTGTTCAGCATGACCATTTCGGAGACCTCCGGGCTTCCCGCCAGGCCCCGTTCCGCCGTCACCACCCCGATGTCCGCCAGGGCCGCTTCACCTTTGCTGGCCGCATCCACTGCATCCTTCAGGCTCCCCGTCCCCGCGTCGCGCGCAAAGTGGTTCAGGGTGCCGCCGGGCAGGACCAGCAGGGGAATCGAACGTGCGACGGCGGCGGCGGCAGCTGCGCCGACCGTTCCGTCACCGCCCCACACGCCCAGGGCGCGGGTGCCAGGGAAGTCGGCGGTGGCGGCGATCCGTTGCACCAGGTCCTCGTCCGGCTGCACGGTATTTATATGCGCTTTGGGAAATACTTCCTTGAGTGCTGACGCCGTCTCCTCCTTGAAGGATCCGCCCAAGGTGTTGACCACAATGCTCAGACCCTCGCCGCCCGGCAACTCAGGCGCACGGGTCCATGCCCTGGTCGTCTGCGGAATCGGCGGACGAACCGGCCACCAATGGCGGGTCACCAGCGCAGCACCGGCACCAAGGGCCGAACCGAAGAGGACGTCCGACGGCCAGTGGGCGCCGGTGTGAACCCGCGAATAGGCGACTCCCACGGCTGCGGGAGCCAGGGCAGCACCTACGGCCGGGCGGACCAGGCCTGCCCCGACTGCGAACGCTAGCGCAGACGCCGAATGCCCCGATGGCATGGAGGAACTGGTGGGCTGTGGATGCACGAAGCGGAATACCGGAAGATGTTCGGGGAGCGGGCGGGTCCGGGGGAGCAGCGTCTTGAACACCACGTTGGTCACGGCGGAGGCCACCCCCTGGGCGATCAGCCCATGCAGTGCTGCCCTCCGCGTCTTGCCGGGAAACAACGCCAGGACGGCCGCCGCTCCCATCCAGAGCTTTCCGTGGTTGGCCGAGGCGGAAAGCCGGCGGAAGAACACATCGTGGTTGCCGCCGGGCAGGTTGGATACATGCTTGAGAAGGTATCTATCGAGGCGGCTGATCCAGCTTCTCCCCCGCGGCCTGGCGCTTTGCATGTGATCACCCTAACCCAAGGTCTAGTCCCGCTTGGCGGCTTCCTGCCCGGCGGCTTCCTCGACCGCGTTAAGGGGCCTCGCGGCACCGGCAAGAAGCAGCGCCACCAGGATGGGTGCCATGATGGCCAGCAGCGCGGTGTGGATACCGGTGAGGTCACCGAGGTAGCCCAGCAGCGGTGGTCCAGCAAGGAATGATATATACCCCAAAGTGGATACAACGGAAACGCGTGCGGCTGAGTGCCGTGGGTCATCGGACGCAGCGGACATGCCCATGGGGAAAGCCAGGGCGGCGCCGACGCCCCACAGGGCTGCACCGATGCGGGCCAGCCAGATATTGGGCGCCAGCACAAAAAGGCCCAGGCCCGCGGCCGCTGCGGCCATGCTGGCCCGCAGGACTGCCACCCGTCCGTATGCGTCAATGACTCGGCCGCCCAGGAACCGCATGGCGGTCATGGCCAGGACGAAGAGGGCGAACATGAGGGCGCCGGTGGATTCGGAGGCCGCGAGCCCGTCCACTGAGGCCTTGGCGATCCAGTCGTTGCCCGCTCCCTCGGTGAGGGTGGCGCCCAGGACCACGACGCCGATGAGCAGTGTCCTGCTGTCCCGCCACGCGGACGGTCCCTTGGCGGGTTTCGGCTCCCCCTCCACGGGGGCGGTGGAGATGTGGGGAAGGAAGTAGCGTGGCACGGTCAATGCCACCAGCACCACCACGGCTGCAATCGCCATGAGATGCAGCGGCAGGTCCACACCCAGGGTGGAAAGCCCTGCACCCACCAGGGCGCCAACGAATGCGCCGCCGCTGAAGGCCGCGTGGAACTGGGGCATGATGGTGCGACGGAGCTTGTGCTCCACGTCGGCCCCTTCGATGTTCTGTGCCACATCCCAAAGGCCAATGCCAATGCCAAAGAAGAACAGCGAAACCGCTGTTCCGGGAATGGACGTGGCCGAAAGCGACAGGGCGATTCCCACACCTGCGGCCGCCGCCAGCAAGCCCGCAAAGCGGACCGTTTTGGCGGTGCCAATCCTGCCGACCACCAGGCCGGCGGTGGGAAGTGCCAGCAGTGAGCCTACGGCCGTGCACAGCAGCAGCGTGCCCATTTGCCCCGACGTGATGTGCAGCGTCTGCGTAACGGCAGGGATCCTGGCCGCCCAGCTTGCGAACACGAGTCCGTTGATCCCGAAGACCACGAACGTGGCTGCGGCGGCGGCTCTCAAGCCTGCCTGCTGTTCCTTACCTGTACTGGAGCTCATACGTACACTACTTCCACAGAGTATTTTTTAAGGTCGGCATGGTCCTGGGCGCTGAATTGCCGGTCCGTCACGATGACATCCACTTTTTCCAGGCCGGCGACGAGCACCCGGGCGCTGGCCTGCCACTTTCCCGCGGAGGCGGCCACCACCACTCGTGCCGCAGCTTCCAGGCCGGCCTTCTTCACCGCGGCATCGTCGAGGTCGTGGGCCAGCAGGCCGTCGCGGAAGTCCACTGCGCAGGGCGTGACCACCGCGGTGTCAAAACGCAGGGACCTGATGTTGGACTCGGCCAGCGGTCCGCGGAAACAGAGTTCACCGGGCACCACGCTTCCACCCGGCAGCAGCAGGGCGGGGCGGGAGCCTGCGGCACCGTCACCGCCTGCAGCCGCATTGAGGGCCTGCAGGGACATGGGCATCAGGGTCACCTGCCGGCCGGCCGCTGCCCGCGCCACTTCGGTTGCCGTGCTGCCGCTGTCCAGCCAGACGTGTTCGCCGTCGGCCAGCAGGCCGGCCACGGCAGCTGCGATGCGCTTCTTGGCATCCCGGTCCTCCAGCTCCCGCTGTCCGTAGCCCGGGTTGCGGCCGTGGCCTATCAGGCTCCTGGCGCCGCCGTGGACCCTGCGGAGCACACCGTGGCCGGCCAGTACTTCAAGGTCCCGGCGGATGGTTGCGCCGGAGGCGGCGCAGGCCTGCATCAGGTCCTCGACGCTCACCTCCGGCTGCCGCCGGAGGATTTCGGCAATGGTCCTGTGCCGCTCGTCCGTTTTCATGAGCAAATGATATCAACTCATGATCATTTGCTCATGTGGTGGCCGGGACAGCTCAGCGGCTGCGCGCCACCCTCTGTTCATCCCACACCGGCTCCGCCGACTCGTACACCTTCCCGTCGGAGCCGAATACCAGGAACCGGTCGAAGGTCCGGGCAAACCAGCGGTCGTGGGTGACCGCCAGGACAGTTCCCTCGAAGTGGTCAATGGCCCGCTCCAGCGCCTCAGCGGAGTGCAGGTCCAGGTTGTCCGTGGGCTCGTCCAGCAGCAGCAGGGTGGCACCACTGAGCTGAAGCAGGAGGATCTGGAACCGCGCCTGCTGGCCGCCGGAGAGTGACTCATACTTCTGTTCCGACTGTCCCGCCAGGCCGTAGCCGTCCAGGGCACCCGCGGCGGCCTCCCGGCCCAGCCCGGAACGGTGTTCATCGCCGCGGTGCAGGATTTCCAGCAGGGTCTTTCCCAGCAGGTCGGGACGGACATGGGTCTGGGCAAAGAATCCCGGCCGGATCCTGGCACCGAGCTTGACGGTGCCTTCGTGCGGTACCTCGGCGATGTCAACATCGGACACGGGCAGGTGTTCGCGTTCGGGGTCAGTGCCGCCAGTGGCCAGCAGCCGCAGGAAGTGCGACTTGCCGGAACCATTGGAGCCCAGCACGCCCACGCGGTCGCCGAACCACACTTCCGTGGAAAAGGGCTTCATGAGCCCGGTGAGTTCCAGCTTCTCCGCCACGATGGCGCGCTTGGCGGTCCGTCCGCCCTTGAGCCTCATTTGCACGTTCTGCTCGATGGGCAGCGCCTCGGGCGGCCCCACTTCAAGGAACTTTGCCAGCCGGGTCTGGGCGGCATGGTAGCGGTTGGCCATGTCGGAGCGGAACGCGGCCTTGTTCTTGTACATGTTGACGAGTTCCTTGAGCTTGATGTGCTCCTCGTCCCAGCGCTTGCGCAATTCCTCGAACCGGGCGTTCCGGTCCGCCCGGGCCTCCACGTACGATTCGAACCCGCCCCCGTGGATCCACGCGGCGGCCCCGTTGATCCCCGGCTCAAGGGTGACAATGCGCCCGGCGGCGTTGTTCAGCAGCTCGCGGTCGTGGCTGATGAAGAAGACGGTTTTCCTGGAGTCATTGAGCTTCTCCTCGAGCCAGCGCTTGCCCGGCACGTCAAGGTAGTTGTCCGGCTCGTCCAAAAGGAGGAGATCGTCCGGGCCGGCGAACAGTGCTTCCAGCACCAGGCGCTTCTGCTCGCCGCCGGAAAGGGTCGACGCCGGGCGGTGCTGTGCGCGGTCAAAGGGCAGTCCCAGCGCGGCCATGCAGACCTCGTCCCAGACGGTCTCGACGTCGTAGCCGCCGGCGTCCCCCCAGTCCACGATGGCCTGGGCGTACCGCATCTGGGTGGGCTCGTCGTCGTCCTCCATCATGGCCAGCTCGGCGTCATCCACCTCGCGGGCAGCGGCTGCCAGGGCCGGGGGAGCGGCGGACACCAGGAGGTCCCGGACGGTGGAGCCGTCCCGCACCTGCCCCACGAACTGGCGCATGATGCCCATGTTTCCGGACCGCCCAATGACGCCCTCGTCCGGGACCAGGTCTCCGGCGATGATCCGGAACAGCGTGGTCTTCCCAGTGCCGTTGGGCCCGATGAGGGCGGTCTTGGTGCCGTCAGGGACCTTGAAGGTCACTCCGTTCAGGAGCTGGGTGCCGTCGGAGAGGAAGTAGTCGATGCCGGAAACGTCAATATGGGCCACACCGTCAATCCTCCCACGCCGGTCCCTTGCCTGGCGGGGTCCCCTAGCCGGCGGCGGTGAGGAACTGCTTCAGCAGCGGGCCGGAGGTGGTGGCGCCCAGGCCGCCGTCCTCCACGAAGACGGCTACGGCCAGGTCCCCGTGGACGGCCACGATCCAGGCGTGCGTCTTTGGCGGAGTCTCGGTGCCGAATTCGGCGGTTCCGGTCTTCGCCCCTACCGGTGCCCCGGGGACGCTGGACAGGAACCCTGCGTGGCCGGACGTGACGACGGCGCGCATCATGTCTGCCAGCGACGCCGCCTCCGCAGCCGTGATCGGCTTGTCCGAGGCGGTGGAGGGTGCCTCGGCAGCGGCGGTTGCGGACCGGTCGGCCGCGGGGGCAGTGGAACCTGCCGTTGTTCCGGCAGCGGGCGCACCGGCGTCGGGGTTGAGGACCAGCTGCGCGGCGACGGGGGCGCCCTTGGCCACGGAGCCGGCCATGATTGCTGCGGCCAACGGGGAGAGCAATATCTTGCCCTGGCCAATCATGGACGCTGCGTGTTCGGTGCCCTGCGCCTGCCCTGGAACAGAGCCCAGGAAGGCTTCGGCGCCAAGTTTCGGCGCCTCCACCGCCACTCCCATGGACGTGGCAGCGGCTTCAAGCTGGCCCTGCGACACAGAGTCACGCTGGGAGATGAAGGCAGTGTTGCAGGAGTGGGCAAAGGCGTCCCGCAGGGTCACCGCGCCCAAAGAGGTCTCGGGGTAGCCTTCCGAGTTTTTGAAGGTCCGCCCGTCCACCGTGAGCGTGGGGGTGCACTGGATGGTGGAGTCGGGCGTCATCCCGTTCCGGAACATGGCCAGGGAATCCACCATCTTGAAGATCGATCCCGGGGCGTACTGTCCCAGCATTGCCGTGTTGTAGCCGTTGCTGCCCGGCCCGGAAGCCGCTGCCAGCACGGCTCCGGTGGAGGGTCGGAGGGCCACGATGGCTGACGCCGGCCCCACCGGCTCCAGGATGCCCTCAGCCAGCGTCTGCAGCCGCGGATCGAGGGTGGTCTTCAGCGGCGTCCCGGGCTTGGGCTCCACCTGGAAGAGGACGCGGCGGGGGTCGGTGCCGGCGGATTGGATCTGTTCGCGCGTGAGGTCGGCCCGTTGCGCGCGGATGACAACGGCGTCCGATCCGCGGAGCTGTTCGTCATACTGCTGCTGGAGCCCTCCGATGCCCGTGACGTCCCCGGGGGCCAGGGCGCCATCGGACGCCTCGATTTGTTCCGCCGTCGCTTCCCCTACCGACCCGAGCACGGCCCGGGCAAACGTCCTGCTCGGGGCCAGGGGGATGGATGCCGGGATGCCGCGGGCGCCGGGAATGGCCTGGATCTGTGCATCGGTGATGGTCCGGCCCTCTTCGCGGAGGGTGATGGCGGAAACAAAGGCCTGGGCACCTGCTGCCTTGACCTGCTGCACGTAGGCGGCAGGGTCCACTCCCACCAGGGCAGCCAGTTTGCCGGCGGAATCGGCGGGGTCTGCGCTGCCCAACTGGGGCTTGTCGATGCCCACATTCACCACGGGGCGGTAGGTCACCAGCGGGACGTCTCCGGCGCCCAGGATGTCTGCGCGCTGGGGGGTCTGGGATCCTTTGGTCACGATTTCGCTGTCCCCGAGGCCCGGTGCCAGGATGGCCGGATCCCAGACGGTGAGCCATTTATCGCCGGACTTCCTGAAGTTCGCTGCGATGGTGTACTTCCATTCCGCGTCGCCGAACTTCCAGGTGTAGTTCAGGGGTGCGGAGGCCTTGTCCCCGTCCAGCGTGAGTCCGCCTGCCTGGACCTCGGGCTTTTGCGGGTCCAGGGCCGCGAAGACCTGGTGCAGCTGGTCGTTCGCTGCGGCGGCGTCCTTGCCGTCGAAAGCCACGGACCCTACATCAAGCGCCGAGACTGCGCCGGCCAGCTGCCGTGCCGCGGCTTCGGCGCCGGACTTTCCGTCATCGCAGGCCACCAGCGAGGTTCCGATAATGAGCGCAGTTATGGCAAGCGAAAGTTTTGTTGTTTTCCCCATCGCGCCATTATCCCCCGGGCCGGCTGACATCAGCGCCACGCGTGTTCAGTCCCGGGTCATGGAGCGTTATGAGAGCCCCAGGTCCGGCACCGGCAGTTTGAAGACGTCCTTCAGGGCGGACGTTGCGGCATGCAGCCCGGGCATGCCCGTCACCCCGGGACCCGGCGGTGTCGACGACGAACACAGGTAGACGCCCAGCAGCGGCGTCCGCCACGGGATGGGGGACACCACCGGCTTCTGGACCAGACCACGGACGTCCATAATGCCGGCGCTGAAATCGCCCCCAATGTAGTTCCGGTTGTATTCGGCCAACTCCGCTGCGGAGATGACGTGTGATTCCACCACAAGATCGCGGAATCCCGGGGCGAACCGTTCCAGCTGCGCGGCAACCTGGCTGGTCATGTCCTTCGTCGAGCCGGAGGGAACATGGCAGTACGTCCACAGTGTGTGCCGGCCTGCAGGGGCGCGGCCTGCGTCGAAGCGGGACGGCTGGGCCACGAGCACATATGGCCGTTCAGGATGGCGTCCGGCACTGACTTCGTTTTCCGAGCGTGCCAGCTCGGCCCGCGTGCCGCCCACGTGCACGGTGCCGGCGTCGGAAAGTCCGCTGGCCTGCCACGGCACCGGCCCGGACAGGATGAAGTCCACCTTGCACGAGCCATTGCCGTAACGGAAGCGTTCCAGGGCCCGCCGGTAATGTCCGGGAAGTGATTCCCCTGCCATGTCCAGCAACCCTCGGGGTGCCACGTCCAGCAGCGTGGCGCGGGTGGCAGGAAGCTGTTCCAACCGGTCAATCGGGGTTCCGGTGTGGATGACTCCTCCGTGGGCGCGGATGTCGTCCGCGAGGGCTGCCGCGATGGATGCGGAACCGCCGCGGGGGATGGGCCATCCCACGGCGTGTCCCAGGGCACCAAGCATCAGCCCGGCTCCGGAGGCGGCGAGGGAGGGCAGGTGGGAGATGGCATGGGCGGCCACACCGCTGAGGAGGGCCGGCGCCAGTTCCTCCCGGAACCGAAGGTTCCACAGCCCGGTCCCTTGTTCCAGGGTCCGCAGGCCGTAGACGCCGGCCACCAGGGGGTTCCGGGGGATCCGGAGGAGTTGGTTTTGGGTGAAGTCCATGACGTCGTCAATGTGGCGGACCAGTGGCTCCATGAGCCGGCGGTACGCGGGTCCGTCCCGGCCCAGTCCTTCAACGGTCCTGTCCATCGATTGATAGGCCAGGGCTGCCCGGCCACCTTCCAGCGGGGAACCGAAGGACACGTCCGGGGTGATGAGGTCCACCCTTCGGGGCAACTCGAAAGCGCGGAAGAAAGGGGACGCCACAGCCATTGGGTGCACGGCGGAGCAGACATCATGGAAGTGCCCGGGCTGCATCAACTCCGTGGTCCGGGTTCCGCCGCCAATCGTCGCTGCGGCCTCGAAGACCTCCACTGACAGGCCGGCCCGCGCCATCACCGCGGCCGCGGAGAGTCCGTTGGGGCCGGACCCTACTACTGCCACATCAGGCACGGGACCCCGCCTTCGCCGCGCGGAATGAAGCCGGCAGCTTGAGCCGGATCCGGTCCGGCGCGTTGGAGAAGGGGCCGCCGTGGGGGTCGTCCAGGTGGTGGCGGCGGATGGGATCATAGGCGGGATCGTAAATATCCCAGACGACGCGTGCCATGAGATAGGCCACCGCGGCCATATGCGCGGCCACCGCCAGGACGTAGTAGGGCATGTCCAGGTTGTGCTGGGAGGAACCTGCGCTGGTCACCTGTCCAAGGTACATCCATATCGCAGCCCAATGCAGGGCTTCGATGCCCTGCCAGACCAGGAAGTCGCGCCACCGCGGCCGGGCCAGGGCCAGCAGCGGAATGAGCCACACCACGTATTGGGGCGAATACACCTTGCTGCTAAGGATGAAGGCCGCCACGATCAGGAAGGCGAGCTGCGCCATGCGGGGACGGCGGGGGGCCGTCAACGCAACAGCGGCAATGCCTGCACAGGCCACGGCAAAGAACCCGGTGGAAAACATGCTGACGGCACCGGCGCCAAGCCCGGACCAGCCCAGCCTGTCCGCCACCAGGTTGTAGGCAAACCAGGCTGAGCTGTACCCGGCGCCCCGCTCAGCGCTGTACTGGAAGAAGAAGGCCCACCCGGAAGGGTTGGCAGCCGCGAACGGCAGGTTCACTGCCAGCCAGGTGGCGGCCGCGCTGCCGCCGGCCACCAGCAGCGGGCGCCATCTTCCCGTGCGTACTGCAAGCAGCAGGATGGCGCCCAGCACCAGCAGCGGATACAGCTTGGTGGCCGTGGCGAGGCCAATCATGACCCCGGCGGGCACAAGCCGTTGCCGGGCAAAGAAGTACATCCCCAGGGCAAGCAGGCATGCGGCCCAAAGGTCCCAGTTGATGGTTCCGGCCAGCACGATCCCCGGGGCCACCGCCACCATGGCCGCATCCCACGGACGGCGGCCGGGCATGCGTGCTGTCACCAGCACGGTGGCCATGGCCACCGCCGCCAGCAGCACCGCGTTGATGTCAAAGTAGGCCAGGGCGCGGGCACCGGCCTCTCCGCCGGGTACCAGCCAGGCCGTCACACCCGCGATCAGCCCAAGGAGCACCGGGTATTCGAACTGGCTGCCGCTGCCCAGGATGGGAAAGATTCCCGCGGCCATGCCGCGGTTGCGGAACAATTCGGGGAAATCCGAGTAACACGTGGCATAGAACTGCGTGGGCGTCTCCCAGCCGTTGGCCCTGCAATAGCCCTTCAGCAGGACCCCCACCAGGGCTGCCAGGGCCGTGAGGACAATGAGCACCCGTTCCACCGAGTAGATACCGGGGGAGACCACGCCGGGATCTGTCCTGGATCCCAGCGGGCCGCCGATCACCTCGGTGAAATTCCGCAGCAGGGCATCGCTGCGGCTGGGCACTACGATTCGGGGCCGTCGTCCGCTGTCCGGCGACTGGGTCTCGTGCATGGCTTCGAGCTTACAGCCGGCCCCCTGCCGGGGGTTTGGGGGCCGGCCCGTCAGCGCAGGCCACCTATTTGCTGGTGCATGAGCACGAAAACGTCGTTCCGGTGCTGCTCCAGCAGGGCGCTGTTAAAGGAACTGCGGCGCTGCAGGGGCCGGGACAGGAGTCCCATGATTTTTTGCATCAAGGTAGCCACCTCCTTTCTTCGGTTATAAGGCACAAAAGTGCATGGCGAATTAGCACCCCTTTTCAGTGCGCAAAAGCGCGGAAATTTGGGCGCAAGGAATTCACCGAGGGAATTAGTGGAATTGCGCAGGAGCGCAGTGGCAGCGCGGACTACCGGGAGCCGGGAGTGAACCGCAATGCCGGTGGGAGAGCTGTGGCAAATGCGGGACTATGCGGCTGCGAAGGGGAGGCCTGGGCAGCAGCAGTTCCCGGAAGTCAGCGGAGAAGCACGGTGGTCCGACCTGGACGGCCCGTCCTGGACATGGAGTCCCGCATGGGCCTTGACGGTACTGGCACCGTGGCCCGCGGCCAGGTGGCTGGCGCCTAGCGGCGTCGCAGCAGGCCCGGGAGGTCCGCCGGCCGGCGGTAACCCGAGTTGACCGAAGCCACGCGCACAGGATCAGCAAAGGCCGGGAATGCATTGATGGAGGCATTCCATTCGCCAGTCAAAGTCATCATTATCCCAACCTCCTTTTCTACTGTCCGCTGCGTGGATTGCAATGCGGTCTTTGACCCCGGCAGATTGCCGTGGGGTCAGGAATAAAGGTACCCCAGGAATTCGCGGAAGACCAGCAATTTCCGGAGAAAAGAAGAAAACTTTTGAATAGGGGTATTTAGAGGCCCCAGCGGACAATGGCGGGGGTCTTCTTATCCCATCCAAGCGTGCAGACCTTCGCCGTGCCCAGGATGAAATGCCGGCCTTCCGTGGGCGGCAATTCCAGCCAGCGCGCGGTGAGGATCCGGGAGAAGTGCCCGTGCGCCACGATCAGCACATTGTCCATCCCGGATTCCAGGATCCGGCCGATGATCTTGTCCGCCCTGGCGGCAACCTCGTCGAGTGTCTCCCCGTTGGGCACGCCGTGGGTCCAGATCAGGTAGTCGGGGTTGTCCTTGCGGATCAGGTCCGAACTGATGCCCTCGTAGTCGCCATAGTTCCATTCGACCGCGAGCGGTTCATGCCGGGCATCGGGGAAGCCGGCGAGTTCGGCTGTCCGCCGTGCCCGCCGCAGCGGGGACGTGAGCACCAGGTCGAAGTCGACGCCGTCCAGCACCTTGCGGGCCTCCACGGCCTGCTGCTCGCCTTCCACCGTGAGGGGGAGGTCGGTGAGGCCGGTGTACTGCCCGCTCTTTGACCATTCGGTTTCGCCGTGGCGGAGGATCCAGAGCTGGGGGCGCGGGGCAAAGGCGGGGTTGGTCACTTGGACTCCTCAACGGGTGAAGGTTCGACGGCGGCGGAAGAGACTCCAGGGCCGGGTCCGGCAGGTGCTGATTCAGGCTGTTCGGCCCACCACCGGAGCAGGCGCGCCTCAGCTTCCGCGGTGGGCAGTGGTCCGTGTTCCATCCGTTCATTCAGGAGGAACTTGTAGGCGCGGCCCACCACAGGCCCCGGTTTGAGTCCCAGCACGGCCATGATCCTGGCCCCGTCCAGGTCCGGGCGAACTGCGTCCAGGGACTCCTGTTCCCGGAGTGCGGCGATGCGGGCTTCGAGGTCGTCGTAGGCGAAGGCCAGGCGCTCGGCCTTGCGCTGGTTCCGGGTGGTGACGTCGGAGCGGGTCAGGCGGTGCAGGCGCTCCAGCAGCGGACCAGCATCGGTCACGTACCGGCGGACGGCCGAGTCGCTCCAGCCGGCGTCGCCGTAGCCGTAGAAGCGCATGTGGAGCTCCACCAGGCGTGCCACGGCCTTGATGGTGTCATTGTCGAACCGCAGCGCCTTCATCCTCTTGGAGGTGAGCTTGGCACCCACCATGTCGTGGTGCCGGAAGCTCACCGCGCCGCCCGGTTCGAAGCGGCGCGTAGCCGGCTTCCCGACGTCGTGCATCAATGCAGCGAAGCGCAGCACGAAGTCCGGTCCGGGCACCGGACCCTCCGCGTCGGTTTCGAGCTCGGCTGCCTGCTCCAGGACCTGGAGCGAGTGCTGGTAGACGTCCTTATGCCGGTGGTGCTCGTCGGATTCGAGGCGGAGGGCGGAAACCTCGGGCAGTACATGCTCGGCCAGCCCGGTTTCCACCAGGAGGTCGATGCCCGTCCGTGGCCGGGCACCGCAAATCAGCTTGACCAGTTCATCCCGCACGCGCTCGGCGGAGATGATTTTGATCCGGTCCGCCATGCCTGTCATTGCGTCCCGCACGTCATCGTGGACCGAGACGCCCAGCTGCGCGGCGAACCTGGCGGCCCGCATCATCCGCAGGGGGTCGTCGGAGAAGGAAGCTTCCGGCGCGCCGGGGGTGGCCAGCACGGAGGCGTGGAGGTCGCGGACGCCGCCGAAGGGGTCCACCAGCTCCATGGAGGGCAGCTTCAACGCCATGGCGTTAATGGTGAAGTCGCGGCGCAGCAGGTCATCAGTCAGCGAGGAACCGAACGCCACCACGGGCTTGCGCGAATCGGGATCGTACGCCTCGGCCCGGTACGTGGTGATCTCAATCTGGAAGCCGGCCTTGCGCATGCCAATGGTGCCGAAGGCGCGCCCGATTTCCCAGAAGTTGTCCGCCCACTTTTTGATCAGGGCCACGGTCTGGTCCGGCGTGGCGTCGGTGGTGAAGTCAAGGTCGGGGGAGGTCCGCCCAAGGAACAGGTCACGCACCGGACCACCCACCAGGGACAGCTCGTGGCCGGCGTCCACGAAGCGCCGGCCGAGCTCCAGGACCACCGGGTCCACCTTGAAGTCGACAGTGTGGGAATCAATCTTGTGATGTGCGTGCGACATAGTTCCTTAAGCTTGGCAGAAACCAGCGCCGCGGCAGTCCAAAAAGCGTCACGATCCGGGCCAATTGACCTTCGCCGCCGGAAAGTGCGTCATATCCTGTCCATGTTGGTGTCATGTTCCGGTCATCACGGAAGGGCAACAGTCGTTAGAGTGGACTCCATGGCCCATCCAGTACCGAGCGCTCCAGGCAGGAGGACGAACGCACCATTGCCGTCGGCAATCGGGGCGCACGTTGCCCCTGCCCAGCAATCGGCACCGGCGTCGCTGCCTACGGTCGAGGAAGTCTCGGCCGGCGGTGTCGTGGTGGATACGTCCGACGCCGGGTTGAGGGTTGCGATCATCGCCCGCCTTAATAGGGGTGGCCGCCTCGAGTGGTGCCTGCCCAAGGGCCATCCGGAGGGCAAGGAAAACAACGAAGAGGCCGCGGTCCGTGAGATTGCCGAGGAAACCGGCATCGAGGGCACCATCCTGGCGCCGCTTGGCAGCATCGACTACTGGTTCACCGTCAGCGGCCACCGGGTCCACAAGACCGTGCACCACTACCTCCTGCGGGCCACAGGCGGCGAACTCACCATCGAGAACGATCCCGACCAGGAAGCCGTGGACGTGGCGTGGGTCCCCATCCAGGAACTTGCCCGGAAGCTGTCATTCCCCAACGAACGCCGCATCGCCGACCTCGCCCGTGACGTCCTGCCCGGACACCTCTAAGCCCGGACGCCGCCGTCGCCATTGCGGTGTTAAGTGCCGGTGGGTGAGACGATGAAGTCGATGTCAGCTACCAACTTTCCTTCCGACCGGTCCGGCCGGCCCGATGACGCGGCACCCGACGGCGTGCCCCCGGAGCCGGCCGCTCCGGACCTGGCCCAGCCCGTGGCCGCTGGCCCCAGCGAAACCCGTTCCAGCGCCATCATGGCCGCCGGAACGCTGGTTTCGCGTTTCCTGGGCTTCGGCAAGACCTGGATGCTCGGTACCGCCCTGGGCCTGGGCTCAACGGTCAATGACACGTTCATCAACGCCAACAACCTGCCCAACCTGATCTTCCTCCTGGTGGCCGGCGGCGTGTTCAACGCGGTCCTGGTCCCACAGATCATCAAGGCCAGCAAGGCTCCGGACAGGGGAGCGGACTACATCAGCCGGCTGCTGACGCTGGCTGTCCTGCTCCTGTTCGGCCTGACGGCCGTGGTCACCCTGGCAGCTCCCGGCGTGATCGAACTGACCACCCAGGGCTATTCACCCCAGCAAAAGGCCCTGGCGGTCACCTTCGCGTTCTGGTGCCTGCCGCAGATCTTCTTCTACGGCCTTTACGCCCTGCTCACCCAGGTCCTGAACGCCAACGGCGCCTTTGGCCCTGCCATGTGGGCGCCCATCATGAACAACCTGGTGGCCATCGCCGGCCTGGGCATGTTCATCTGGATTTTCGGCAGCAACGAGGTCAACCCGCACAACCTGGACAACTGGGGATCAACGCAAACGCTCCTGGTGGCAGGATTCTCCACCATCGGCGTGCTGTCCCAGACAGCCATCCTGCTGGTCCCGGTCTTCCGGCTGAAGCTCGGCCTCCGGCCACGGTTTGGCTGGCGCGGCGTGGGGCTGGGCCACGCAGCCAGGCTGAGCGTATGGACGCTCCTGACGGCCGCCGTCGGGCAGCTCGCCTTCCTGTACGTTATGCGCATCGCCACCATTCCCGGCGCCGAACGCATCCGCCTGCAGCAGGCGGGGGACCCGTCGGCATACACCCTGCCCGGCAACGCGGTCCTTGAAGTGGCCAGCCAGCTGTACCTGCTGCCGCACTCGATCATTGCCCTGTCGCTGGCCACCGTGCTCTTCAACCGGATGACGCGGGCATCGCAGGACGGCAACCGGGCTGAACTGCGCGATGCCCTCTCCCACGGCCTGCGGACCATGGCCGTGGCCACTGTGTTCGGGGCGCTGGCACTGTTTGCCCTGGCCGGTCCGCTGGGCATGTTCTTCTCCGGCGGACTGCGGCAGGACGGCGTCATGCTGGCCCAGACGCTCACCATCCTGGCCCTCAGCACTCCGTTCATGAGTGCCAACTTCATGATGTCCCGCGTGTTCTACGCCAACGAGGACGCCCGCACGCCGTTCTATGTCCAGCTGCTGCTCGCCGTGGTGTACGTGGCGGGGGCGTTTGCCATCCAGTTCCTGCCGGTGGGCCAGATCATCTATGCCATTGCCGTCCTCTACATGGTGGGCAACATCCTCTCGGTGGTCATCAGCGCGTTCTTCCTGCGGCGCATGCTGGGCCACCTCGACGGCCCACGGATCGCCAACTCCTACATCCGCATGGGGTACGCGGCCCTCGGTTCGGCAATCGCCGGTGCGGGCGCCCTGTGGCTCATGGGCAGCTACAACCCGGACGGTTTCGCATGGCAGAACCGAATCACTGCCCTGGTCACCGTCATTGTGGTGGGACCCGTCATGCTGGTGGTGTACTTCGTCCTTCTCAAGCTGTTTCGGGTCTCAGAGCTCAGCGACATGCTCCGGCCCCTGCTGGGCAGGTTTGGCCGCGGCAGCCAGGCCCCTGCTCCGGACGCCGGGGACGCGCCGTCGTCCCCTCCCGCTGAAGCTGTGGACGGGGAGCGCGGTCACCGCCCGGAGCGGGCCACCACGTCCGTTGATACCGGCCTTATCCCCCGTATCTCCGGTGAATTCGACGCCGTCTCCTTCCGTGCCGGCCCGGACCCGCAGCGTGGGACGCACCGTCCGCAGATGTACGACGGCGGCACGGCCCAGGGTGCCGAGGACGCCTACCTGCCGGGGGAGGACCAGCCCGGCACCGCCCGCGGCGGCCTGCTCAGGGAACAGATCCCGCTTCCCGGCCGCCGCACCTACCAGGGGAAGCCCGGCGAGAACCCGTATTTCAAGACCAGGCGCAAGCGGAAAAAGTAAATTCCGTCCGGTCTGGCGCACGTCTTCTCCGCAGCCGTTTGGGGCGGATCGGCTAGGATCGAACAGGTACAGGGGTAGTTGCATTACGGGTTTGCCGTGCGCGGCACCCGAACGGCGGTTGCGTCATCAGACCGGCAATCCCGGACAGTCTAGGAGGAACACGTGTCCAACCCGATCGACGTCGGATCAGTACTGGGCGGCCGCTACAAGGTCACCGCCACAGTGTTGGCCTCGCACGACCACGATCTGGTGCTGGACGGTGTGGACCAGGTCCTCAACCGCCCGGTCAGCATCCTGGTTGCCGGCCCGGAGAACACCGAACAGGTTGCGCAGAGCGCCCGCGAAGTCGCCACCGGCGAACGTCCCGGCACCGTTCAGGTCCTGGACCTTGGCGTCACCGAGGACGCCACCTACCTCATCACCAACCACACATCCGCCGCCGACCTGCTGGACTTGGTGGTTGCGCCCAATCCGCCGTACGTGGAGCCATTCTTCACGGACACGCTGGGCAGTGAAATTTTCGGCCAGCCGCGGTCGCACGAGCCGGAGCCGTACGACGAGGAAGACCACGTCGACGCCGGATACATCAACTACGCCGATTCGCACCCCAGCCAGGTTGATCCATACCGTTCAGCGCCGGCCGTACCGCCCAGGCCGTCCGTTCGTCCCGCTGCCCAGCAGCCCGCCGCACCAGTGCGCGCTGCCGGGGCCGCTCCGGGCGCTGGTGCCGCTGCAGCGGCCGGTGGGGCTGCAGCGGCCGGTGGGGCTGAAGGTGCTGCTTCGAACAAGGGAAACGGGTCCTCCCGGATGGATCCGGATGCCACTGCAGCGCAGCCGGTGGCAACCAATGCCCAGTCCCCGTCCGGACGCGCCAGCGCTGCGGAGGCGGACACAGGACCCAACGATACCGCTGCCGCAAGCACCCCACGGCAGCAGGTCCAGCCAACCGCTGAGGACCGGACGCCCAAGGTTTCCCTGTGGTCCGACGACGACTATGCGCAGTCAGGGGATCAGGACCACTACGAGGAGACCCACGAATCCCCGCAGGAATCGCATCCAGTCAAGGGGAAGGCAGCCCTCTTTGCACGTGCGGCTGCGCCCGCTGCCGCCGGCGTCGCCTTCGCGGACCGTGCCGAGGATGACGACGACGATCGTGATGAGTCCGAAAACCAGCCCCGATCCATGCGCTGGCTGGTGGGCGGGCTCCTGGCCGTTGTGCTGATCGCCGGCCTGATCTTCGCCGTGACCAACCTGGGCAGCCTCTTTACGCCGGGGCCTCAGGCCAAGCCGACAGCTGGCCCCGCAACCACCAACTCCCAGGCATCAGCGCCTGCCACTCAGGCAGCACCGTCGGCGCCGCCCGCCGCTCCGCCGGCCATCGAGAGCGTCAGCCGGCAGGGGAACTTCGACTTCGCCGCCACCTTCGATGGCGATCTGGTCAAGGCCTACGACGGCAATGCCGCCAGCTACTGGTCCGATATGGAATTCGCCACGGAAAACTGGGGTGGCCTGGCCCCGCAGGGCGTCCCCCTCGTTGTGAAGCTGAAGAGCGCTGCCACTGTCTCTTCCATCACGCTCTCCCAGCTCGGGGGATCGGGGGGCAACATCACGGTCTTCACCAATGACCGGCCCACCATGGACGGAGCCAAGGCAGTAGGAACCAACAGCTTCACGTCCACAGACCTGAACATGCCCCTTCCGGAACCGGTGCAGGCACAGTACGTGATTGTCTCCATCAATTCCCTTCCCAAGCTGGCGGCTCCCAAGACCCGCTACGGCTACGGTCTCCGGCTGGCTGAAATCAAGGTCCAGTAGGCGTCTTTCCGCCTGCGGGTGTTACCGGCGCTGTTACTGCCGCCCACCGGCACCCGCAGCGGGAATGTAGTCTGGAAAGAGCGCCCTGCGACGGCTGGTCCTCTGACTTCCCCGGTGGTTCACCTTGCCCGGGCGCTGGAATATTCAGCACGCGGACACAGTTGTGCCATGTGGCCGGCCTCCACGGGGAGGCGAGTCGAACAAGGAAGAGGTTCACGGTCCAGTGACCATCGAAGAGAAGACGGCGTCCGGCGTTCGCGACGTCATCATTGTGGGCTCCGGCCCGGCGGGCTACACGGCCGCCGTCTACACAGCCAGGGCGAACCTCAAGCCTCTGCTGCTGGCGGGTTCAGTGACCGCCGGCGGTGAGTTGATGAACACCACCGACGTTGAAAACTATCCCGGCTTTCCGGAAGGGATTATGGGGCCGGACCTCATGGAGAACTTCGAGAAGCAGGCGGCACGCTTTGGTACCGAGATCCAGTTCGAGGATGTAACCACGCTCGAACTTGAGGGCGCCATCAAGACGGTGACCATCGCCACGGGGGAGACCTTCAAGGCGAAGGCGGTCATTCTCTCCACTGGTTCCGCATACAGGGAACTTGGCCTGCCTAACGAGAAGCGCCTGTCCGGGCACGGTGTCAGCTGGTGCGCAACCTGTGACGGTTTCTTTTTCAAGGATCAAGACATCGCCGTAATCGGCGGTGGCGATTCCGCCATGGAGGAGGCCCTGTTCCTCACCAAGTTTGCGAAATCAGTAACGGTTGTTCACCGCCGCGATTCGCTGAAAGCCTCAAAGATCATGGCGGACCGGGCACTGGCACACGACAAGATCAACTTTGTGTGGAACAGCACCGTGGACGATGTCCTGGGAACGGACAAAGTGACGGGTATTCGGTTGAAGAACCTGTTGGACGGATCTTTGTCAGACCTCGCAGTGACAGGTGTCTTCGTCGCTATCGGCAACGATCCCCGTACGGACCTCGTCAAGGATGTCCTCGCGCTGACGCCTGAGGGAACCATCGCCGTGGAGGGTCGCAGCTCCCGTACCAGCCTTCCCGGCGTCTTCGCTGCCGGAGACGTTGTTGACCCTACCTACCGCCAGGCCATCACCGCCTCCGGTTCCGGCTGTGTCGCGGCGATAGACGTCGAGCACTACCTGGCCGACCTGCCGGCATAATCTGCCCCCACTGTTATCCGAAGAGAAAGATAAGGTTATGAGCAACGCTAAAGATGTAACTGACGCAAGTTTCGGCTCCGACGTTCTGTCCGCCGAAAAGCCGGTAATCGTGGACTTCTGGGCCGAATGGTGCGGGCCCTGCCGCAAGCTCGGACCTATCCTGGATGAGATTTCCGTGGAGTATGGTGAGAAGGTTGACGTCGTCAAGGTCAACGTAGACGACAACCCTGCCATCGCCGCTGAGTATGGAATCACTTCCATTCCTGCCGTTTACCTTTTCCAGGGTGGCGAAGTGAAGAGCACAGTTATCGGTGCCAAGCCGAAGCAGTTCTTCGAAAAGGAATTCGCAGACGTTCTCTCCTGAGCACCCCTCCCTGCGGTAGGCAGGAAGTGGGATCTGCACAAAGTTGGCCATCGCCCCGGGGCGGTGGCCAATTTTTTTGTCTGCGACCATTGAGATGGGACGGGTCAGACAGGGTTTCACGTGAAACATTTGTTCGGGAGGGCATGAAACGCCTACTCTGCACTATCAGGGCCTTTTCGCTGACGACGTACTTCGTAGGGGGCTGTGGACCAACCATTCGGGCCGCACAACGGGTTACTGCCTCCAGCTACTGGTAGGTCGCGTTTCACGTGAAACATCCGTCTGGGTGGAGAGGATGCCGAACTTGAGCCCATGCTGCCCTGGGTAAGTAGGACTAGGCGACCGTAACTAGCGTGGCAATGAATTTGTGCGTCCCCCCTTCTTGAGAGCGTGCGAGCCGTGTTCGCCTCGCTTGACCGCACGAGAAATGGGGTGCCGGTGTGGAGCTTTAGCTGCCCCCAACGCGGTGAGCGGCGATGAATCACTCTTGCCGCTATCCGGTGGGTCATTTCTGGTTCCGATCCCCTATATGTCAGGCAGAGCACAACTATCGAACTATTCCCGAGGCCGCGAAGCTTGTTCGACCAGTGAATTCATTACGTGCAGCCGGAGACCCTGACGTTCGGGGAGGGTGGAGCTGCGGTCCTCCCAGCACGCCCAGGTCGCTTTGGAGCGTCACGAGGGGACGAAATTGCAACCCGACCGAAACCGGCACAGTACGGCCAGGAATTCACCATCTTGACGCGGGGTGAAGGAGAACGGTGATAGTTCCCCGCTCCCAAACTATAGGCACAGCCGATCCTGGCCCGACCACAGAGAGTCGGGCATGATGTGAGGTGCAGTTGTGGGCATGTACGGAATCTGACGTTTAGAGATGCTGGCCCAGCGAGGCCGCTACATCTGTTGTCGTCCATGTCCGGGCTACTGTCGGTGCACCCTGGTCCTGCGGTGGGCCGTAGAGGTCTCACGTACTCCGGAACACTTGGAAATTCTATGGCAGGTCGTTAGCCATATAGAGGCATCCAGCGCTCCGGCGGAGCGCAGAAGTGTTTCACGTGAAACATGACAAGCACAGGGGAGTGCGCGGCGTTTCACATGAAACATCTCCACGCTCGGCCCGCGACGCAGACCGGAGACGGGCAGTAAGGGTAGCCCCGCACCAGTGAAGGAGTAACGGAAACCCTACGGCGCAACGCGGTATGAGTATCGGTACGTAGGACCCCCTTGCTTCGTTTATCCAAGCGCTTATCCGACCTCGGTTACCGAGATGCCGCAATCACTTACTGGACGGTCGCGCGCTGATCGACGCGACCGGCCGCCCCCAGCTCGGGGTCGGCAAAGGCAACAAGGATCGTACTAAGGGCCAAGCGCGTCAATCTCACCTGGTTCACGACGCATTCACACTGTGTGTGCGTTTCGACACCACGGCCCGGGAGCTCCAGCCGGCGGCACAAACCAATGCAGCAGCAGCTAGACCGCCAGGCTGATGGCCCAGCGTGGACATGTGGATCGGAGCCTCCCGTTCAGCGCCCCACGAAACGATAACCACTGTGAATTGGAGCAGGGGCATGTCCCTGTCCCGGTCGGAAGCTCCACGCATTCGCGCCTGCGGCCGAGCGCCCTGCGACCCGTCACCCCCACCGTGCGCGCAGAGTTATACACAAAGTTTTCCACATGCCAATCGCGTCAGTATCCACATACTTATCCACAGCCGCTGCAGCTTCCGCAAATCTGATCCCCATCACGTGGCAGACTTTACTGCCGGCAAATCAGGAGTTGTCCCAGCGGTTATCCGTGTGAAAATGCAGACCGACCGGTTCCCAGATGGGGAGGTGCGTCCCCAAAGGCCCGCAATCAACCAGCCGAGTGCTATCTACCAGCGTACGCGGGGGCTGCAGACGACATTGAGGATCGTTTCACGTGAAACGCATACCCGCGCTCCGAGTCGGATGGCGCGCGCGGCGGGAACGGTCGTCTTGGACCCCCGACTGACCTTTTAGCACCTGGAGTCTTACCCACACCTGCCGCCAGAGTTATCCACACTCTTATCCACAGGGATATCCACCGATGAAATTGGTCACACAAGCCCGTGGCATCCCAGTTCTGCTCCGCCGGCAACTGCGCCAAGGGGAGCCACGGGACCTCCTGCCGGCCAACAGGACAGAGACATGTGCCACCCGCGATGGGGCTTTTGGTTAGTCACCTCTGGAAGCGCAAGAAGCCAGTACCGTGATGACCCTATCCAGCCCCTCTCCTGGTCCTCAAGAGCTTCGAAGCAGACCACCCTTTCGGGCGCGCCTCCCGGTACAGTGGCTGGTGCAAAGTAGCGCGCACACCAGTAGGACATTGCCGGTACCTGGCCACGACTGTGCTCCTTCCATTACGAGGTGACGCATCTGCAATCCGCGAGCCATCAACATCCAGGTGAATCCCAGCCCCGCACTCAGTGATCGGCGCCCACCCATTCAGCGGCGGCGACACGTTCCGGAGAACAGCACCACATATGGCTCAGCTACCAAAAAAGGCGGACTCGTCACGAAGAGACGACCAGTGGCCAGGAGACAATTATGGCGCCCCAGATAAGGCCGGAGGCCAAGCAGGCATCGAACAGAGGTGTGGGAGCGAGCACGCGAGGCGAAGGCCATAGAGTCCGCTCTACTCTGGTGGGGCCGGCATTACTGCTGGGCTGACGGATGACGCCTTCCAGTCGAGCCTGGTTACCCATAGCAAGCGCACATGTTTCACGTGAAACGCGGAGCGTAGCCATCCCGCACGGCTCCAGCATCATCGGTATCAAGGATCCACGTCGTGGTCCACTGGCTCAGCGGGCAGCCAAACCCCATGGCAGCTGGCTGTTTCAGGGGAAACGATGAGCGTAGCCTTCCCGCACGGCTCCAGCATCATCGGTATCAAGGATCCACGTCGTGGTCCACTGGCTCAGCGGGCAGCCGAACCCCATGGCAGCTGGCTGTTTCACGCGAAACGCCATGCTTGACTGACGCCCGCGAGCAGCCGCGTGACGGCATCAACGCGCAGGTGGACGCAAGCGCATTCCTAGATACGGTGGACCCTGACATAGTGGACTTTCGCCTGGGCCATGATTCCGGGCTATCACCAGGATTGAACAAGTCCCATGGCTATCGTGCATGGCTATAGTGCTATGACAGTCGGCCCAGGTCGTCCACGTCGAGGACGTCTACGAGATTCTCTGCGCACACTTGGTGTCGGGATCGGACGCGCTCCGATATGGCACTGGACATGTTCCCGCAGTTACCGAACCTGACGCCGATATGCCGCTGAAGCGGGAAAGGTCAAGAACCTGGGTCTTCCACGAATGGGGGCGTTCATCGAAACGCCCGGATTCTCGGTTACCAGCCGCGTATGCCGATCATTTCAACTCGGGCGGAAACCCCATGCAGAGCAAAATGCTCCAGCAATGGCACTACATTCACCAAGATCTGGCAAGTCCTCCACGCGAGCGTCCAGCAAAAGGGTGGAGTGTGGCCGAGCGTGCAGTTATCGGACTTTGGCGGCAAGCCACAGATCACCGCAGCATCGCACTAAGCGTCTTTGCGGGGTGATTTGCGGAGCGATTGCACCGCAGAAGGCGGCGGGACTCACCCTTGTTTCACGTGAAACAAGAACGAGGGTAACCAGCCCATGAGTCCTTGACCCACCAGAGACCACACCACAACTGGCCGACGCATAAAGGTCAGGAACACCGTTTTGTGACGCCGGCACCGACGCCCGCGTCTAGCGTGGACCCAGTATGGCGGATCTGCAACTTACCGCTGCGCACGTACATAGATGGAGTTGGGGCTGCTGTCCGGCCTCCCAGCGGCACTAAATCGGCCCCGTGCACGCCACCAATCTGACAGAACAAGTGCAGCCGCACGATGTACGCCGGCAACCCCGCGGAAGCCAGCCAGGAACAACCAGGAATAGGCAGGGTTCGGGGACTAGCTGGGGGAGGGTTGAACGACACAAGGGCCTGAAAACAGCCTCATCAACCAACCATGGGAACCACGGGCAATGATCACCAAAACAAAAAGGCCCGATTCGCAACGAACCGGGCCTTCTAACTTTGAATCAGTTGGTTGAACCTGGAGCCAAGACATCCATGATCCTGTTCAGGTCTTCGACGCTGGCGAACTCGATACTGACCTTACCCTTCCTGACACCAAGGGAGATTTTAACGTTGGTATCAAGGCGGTCCGACAGCGAGGATGCCAGGTAGTCCAGGCGTTCGTGCCGTGCTCCGGGACGCGGGATATTGTTCTTGGCGGGCTTGGCCGGATCCTGGTAGAGCGTAACCGCTTCTTCAGTAGCGCGGACAGACATTCCCTCTGCGACAATTTTCTGCGCAAGCCGTTCCATGGCTGCAGCATCGGGAAGGGAGAGAAGCGCCCTGGCATGGCCGGCGGACAGCACACCCGCCGCAACTCGCCGCTGAACCAGCGGGGGCAGCTTCAACAGGCGGAGCGTGTTGGATACCTGGGGCCGGGAGCGGCCGATGCGATCCGCCAGCTGCTCGTGGGTGGTGCCGAAGTCTTCGAGGAGCTGCTGGTAGGCCGCCGCTTCTTCGAGGGGGTTCAGCTGGCTGCGGTGCAGGTTTTCAAGCAGCGCATCCCGGAGCAGGTCATCGTCCGTTGTGTCACGGATAATGGCGGGGATGGTTTCTAGGCCCGCTGCCTGTACGGCGCGCCAGCGGCGCTCACCCATGACCAGTTCATAGGGCTCGCTACCGGATTCGGTTGAGGTGCGGACCACAATTGGCTGGAGGACGCCGATTTCGCGCACCGAGTGCACCAGCTCAGCCATGTCATCCTCATCGAAGACATTTCGGGGCTGCTTGCGGTTCGGATGGATGTCTGACACCGGGATTTCCGCAAAGCGGGCACCGGGAACTTCCACCAGCTCAACACCGGATTCCTCCCGGAAGTCTGCACCGGCGGTCTCGGCAGGCACTGGACCGTCTTCGGCAGGGCTGTCCACAACCTCGGGGACCGCCGGGGTTTCAGCGGCGGGGGAGGATTCCGGGGACTCATTGGAGCTGGCCGCGGAAGTCTTCCTGGCAGCCGTCTTTTTCGCCGGAACTTCCGGACTTGAGGAAGCAGACTTCCTGCCGTCGCCGTCTTTGTCCGGCGCCGTCGTGGCAGCCGCTGCGTTGCCTGCCGCGGTGCGCTGGCCGGGAGCCGTGGCTTCCTTGTCCTGCGTTTTCGCGGGGGCTTCGGCTGCGGGTTGTTCTACCGGCTCGGTTTTCTTCCGTCCTTCCGGAAAGAACAGATCCACAGGCCGGGATACCGTCCCACCGTTGCCCGACCCATTGGTTGCGGCGGAACTCGGAATCAGCGCGCCAAGACCGCGGCCTAGGCCCCGTCGCTTCTCGCTCATGGGTAAATCCCTCCAGTGGTAGAGCCCCGGACCAGCCTGGCTCCGTGCGTTGCGGTATTGAAGATTTTAGCGTTCGGCTATTTCAGCGGCGGCTTCCAGGTAGGACAGTGCGCCACTCGAGGACGGATCATACGTCATGACTGTCTGCTGGTAGCTGGGAGCTTCGGAAATCCGCACGGACCGTGGAACCACAGCCGCGAGCACCTGGTCCGGGAAATGCTGGCGTACCTCTGCGGCCACCTGGGCAGCGAGGTTGGTGCGGCCGTCGTACATCGTCAGGAGGATGGTTGAAACAACGAGGTCCGCGTTGAGGTGCTTCTGGATCATCTCGATGTTCTTGAGGAGCTGGCTCAGGCCCTCCAGCGCGTAGTATTCGCACTGGATGGGGATAAGAACCTCGCTGGCGGCGCAAAAGGCGTTGACCGTCAGCAGGCCCAGGCTGGGCGGGCAGTCAATGAACACGTAGTCCAGGCGTTCTTCACCGTTCTTCTCGCGGGTCTTCGCGTAGACATCGATGGCACGCCGCAACCGCTGTTCGCGGGCAACAAGCGAAACCAGTTCAATCTCGGCACCCGCAAGATGGATAGTGGCCGGGGCACAGATGAGCTTTCCAATGTCCGGGCACGGGGCAACCACATCCGCCAGCGGGACGTCATTGATCAGGACGTCATAGATGCTGTCCACGTCGGCATGGTGCTCAATTCCCAGTGCGGTGGAAGCGTTGCCCTGGGGGTCGATATCGATGACCAGGACGTTCAGTCCGGCAGCCGCCAGGGCCGCGGCAATATTCACGGTGGTGGTGGTCTTGCCCACCCCGCCCTTCTGGTTGGAAACCGTGAAGATGCGGGTCTTGTCAGGACGCGGGAGCTGACGTCCCATCAGGCGCTCACGGCGCTTCGTCTCGTGGGCAAGCTCGCGGGCGATGGGACTTGAATCATCGATGGCGTCGATGACGTTCGAACGACCTGAGGAGGTTGTTTCACGTGAAACCGCACTGCCGGCGGACGCAGCACCAACCGTTTTAGGGTGATTACCACCTCTTCCGGGTGCCATTGCTATACCGGCAAGCCCGGACCCAGCGACAGAACGTGCCGACCCCAAGGACACAAACGGCGGGATCCGTTGTGCGGAGGCTTCACTACTGGTCACTGGGGCACACTCACTCTCGTTCAGCCAATTTTGCTGCCGTTGTCTAGCCTAACTGCTCCAACCCGCTGACAGCCGTCAGCGGGCCCGCATTAGGACTTCTTTTGGGGCTTGTTTACAACGATGCGGACCACCGTGGTGGGTTCCTCAAGGAGGTTGTCGCCCACCGTCAGCACGGAAGTCTCAATACCACCCAACTTGCGGATGGTCTTGGCAGCCTTCTCGATCTCCTCGCCGGCGCTGCGGCCCTTGATGGCCACCACTTCACCGTGGCCACCAAGCAGCGGGATGGTCAGGCCGGCGAGGTTGGTCAACGCCGATACCGCACGGGCTGTCACCACGTCAGCCTCCACCTGCCCCACGGCGAGCTCGGCGCGGGTGCGCATCACCGTGACATTGTCCAGGCCCAGGTCATCAACCACTTCCTGGAGCCAGATCACGCGGCGCTCCAGGGGTTCAATGAGCGTGAGCTCAAGGTCGGGGCGCGCAATGGCAAGGCACAGGCCGGGCAGTCCGGCGCCGCTTCCGACGTCGGCAACGTGGCTTCCCTGGGCGATCTCGCTTTCGATGACGGCACAATTGAGCACGTGCCGGCTCCACAGCCGGGGAACCTCGCGCGGCCCGATCAGGCCCCGCTCGGTGCCGGACGTTGCCAGATGCTCCACGTAGCGCTTTGCCAGGTCCAGGCGGTCGCCGAAGATCTTCTCAGCAGCGCGAAGCTCTGCTGCCGTGATGTCAACCATGGTTATGGGGTCAGCATTCTCTAGTCTGCGGAAACAACAATGTGGCGTCCGGCGCCTTCGCCCTCGGACTCGCTGACCAGGCCGAGGTCGGCCACGGCGTCGTGCACGATCTTGCGTTCGTAGGCACTCATCGGTTCCAGGGCGACGGACTTGCCGGTCTCCTTCACGGAAGCCGCTGCGTCTTCGGCGATCTTCTGCAGATGGCCGGTGCGTTCCTGCCGGTAGCCGTTGATGTCCAGGACAAGCCGGGAGCGGTTTTGCGTGGCGGACAGGACCGCCAGCCGGGTGAGCTCCTGGAGGGCCTCGAGGACCTCGCCGTCCTCGCCGACAAGGCTCTCCAGCCCCTCGGCTTCCTCGTCGGCAACGATGGAAATGTACGTCCGGCCGTTGCGGACCTCGATGTCAATGTCGCCGTCGATGTCGGCGATGTCCAGCAGTTCCTCAAGGTAGTCGGCAGCCACGTCCCCCTCTTCCTCGAGGCGGCTGGCGGCGGAGACCTTTGCGGACGAAGCATCCTGGTTCACGGACTCGTCCTGATCTTCAATCTCTTCAGAAAGGGCGTGTTCGGTGCTCTCGGCTGACATTACTTCTTCTTCCTGTTCTTGCGCTGGGGCTGGACGCGCTGTCCCTTGGTCTCAAGTGCGGCGGCCGCGGCGGCGTCGGTTTCTTCATCCCGCTTGCCGGTGAGGACGGAAAGGGCGGGGAGGCCCTTGGCGGCACGGCGTTCGGCGAGGGCCTTGGCTGCGGGGGATCCCGGCGTCGGCATGCGGCGGATGACGAAGAACTGCTGGCCCATGGTCCACAGGTTGGTGGTGGTCCAGTAGATGAGCACACCGATGGGGAAGTTGATGCCGCCCACACCGAAGACGATGGGCAGGATGTAAAGCATCATCTTCTGCTGCCGCATGAACGGGCTGGCCATGGCCTCTTCGGACATGTTCTTGGCCATGATCTGCTTCTGGGTGATGAACTGCGAGGCCGTCATGGCCAGGATCATCACGATGGAAAGGATCCACACAGCAACCTGGTTGCCGCCACCCCCGCCATGCAGCAGGGAGGCAGACAGCGGAGCACCAAAAATGCTCGACGCGTCGAATTCCACAACCTGCTCATGGCTCATGGCACCGATGCCGGCGCCCTGGTCCTTTGCGGCGGAGATACCGGAGAGCACCTGGAACAGTGCAAAGAAGAACGGCATCTGGATCAGCATGGGCAGGCAGGCCGAGAACGGGTTGGTCCCATGCTTCTTGTACATGGCCATCTGTTCCTGGGCCATGGCCTGGCGGGACAGCTGGTCGGTCTTGCCCTTGTACTTGTCCTGGAGCTTCTTCAGGTCGGGCTGCAGCAGCTGCATGCCGCGCTGGGCCTTGATCTGCTTGACGAATACCGGGATCAGGGCGGCACGGATCACCAGCACGAGTCCGATGATGGACAAAGTCCAGGTCCAGCCGTTCGCAGCAGGCATCCCGATGGCGCTCAAGCCATCGTGGAATCCGATCATGATGATGGAAACCAGCCACTTGAACGGGGCCATGATTGTTCCAAAGAAGTCCATACTTATCCCTATTCGTCAGGCCGCACTGCGGCCTTCTTCATCAGTCCGAGCAACCAGGTACCTGTCCGGATTGTTCAGCACAACAATTGTGGGGGTCTGGCCTGCGGGCCATTCCCTGTGGCCGGCGGGGACGTGGTCCACTCCGCCGGCATTCCATGGATGGCAATGGCCAAGGCGCCGGACCGCGAGCCAGCTCCCCTTGACGGCGCCATGGACAGTGACCGCTTCAAGGGCGTAGGCCGAGCAGGAAGGGAAGAATCGGCAGACCGGCCCGTACAAGGGAGAAACCACCTTGCGGTAGGCCATCAGCAGAAGAATGAGGACGTTGCGGGGCAGGTTCCAGAGGAACTTGCCGACGGCGGCAGGCACGTTGCGGAAACGGGCGACGACGGCGGTGGCGTTAGACACGCGTTGTCCCCTCCTGTGTTGTACCGGCCGAACCTGTCGCGGCAGCCCGTGGAGGGCGGCCAGCCAGCCGGTTCAGCGTGGATTCCAATGCAGCGTTGTAGTCCGACAGCAGCTGGTCCCAACTGGCGGACGCGGACGCCGGAAGCGCCCGCACCACAATAGCCAGTCCTGTACCGTGCTCTCGCAACGAGGCAGCAGCTGCTTCTCTCAGTCTCCTCTTAACGAGGTTCCTGACCACAGCGTTCCCTACACCCTTGGAAACAATGAACCCGATCCGGCTGGGTTCGTCGGCAGCAATGGCTGCCGCATATAACACTACGTTCCGGCGCCCATTGCGGACACCGGAACGTACGGTTGTTGAAAAATCGGTTGAGGTCCTCAAGCGGTTGCGGGCGGCCAGCACCTTAAACTCGCAAAGGGATGTCTACCGACAAGCCAGTTATCTAGGCCGACAGTTCGGTGCGGCCCTTGCCACGACGGGCTGCCAGGATGGCACGGCCGGCACGGGTACGCATACGAAGGCGGAAGCCGTGCTTCTTGGCTCGACGGCGGTTATTCGGCTGAAAAGTCCGCTTGCTCACGTTAGTTACTCCAGTGGATCAAAGGTGCGCCCACCCGATCAGTATGGGGAAGAACTGGCCGACGCTAAGTTTTGTATATGCACGCTTCCCCCGGCTGTCCGGACGCACTGCGCCTGGAGAGTTCAGATGGGGCCAAAAAGCGGACACAAAGGACTTCACAACGTTAGGGCAATCTGCAGGCCGGAGTCAAACCGGAAGGCGCCTTGGCGGCTGTCCCCAGCTGTGCCTAAGTATCCCCAACAGCCTGTGGATGAAGTGGCTCACAGGGGCGTTCCGAGAACCACAACAGTGTAATTATCCACAGCCGGATAGCCAGCTATCTTCTAGGCTTTTCATCCCCTAGAGTGTCCCAGTAGCCGATTATCCACGGACTGTGCATAACCCTGTGGATTAAGTGGGGCCAGCACCCTGGTTCCGGACTTGGGCTGCAGGCAATGCAGGCAAAGCAAGTTTTGAGGGAACCGATTGATGACAGTAGACGAAGCCAACCACGCCAATACTGTCGGAAGTTCCTGGCGCCGGGTTGTCAGCCTGCTGGAACAGGACCACCGCGTATCACCCCGCCAGAGGGGCTTTGTCATCCTTGCCCAGGCGCAGGGGCTCATCGGTTCCACCCTCCTGGTGGCCGTGCCCAATGAACTCACCCGGGAAGTGCTGCAGACCCAGGTCAAGGACGCCCTGGACGATGCCCTGCACAACGTCTTCTCCGAGGACATCCGCTGCGCCATCGACGTCGACACGGATCTGGTTCCCATCCATGAGGAGCCTGAGCCCGTCGTCGAGCCCGCCTACGCACCTGACCAGCTGATCGAGCAGAAGCCGCAGCCCATGCTGCCCAGCACGTCGCATGAATTCGGCCGGCTGAACCCCAAGTACGTCTTCGACACCTTCGTGATCGGTTCCTCGAACCGCTTTGCCCACGCAGCCGCCGTCGCTGTCGCCGAAGCTCCTGCCAAGGCGTACAACCCGCTCTTCATCTACGGTGACTCCGGACTGGGTAAGACCCACCTCCTGCACGCAATCGGCCACTACGCCCGGCGGCTCTACAGCGGGATCCGTGTGCGCTACGTCAACTCCGAAGAGTTCACCAACGACTTCATCAACTCCATCCGTGACGACGAGGGCGCCAGCTTCAAGACCACGTACCGGAACGTGGACGTGCTGCTCATTGACGACATCCAGTTCCTGGCGGGCAAGGACCGGACGCTGGAGGAGTTCTTCCACACATTCAACTCGCTCCACAACAACAACAAGCAGGTAGTCATCACCTCGGACCAGCCGCCCAAGCTGCTGGCAGGGTTCGAGGACCGCATGAAGTCCCGGTTTGAGTGGGGCCTGCTGACGGACATCCAGCCGCCGGAACTCGAAACCCGTATCGCCATCCTCCGCAAGAAGGCACTGAGCGAGGGCTTGTCGGCACCGGATGATGCCCTGGAGTACATCGCTTCCAAGATTTCCAGCAATATCCGCGAGCTTGAAGGTGCCCTGATCCGGGTAACGGCCTTCGCAAGCCTGAACCGCCAGCCCGTGGACGTGGCACTTGCCGAAATGGTCCTGAAGGACCTGATTACCGACGACGGCGCGCAGGAGATCACGTCCGCCCAGATCCTCCAACAGACGGCGGACTACTTCAAGCTCAGCATGGAAGAACTGTGCAGCAAGTCCCGGACCCGGACACTGGTCACCGCCCGGCAGATCGCCATGTACCTCTGCCGGGAGCTGACTGACATGTCGCTTCCCAAGATCGGGCAGGAACTTGGCGGCCGCGATCATACGACGGTCATCCACGCCGACCGGAAGATCCGCGAACTGATGGCCGAACGCCGTGTGATTTACAACCAGGTGACAGAGCTGACCAACCGGATCAAACAGCAACAGCGCGACTCCTGAATCCACACCGCCCCCGGCACTCCATACCTTATTAACAGGGGCATGTGGATAAGCCTGTGGATAGTTAAGGGGACAAGCGCGGTTAATGGGCTTAAAACCCTTAAGCCGTCTGTGGATCGTTAAAAACCGGCCTTCACGTTGTCCCCATCCACACCCTGTTTAAAACCCAGTTAACGCACAGTCCGTGAACAGGCCTTAACCGCGGAACGGTGGGGCAGGACAGGGTTATCCACAGTTTCCACAGCAGTTATTAACACTACGAATCCCAAAAAATTGAATTCCCTCAAACAACAAGATCGATCCGGACGCCCGGCGAGGGGGCCTGCCGGCCCCAAAGCGGGCCGGGCTGTACACCGGGGGATGGGTTAATCGAGGATCTTCCGGCTAAGCTGTCAGCAGCGCTCCCATCCCTGGGTTTCTGCGTGGTTGCGAGCTCGACGAACCATGCACCAGCCAGGGTGCGCCCCACTTCTTCCGGAGTTTCCCTGCGAAATTCCCGGGTTTACCTGGCAGCAGCAATGAAAGGCGGCACCCTTCCGTGAAGTTCAGAGTCGATCGGGACGTCCTGGCAGAAGCCGTCACCTGGACAGCCCGCTCGTTGTCTCCGCGGCCGCCGGTGCCTGTCCTCTCCGGCCTGCTGTTGAAGGCTGAAGCGGGAACGGTCAGCCTCTCCAGCTTCGATTACGAGACCTCGGCACGGCTTGAAATCACGGCGGACATCAGGGACGAAGGAACCATCCTCGTGTCGGGCCGCCTGCTCGCCGACATCTGCCGCAGCCTGCCTTCCGCTCCGGTGGATGTCGAAACGGATGGCAACAAAGTCACGCTCACCTGCCGCCGAAGCAGCTTCCACCTGGCCACCATGCCCGAAGCCGAGTACCCCCCGCTGCCTGCCCTGCCGGCCATCAGTGGAACCGTTCCGGGCGACGCCTTTGCCCAGGCCGTTTCCCAGGTCATCATCGCTGCGAGCAAGGACGACACCCTCCCCATCCTCACCGGCGTGCGGATGGAGATCGAAGACGACCTGATAACGCTTCTGGCAACGGACCGGTACCGGCTCGCCATGCGCGAAGTACCGTGGAAGCCGGTTACCCCGGGCATCTCCACCAGTGCCCTGGTCAAGGCCAAGACCCTCAACGAGGTGGCCAAGACGCTGGGCAACAGCGGTGACATCAACCTGGCCCTGTCCGACGACGACAGCCGGCTTATCGGCTTCGAAAGCGGCGGCCGCACCACAACGTCACTGCTGGTGGACGGTGACTACCCGAAAATCCGTTCGCTGTTCCCGGAGTCCACGCCCATCCACGCCACCGTCCAGACGCAGGAACTGGTGGAGGCCGTCCGGCGCGTCTCGCTCGTGGCCGAACGCAACACCCCGGTCCGGCTTGCTTTCACCTCAGGCCTGCTGAACCTGGACGCAGGCACCGGTGAGGACGCCCAAGCCTCCGAGGAGCTGGAGGCCCAGCTTTCCGGTGACGACATCACGGTTGCCTTCAACCCGCATTACCTGATTGAAGGCCTCAGCGTCATTGAGACCAAGTTCGTCCGTTTCTCCTTCACCACGGCGCCCAAGCCGGCCATGATCACGGCCCAGGCAGACGCCGACGGCGAGGACCAGGATGACTACCGCTACCTGGTGATGCCGGTCCGCCTTCCCAACTAGTCCCCATCGGCCGCCACCCCCGCCCCGCAAGCCCGGCCACGGAACCCTGGCGGCGTGGGCGCACGCAGTTGGGCTACACATCCCCCACCAGCGCAGAAAAGAGAACCCGCATAATGCACATTGGACTGATTGGCCTTGGCAAAATGGGATTCAACATGCGCGAGCGGCTGCGCAAAGGTGGCGTGGAGGTCACCGGCTATGACCGGAACCCGGACGTCACTGATGCCGCCAGCGTCGATGACCTGATCGCTGCCGTCCCGGTGCCCAGGATTATTTGGGTGATGGTGCCGTCGGGGGCCATCACGGACGCGGTAATCAGCGAACTCAGTGAAAAACTGGAACAGGGCGACCTGGTCATCGACGGCGGGAACTCCCGGTTCACCGAAGACCAGAAACACGGCGAACTGCTTGCCGCCAAGGGGATCCGCTTTGCGGACTGCGGCGTCTCGGGCGGAGTCTGGGGCCTGCAGAACGGCTATGGACTGATGGCCGGCGGTGACGCCGCCGACATCGAACGCGCACTGCCCGTCTTTGACGCCCTGCGCCCCGAGGGCGAACGGGCGGACAGTTTCGTCCACGTGGGCGGCATCGGTGCCGGCCATTACGCCAAGATGGTCCACAACGGAATCGAGTACGGCCTGATGCAGGCATATGCCGAAGGCTACGAACTACTCGCGGCCAAGGACATCGTCACCGACCTGCCCGGCACCTTCCGGGCATGGCAGAAGGGAACGGTGGTCCGCTCGTGGCTGCTGGACCTCATGGTCAAGGCACTTGACGAGGACCCGGGACTGTCCTCGATCGACGACTACGTGGAGGACTCGGGCGAGGGCCGATGGACCGTGGAAGAGGCCATTGCCAGCGCAGTGCCCGCTCCGGCCATCACCGCCGCGCTGTTCGCCCGGTTCGCATCGCGCGAAGACACCTCTCCTGCCATGAAGATGGTTTCCGCGCTCCGCCACCAGTTTGGCGGCCACGCAACCCGTCCCGCCAAGTAGCACCCACCGGGAACCAGCAGCGTTCCCAGAATTGCCGAAAACCGCGTGTACCTGGAACACCTTTCACTGACCGACTTCCGCAGTTACGCCCAGGTTGACCTTGCCCTGGGCCCGGGCGTCACCGTCCTGGTGGGATACAACGGCATCGGCAAGACCAACCTCATGGAGGCCATCGGCTACCTGGCCACGCTCAGCTCGCACCGGGTGAGTTCCGATGCGCCGCTGCTGCGGTTCGGCACGGAGCGTGCCCTGGTGCGTGCCCGGCTGGTCCGCGGAACCCAGGTCACGGTCCTCGAGCTGGAAATCAATGCCGGCCGCGCCAACCGTGGCCGCATCAACCGCAGCAACCCGGTCCGTGCCCGCGATCTTCTCGGCATCTGCCAGACCGTCCTGTTCGCGCCGGAAGACCTGGCATTGGTCAAGGGCGATCCGTCCAACCGCCGCCGCTTCCTTGATGAGCTGCTGGCCAGCCTTATTCCGCATCATGCCGCCACCCGCAGTGACTACGACCGTGTCCTGAAACAGCGCAATGCCCTGCTGAAATCGGCCCGCGCCGGAAAATTCACCGCAGCGCATGAATCCACCCTCGACGTTTGGGACCAGCACATGGCCCGCGCCGGTGCGGAACTGTTGCACGCCCGGCTGGAGCTGGTGGAACGGCTCCGCCCGCACCTGGCCCGCGCCTATGCTGAGCTCACGGACGCCACCAAGCCCGCCGACGCCACCTACCGTTCAACGCTCCAGAACCAAATGGACGACGACGGCGTCCCGGCCGGCGGCGTGCAGCGCGCCGCTGCCGAGGGTACTTCGGACGGGCAGGATGACCTGCGACTTCTCTCGGTGGAACAACTCACGGAACGGTATGTCCAGGCCTTTGCGGAGTCGCGGAAGAAGGAACTGGAACGGGGCATATCGCTGGTCGGGCCGCACCGTGACGAACTGGAGCTGATGCTGGGCCAGGCGCCGGCCAAGGGGTATGCCTCGCATGGGGAAACATGGTCCATGTGCCTGTCGCTCCGGCTGGCCTCGTACTACGTGATGCTGGACGATGCCCGGACCGGAGGCTCGGCGCCCATCCTCATCCTGGACGATGTGTTTGCCGAACTTGATGTCCAGCGGCGGCGTAAACTGGCGGCAATAGTCTCCGGCGCGGAACAGGTCCTGGTGACCGCCGCCGTCGACGCCGATATTCCGGAAGAGCTGTCCGGGCGGCGGGTGAAGGTCATCCCGGGAGGTATCGATGAGCACTGAGCAGGGCGGCGGGCCGCAGCCCGGCCGCGAGCCTGACAACATCGATGCCCCGCAGGCTGCGCTGAACCGGATGCGCGAAGCCGCGGCCGCGCGCGGTGAAGTCCGGCGCAGGGTGGCCCGGCCTGGTTCGCAGAAGGCCAAGGGCGGTATCCGTGACACGCGCGGCTTCAGCCAGTTCCACTCCACGGGCCGCGACCCCCTGGGCCTGGGAAAAGTTGTTGGCCGGCTGGTGGCAGAGCGCGGCTGGACGTCACCGGTGGCCGTCGGTTCCGTCATGGCGGAGTGGGCCACACTGGTGGGGCCGGAAATCTCGGCCCACTGCACTCCCGAAAGCTTTACCGACACCACACTCCACGTGCGGTGTGATTCCACTGCCTGGGCCACGCAGCTGCGGCTTTTGAGCAGCAGCCTCCTCGATAAATTCCGCCGGGAACTGGGCGACGGCGTGGTGACCAGCATCCAGGTACTCGGCCCCTCGGCACCCAGCTGGCGCAAGGGTGGACGCAGCGTCAACGGCCGTGGGCCGCGGGACACGTACGGATAGCCGGCACCCAGCTCTTGAAACTGCGCCCGAGGGCGTGTAGGGCGCTGTAAGGACCGCAGCGTGTATAGGCACCCGGAGGGCGTACCGCGGGGCCGCCCTAGGCGGGACCCAGAGCCTCGGAGGGCCATGTTCACTGGCGGCGAAGGCCCTCCGAATGCAGGGATCTGGACCTGTTCGCGGTAGAATCGATGCAGATAACTGGGCGCGGATGAAACGTTGACACCAGTCCGTTCTCCGCGCGCTATCCGCGTGCGGAGCGTGGAGCACAAACCGTCAACAAGTCACCGGCGCCATAAGTTTGTGCCTGTTGGCGGGTGGCTTTTCCCTGGGAAAAGAAACCGGCCGGCCATCATCGAGAACAGAGGAGTCGCAGCGCCTGTGGCTAACGACAATACAGATATTCTGGCAGCAGATACAGCAGTCGAGGATGGCCGCACCCCTGATACCCCGGCTGCGCCCAGCACCCAAAGGGAATACGGCGCCAGCGATATCACTGTGCTTGAAGGCCTCGAAGCTGTCCGCAAGCGTCCCGGCATGTACATCGGCTCCACAGGGCCCCGCGGCCTGCACCACCTGGTCTATGAAGTGGTGGACAACTCGGTGGATGAGGCGCTGGCCGGCTACTGCAGCCATATCGAGGTGGTCCTTCAGGCCGACGGCGGCGTGAAGGTGGTGGACGACGGACGCGGCATTCCCGTGGACATGCACCCCACTGAACATAAGCCCACCGTCGAGGTGGTCATGACCATCCTGCACGCCGGCGGCAAGTTCGGCGGCGGCGGTTATGCCGTCTCCGGTGGCCTGCACGGTGTCGGCATTTCCGTGGTCAACGCCCTCTCCAGCCGCGTGGACACCGAAGTGCGGCGCCAGGGGCACGTATGGCGGATGTCGTTTGCCGACGGCGGCAAGCCCCAGGGCAGCCTGGTGAAGGGCGAGGAGACGGACGCCACCGGCACCACCCAGACCTTCTACCCCGATCCTGCGATCTTTGAATCCACCGAGTTCGATTTCGAGACGCTCCGCGCCCGTTTCCAGCAGATGGCCTTCCTGAACAAGGGCCTGCGTATCACCTTGACGGACGAGCGCACGGCAGCCGACGACTCGGACGGCGACCTGGACCTCGACGACCTCAGCACCGAGGGTGAGGTCAGCGCAGAGCACCGCACAGTGGTGTACCAGTACGACGAAGGCCTGCTGGACTACGTCAAGCACCTGAACTCGGGCAAGAAGGTGGAGGTTGTCCACGAAGACGTCATCGCCTTCGAAACCGAGGACACGGAACGCCGCATCGCCCTGGAAATGGCCATGCAGTGGACCAGCGCGTACTCCGAGAGCGTGCACACCTACGCCAACACCATCAACACCCACGAGGGCGGCACCCACGAAGAAGGTTTCCGCGCTGCCCTGACATCCCTCATCAACCGGTACGCCCGGGAGAAGGGCATCATCAAGGAGAAGGAAGACAACCTCACGGGTGACGACATCCGTGAGGGCCTCACCGCCGTCATCTCCGTCAAACTGGCTGAACCCCAGTTCGAAGGCCAGACCAAAACCAAGCTGGGCAACTCCGAGGTCAAGGGCTTCGTCCAGCGCGTTGTCACCGACGGCCTGGGCGACTGGCTGGAGCGCAACCCAGGCCCCGCCCGCGACGTCATCCGCAAGGCGATCTCCGCCGCCCAGGCAAGGATGGCAGCGCGCAAGGCCCGGGACAACGCCCGGCGCAAGAGCCCGCTGGAGTCCTTTGGCATGCCTGGCAAGCTTTCCGACTGCTCCTCCAAGGATCCGGAAAAGTGCGAGGTCTACATCGTGGAGGGTGACTCCGCCGGTGGTTCCGCCAAGCGCGGCCGCAACCCCGAGACACAGGCCATCCTGCCGCTGCGCGGCAAGATCCTGAACGTGGAACGCGCGCGCCTGGACAAGGCCCTGGGCAACGCGGAGGTCCAGTCCATGATCACCGCCTTCGGAACCGGCATCGGTGAGGACTTCGACCTCGCCAAGCTGCGGTACCACAAGATTGTGCTCATGGCAGATGCCGACGTGGATGGCCAGCACATCACCACCCTGCTGATGACCCTGCTGTTCCGCTACATGCGTCCCCTGATCGAGAACGGCTACGTGTACCTGGCGCAGCCGCCGCTGTACCGGATCAAATGGTCCAACGCGCCGCATGACTACGTCTACAGCGACCGCGAACGCGACGCCAAGCTGGTGGCGGGACAGGCCGCCGGCCGCCGCATCCCCAAGGATAACGGCATCCAGCGCTACAAGGGCCTGGGCGAGATGGACTACACCGAGCTGTGGGACACCACCATGGATCCCGACCACCGCACGCTGCTGCAGGTGACCATGGACGATGCCCTTGCCGCCGACCAGATCTTCTCCGTCCTCATGGGCGAAGACGTGGAATCACGCCGCAACTTCATCCAGCAGAACGCCAAGGACGTCAGGTTCCTGGACATCTAAGGACCCGCTCCAAAGTATTCAGAACCAGACATATACCTGAAACGGAAAATAAAGAATGAGCGACGAAACCCCCGAGATTCCCGCCCCCGAGACCGGGACTCCGGACACCGTTCTTGAAGGCGACGTGCTGATCGACCGTGTGGAACAGGTGGACCTGCAGACCGAAATGCAGCGTTCCTACCTGGACTACGCCATGGCCGTCATCGTGGGCCGTGCCCTTCCGGACGTCCGTGACGGCCTCAAGCCCGTGCACCGCCGAGTCCTGTACGCGATGTTCGACGGCGGCTACCGCCCCGACCGGTCCTTCAACAAGTGCGCCCGCGTGGTGGGCGAGGTCATGGGCCAGTACCACCCGCATGGCGACACCGCCATCTACGACGCCCTGGTCCGCCTCATCCAGGACTGGACCATGCGCTACCCGCTGGCCCTTGGCCAGGGCAACTTCGGTTCGCCCGGCAACGACGGCGCAGCGGCACCCCGGTACACCGAAACCAAGATGGCACCGCTCGCCATGGAAATGGTCCGGGATATCGACGAGGAAACCGTCGACTTCCAGGACAACTACGACGGCAAGAACCAGGAACCCACCATCCTGCCGGCAAGGTTCCCCAACCTGCTGGTGAATGGCTCCTCGGGCATTGCCGTTGGCATGGCCACCAACATCCCGCCGCACAACCTCCGGGAAGTTGCCGACGGCGTGCAGTGGTACCTGGCCAACCCCGGCGCCACCCGGGAAGAACTGCTCGAGGAACTGCTGGTGCGGGTCAAGGGCCCCGACTTCCCAACCGGCGCCACCATCCTGGGCCACAAGGGCATCGAGGACGCCTACCGGACCGGCCGCGGTTCGGTCACCATGCGCGCAGTGGTTGCGGTTGAGGAACTGCAGGGCCGCACCTGCCTGGTGGTCACGGAGCTCCCGTACCAGGCCAACCCTGACAACCTGGCCATCAAGATCGCCGAACTGGTCAAGGACGGCAAGATCTCAGGCATCGCCGACCTCCGGGACGAAACCTCCGGCCGCACCGGCCAGCGCCTGGTGATCGTCCTCAAGCGCGATGCAGTGCCCAAGGTGGTGCTCAACAACCTTTACAAACACACAGAGCTGCAGAGCAACTTCTCCGCCAACATGCTCGCCATCGTGGACGGCGTTCCGCGGACACTCAGCCTCGATGCGTTCATCCGGCACTGGGTAACCCACCAGATGGACGTCATTGCGCGCCGTACCCGTTACCGCCTGCGCAAGGCGGAAGAGGAAGCCCACATCCTCCGTGCCCTCCTTAAGGCACTGGACATGCTGGACGAGGTCATTGCCCTGATCCGTGCCTCCAACACCACCGAAGCCGCACGCGACGGATTGATGGAACTGCTGGATATCGACGAGCTGCAGGCCCGGGCCATCCTGGACATGCAGCTGCGGCGCCTGGCCGCCCTGGAACGCCAAAAGATCCAGGACCGGCACGCCGAACTTGAAGCCCTGATCGAGGAGTACAACGCGATCCTGGGCTCCGAGCAGCGCCAGCGCGAGATCATCAGCGTCGAACTGGGCGAAATCGTTGACAAGCACGGTGACGACCGCCGGACCAAGATCCTGATGGGCTTTGATGGCGACATGTCCATGGAGGACCTCATCCCCGAAGAGGAGATGGTGGTCACCATCACCCGCGGCGGCTACGTCAAGCGCACCCGCAGCGACAACTACCGGTCGCAGCAGCGCGGTGGCAAGGGTATCAAGGGTGCCCAGCTTCGGGGTGACGATGTAGTGGAACACTTCTTCGTGACCACCACCCACCACTGGCTGTTGTTCTTCACCAACCTGGGCCGGGTCTACCGTGCCAAGGCGTACGAGTTGATGGAAGCGGGCCGGGATGCCAAGGGCCAGCACGTGGCCAACCTGCTGGCATTCCAGCCGGATGAGCACATTGCCCAGGTCCTTGACCTGAAGGACTACCAGCAGGCGCCGTACCTGGTCCTGGCCACCAAGAGGGGCCTGGTGAAGAAGACCAGGCTGGAGGACTATGACACCAACCGTTCCGCAGGCGTAATCGCCATCAACCTGCGCGACGGCGATGAACTGGTCTCCGCCCAGCTTGTGTCGGAAACCGACGACCTCTTCCTGGTGTCCCGCAAGGGCCAGTCCATCCGCTTCACCGCTACGGACGACGCGCTGCGCCCCATGGGACGTGCCACCTCGGGTGTGACCGGCATGAAGTTCCGTGAGGACGATGAACTCCTGGCTGCCGACGTGGTCACCGACGGCTCATTCGTGTTCGTCGTAACTGAGGGCGGCTACGCCAAGCGTACGGCCGTGGAGGAATACCGCCTCCAGGGCCGCGGCGGCCTGGGCATCAAGGTGGGCAAGTACCAGGAAGAGCGCGGGCACCTCGTGGGGGCGCTCATTGTCCAGGAGGAGGATGAAGTCCTGGTGGTCATGGAGGGCGGCAAGGTTGTCCGCTCCTCCGTTGCCGGTGTCCCGGCCAAGGGCCGTGACACCATGGGCGTCATCTTCGCCAAGCCGGACAAGAACGACCGGATCATTGAGGTGGCACGCAACAGCGAACGCGGTCTTGAGGACGAGGAATCCTCGGGGGATGACGTAACGTTGGCTGAAGATGGCGGGACCGCTGGGGAATCCGCCGAGCCAGCAGTGGTAGAAGAATCACCGGCCGTTGAGTCAGAGGACGCCTCGGGCGACGCTGAGCCGAACGAAGACAACACGGAGGTAACGAGTGAGTAATTCCGACTCATTTCCCAAGCCGAACAGTACTGTTCCCGACGGGAACCGGCCTGCAGGGGCTCCCCGCGTGAACGCCCCCGTACGTCCGCAGCAGCGGCCGGCAGCCCCTGCCGGCGCTCCCGGCCAGCGACCTGCTGTCCCGGGCCAGCGGCCGCAGCAGGGAGACCGTCCCGCGCAGCCCGGCCAGCGCCCCTTCCAGGGCCCTCAGGGGCAGCGCCCGGCACCGGCGGGGCAGCGTCCCGCCCAAGGGGCCCCGGGCCAGGGGACGCCCGGCCTGGTCAAGCCGGCGCCGAAGGCCAAGGTCCGCCGGGCCCGTCTTCTGATCAGCAAGGTGGACCCGTGGTCCGTCCTGAAGATGGCGTTCCTGCTCTCCGTGGCCCTGGGAATCGTTACCGTGGTGGCCGCCATTGTCCTCTGGACTGTCCTGGACCTGACCGGGATCTTCGACCAGGTGGACAGCCTGCTCGGTACGCTCGCAGGTTCTGAAAGCGGCGGCTTCGAACTGAAGAAGGTGGCCTCACTGGGACAGGTCGCCTCGTTCGCCACCATCATTGCCGTGGTCAACGTCGTCCTGTTGACGGCGCTGTCCATGCTGTCAGCTGTCCTCTACAACATTTCTGCCACCCTGGTGGGCGGCATTGGCGTTACCCTCACCGACGACTAGGAAGCCATTTCCGCCGGCCCAAAACCGGCGGAAAGGCCCGATTTGAGATCGGGCCGGGGTGTGCTGTAAAGTCATGTCTCGGCCCGATGAGGGATCGGGGCGTATAGCTCAGGCGGTTAGAGCGCTTCGCTGATAACGAAGAGGTCCCAGGTTCAAGTCCTGGTACGCCCACGGAACCTGTGCAGGTTTCAAACAAGGGTCAGGGATGGATTCATCCATTACCTGGCTGGAACGGGGAGCATGTGAAGAAGTTGCTTGTACTGGCAGCGGCAATCGCAGGCATCCTGGTCTACCGGAAAGCACAGGAATCCGAAGCCCGGAAAACAGTCTGGAGCAAGTCAACCGATACGGTGGACTAGCCCGGGAGCCCGCACCGGGAGCCTGTCAGGGGCTCCACGGTTCTAGGGTATGATTGACGGGTTGCTTCTTATGGGGGCATGGCGCAATTGGTAGCGCACCTGCTTTGCAAGCAGGGGGTTCGGGGTTCGAGTCCCCGTGCCTCCACCATAAGGAAGTCCCGGTCAGCGGAAACGCTGGCCGGGACTTTTCGCTTTCCATCTCTGTCAGGGACGAGCTTCAGGGGGTTGCCGTGAATCTGATCATCGCGGCCCTCGGCGTTCTCGGCGTCGCCTCATCGGGCCCCCTGATAGCGGCCACACTTGGCGCAACCAGCGTCAGCGCCCTGGCCATTGCCTTTTGGCGGAACGCCATCGGAGCGGCCGTCATGGCCACGCCCACCCTGGTCCGGGAGCCCCGCCAGTTCGGCAGGATTTCCCGCCGCGAGTTCGGCTGGTCGTCCCTGGCCGCGGTCGCCCTCGCACTGCACTTTGCCTGCTTCATTACTTCCCTGCAGCTCACCTCCGTAGCCGCCGCAACAGCCCTGGTCTGCCTGCAGTCGGCCTGGATTGCGGTCTTCCAGCTCTTCCGCGGCACCCGGCACCGCTGGCAGGTCCTGGCCGGTCTGGGCATCGCCTTCGGCGGGGTCGTTGCCATCACCGGCTTCGACCTCGGAACCTCACCGCAGGCACTCACGGGAGACCTGCTGGCGGTGGCCGGTGGGGCACTGGCAGGCCTCTACACCCTGGCCGGGGGCAAGGCGCGGCAAAGCATGACCACCGGAACCTACACCACGCTTTGCTACGGGATGTGCGCCGCCCTCGTGGCAGGACTGGCGCTGTTCGCCGGCCAACCCCTGGCCGGGTTCGAGCCCGCAGGCTGGCTGGGAATCGCAGCCATCACCGTCTGTGCGCAGCTGGTGGGCCACACCGCATTCAACCACCTGCTGGCCACCATGAGCCCGCTCATCGTCTCCATGATCATCCTCCTGGAGATCCCCGGGGCAGCGCTGCTGGCTGCCGTATTCCTGCACGAGACCCTGCCGGCCGGCACGTACGCCGGACTCGGCCTGATCCTGGCTGGACTGGCCGTCGTGGTCCTGGGCCAGAGGGCCGCAATGGCAACGCGGCGCGGAACGGCCCCGCCGCCGGACCGGCTCGCGGAGTTAGGGACGGACTGAGCTACTGCCCGCCGCGGCGCACGGGCTGGGCTGTGTTGACCGTGTGGATGGCCCGGAGGAGCTTGGCCGGGAAATATACCGAGAAGAAGACCACCATGGGGGCCTTCAACGCCATCTTCCTGACATTGTGGGCTTTATAGGTCCGGTCAAAACGGGTGACGTAGTAGCGGTAGTCGCGCGGGGAATCCTCCAGCCGGCGTGCCGACATCCCGGACACCATTTGTGGCCAGTACCGTACCGGAAGCTCATGATCGGCCAGGTGCAGGGACAAATCGATGTCCTCGTGCATTTCGTCCTTTTCGTCGCGGCAGGTCTCGGAGCGGATGGTCTCCCAGGCACTGGCCCGCAGGGCCATATTGGAGCCGAACAGGAAATGGTACTGGTGCTTGGCCAGCTTGAGCATCAGCTGGCGCATTTTATCGTCGGCCTTGAGCCCAAAGCGGCGCATCGGCATGTCGTAGTACACCACAGGGCCCGTGGCAGCCTGGACGGACCAGTCAGCGAAAGCCTTCTGGACCTGCTCAACCCAGTCCGGCTCCACGATGGAGTCCGCGTCAATGCGACCCAGGATGTCCCCGGTGGCGCTGTCCAGACCGAAGTTCCGGGTGGGGATCAGTCCCTGCTCCCGGTCCTGGCTCAGCAGGATGATGGGACTTTCCGGGTACTCAAGCTGCATCTGGCGGACAATGTCGGCAGTGCGGTCTTTGGAGAGGTTGTCCACCACGATGATCTCGTGGGCGGGAACGGACTGGTAGATGGCAGCGATGAGGCACTGCCTGATCACGCTTTCCTCGTTGTATGCCGGGATGACGATGGACACGCGGAGCTGTTCGGCTGCGTCGTTCAAGGCATCCCCAGAGGGTCGATTGGCTGGCATCACTACAAATCTAGCACCCGGGCCACCGCCTGCCTTATGCGGTGGCCGCGCTTCTGCGGCGGCTCGGGAGTCTGTGGAGGGCAGTCAGCAAAATCGGCGGGAGGAATGGCTCTGGTACGCAAAAGGGGCCCCGCGGTGAAACGGAGCCCCTTGGTGCGTTGCGGGAAAACTAGGCCTGGCTGCTGCCCTTGTCAGTCTCCGTGGCCGGCTTTGCGTCATCGGCTGTGCTCTTGGCAGCCTCCGCGGTGTCGGCGGCCACGTGCTTGGCCTTGTCAGCGGCGTCTGCGGACTTTTCAGTGGCCGTGTCCGCTGCCTCACCTGCCTTCTCCGCTGCGGCGGCTGAGGCAGATCCGGCAGCAGAGGCAGCGCCGCCGGCAGCGTTTGCCGTGCTTTCCTTGACATCACTGACAGTGGTGGCGGGCACCGGGGCAGGAGTCGGCGTGACCGGTGAAGGAGTCTTCCAGGGGTCCTCCACAGGCTTGGATGCCTTCCACGCGGCGACACCGGCGGCAACGGCAGCAGCAACAACTCCGAAGACCAGCCAGCCGCGCTTCTTGGGCTTTTCGGGCTGGGCCAGCTGGAGTTCAGCGGCACGGCCGGCACCTGCTGCGGCTGCCTTCAGCTGTGCACCGGTTGCCTGGGCCTGTTCCTGGAGGGCGTGGATGATTCCCACATCGCCCAGCTTCTGTGCGACGGCATCCACCCGTGCCGGAGTGTTTTCCAGGGTGCGGTGGACTGCACCGGATGCCACGCCGATCTGGTCCGAAAGCTTGGGCAGGTATTCCACCACCACCCGGTCGCGCGCATTCAGGACAACGGGCGTGGCTTTGTCCAAAGCCTCGTGCAGCCTGGGTGACGCGCCTTCGACGACGTCATTGATCTTGGGGGCCAGCTGGGCCAGACCGTCCTGGATCCGGGGAGTCACGGTGGCAACACCGTCGGCCAGGGAGTGCGCGGCCGTCTTCAGGCCTTCCTGGATCTTGGGAGAAGCGGTATCCAGGCCGTGCTGGAGACGGGGAACAGCCCAGTCCACTGCAGCTTCCACCCGCGGCGCCGCCCAATCCTTGGCATTTTCCACCGCACTGGTGACCGACTGCTCAAGGTCACGGGTAATACGATCCGATTTCTTCACAACTACCTCCCGATTAATGTGACGGTTCTGTCGCTAGCCTACGTGCCCAGATCACCCCGGGCTATTCACTCTGCGGATTTTAGGGGGATTTCACCCAGCGCGGAACTGCCCCCGCAGCCGTGGCCGCAAATAACCGACATGGGAGAATGGGGCCTATGACTGCCATCGCAACTGCAAAAGCAACCATCCACACCAGCCTCGGCGACATCGTGGTTAACCTCTTCGGCAACCACGCGCCCAAGACTGTCAAGAACTTCGTTGGCCTTGCCACGGGTGAACAGGCATGGACCCACCCGGAAACCGGCGAGGACAAGACCGGCACCCCGCTCTACAACGGAACCATCTTCCACCGCATCATCAAGGACTTCATGATCCAGGCGGGCGACCCCCTGGGCCGTGGAACCGGTGGCCCCGGCTACCGCTTCGACGACGAAATCCACCCGGAGCTGAGCTTCAACCAGCCCTACAAGCTCGCCATGGCCAACGCGGGAATCCAGATGGGCAAGGGCACCAACGGTTCACAGTTCTTCATCACCACCATTCCCACTGACTGGCTCCAGGGCAAGCACACCATCTTCGGTGAAGTGGCTGACGAGGAATCCAGGAAGGTCGTCGACGCCATTGAGGGTGTCCGCACCGGCATGGGCGACCGCCCGGTTGAAGACGTCACCATCAACAGCATCGACATCGATCAGCTGTAACACCCCAGCATGAGTTACGGAATTCCGTCGGCCGAGCCGTCCGCCCAGGTCCCGGTCTGTCCCCGGCACCCGGACCGGCCGTCCTACGTGCGCTGCCAGCGCTGCGGGCGCCCGGCATGCCCTGACTGCCAGCGGGCGGCCGCCGTCGGATTCCAATGCGTTGACTGCGTCAACGAAACAGGACGTTCGACGCCGGAAGTGCGGACCGTCTATGGCGGCGCCGTTGCCACCGGCAAGCCATTGGCGACGTTCGGCATCATCGCGGCCTGCGTTGTTGTCTATGCACTGCAGATGCTCATCCCGGGCGACTTCGTATACAAGCAGTTCGCCTATAACAACATTTTTGTTGCCCCGCAGTACGGTGCTTTCGAGCCTTGGCGGATGCTGACATCAGCCTTCCTCCATTCCCCGGATTCGCTGCTGCACATCCTCCTGAACATGTATACGCTCTGGATTTTCGGCCAGGCCCTCGAACCTGTTCTGGGCCGCGTCCGGTTCCTGGCGCTGTACCTGATTTCAGCGGTTGGTGGTTCAGTCGGCTACCTGCTGCTCAATCCCGTGTTGGTGCCCGGCCAAGGGCTCGTGGGGCTGGTAGGTGCTTCCGGAGCCATCTTCGGCCTTTTCGGCGCCATGCTGTTGGTTCAACGGCAGCGCGGCGGCGACACCCGCCAGCTGTGGGTCCTGATTGCCATTAACGGCGTCATTGGCTTCCTGATCCCCCACATCGCCTGGCAGGCCCACCTTGGCGGCCTCATTACGGGCGGACTGTGTGCGGCCGTCCTCGCCTACACTCCGCGCGGACGCCGCCAGGGTGTCATCCAGGCCTTGGGGCTGGCGGCCGTGCTGGCCCTGCTCATCGCTGTGAGCTGGGTGCGGGTAACTCTCTAGGATCCCGCCCAAACCGCAACGGCACTCTGCCCCCGCCACCAATGGTGTCGGGGGCAGAGTTGTTTTCCACAGGGCTTATCCACAATGTTGGTAACTTACACAGCTGTAGTTCATATGCGCATCCTCCCGTTTATGGCCTGCGTCCGGGGATGGGCTGGAAGGCTGCGCCGCTTTCTCCACATCTGTGGATAACCTGTGGGGATATTGCTGTGTGTAAGTGGATAAGCAGGGGATTCCACGGGATTTTGTGGACAACTACGCACCGGCAGCGTCATGTTGGCCCAGTGCACCACCCCGGAGGGGCGTTATCGACACCCTTATACACAGTGTTAATAACTGACAGAGGTGTAGTTTCCGCGTTGGAAAACCCGCGGGAGTAGGCGCAGCGCCCGGCGGCGGGAGGATTTCCACGGGCTTACCCACAGTTGTGGATAACTTGTGGGTATTGCGCTGTTGGTAAGTGGATAACATCCCCGGCGGGCTCTCCGCGTCCTGCCTATGATGGTTGCCTGCCAAGCCGTTCTATCGACAAGGACCCCCGTGAGCGTCACCGAGCATCTATACCTGGACAAACAGCACCCCGCTCTCTGGAAGTCAATCAGCGGCCTGGGCCTCAGGGTGCAGGAAGCAGCAGAGGAGGCTGGAATCGGGCGCGGCCTGCTGGAACTCCTCAACGTCCGGATCTCCCAGATCAACGGATGCGCCTACTGCCTGGACCTTCACGTGCGAAAGGCGGGCGAGGCAGGGGAAACCCCGCAGCGGCTGGCAGTATTGCCCGCGTGGCGTGACACGGCCTTGTTCACCGGCAAGGAGCGGGCGGCCCTGGCGTTGGTGGAGAGCATCACTGAACTCCCGGACCAGCGGACGCAGGAGCATGCGGAGGCGGCCGCCCGCGAATGCCTCACGGCAGAGGAATTTTCGGCCGTGAGCTGGGTTGCGGTGACGATGAACGCGTTCAACCGGGTTTCCATTACCAGCCACCATCCCGTCAAGCGGGACCGCCTGTAGCCTCCCGGACCCCCGGACCCCGCGGGTATCCACCGGGCACGTAGGGATTATCCACAGGTATTCCACACTGTTAATAACCGCATCCGCCCGGCAGACTTAGCCTTATCAGCACGGCCCCGGGGGCCGGCTGCCACATCTGGAGCTGCCAGGGAGGCTTTTCCACACTGTGGATAACTTTCCCAACAGTTGGGGATAACGGTATGCCACGGACCGGTTCTGCCCCGACCGGCCTCACACCTGCCAGACGCCGGAAGATCCCCGCCGATGGCTCGCCAGGAGGTGGGTGTCCACGATTCCCACCGCCTCCATCAGGGCGAACATGGTGGTGGGTCCCACGAAGGAAAAGCCGCGCTTCCTAAGTGCCTTGGACAAGGCAATGGACTCTGCAGACTGGGTGGGAATCTCCGCGGCAACCCGGGGCTCCGGGGTGCTGTCCGGCCGGAAGCCCCAGACAAAGTCCACCAGGCCGCCGTCGTTCCGAAGCTCCAGGGTGGCCTGTGCGTTCTTAACCGTGGCAAGGATCTTCAGCCTGTTTCTGATGATGCCCGGATCCTGCAACAGCCGCTCCACGTCCGCGTTGCTGAACAGGGCCACAGCCTCCGGATCGAAGCCGGCAAAGGCGGCGCGGAACGCGGGGCGTTTGCGCAGGATGGTGGCCCATGAAAGCCCGGCCTGGAAGCCCTCCAGGCAGATGCGTTCATACAGGCCCTGCTCGTCGGTGACGGGCATGCCCCATTCCTGGTCGTAGTAGTTCCGCATGAGCGGGTCCGTCGCGGCCCACGCCGGCCGCGCGAGGCCATCCTCGCCGATAACTACGCCGGCGGATTCGGGAGCCACGGCAGTCCTCCCCGGAACAGTCGCGGGACGCCGCTCAGGAGCGCCAGCGGGTAGTCATCAGGAAGCCGACGATGGCAATGCCAAAGCCGGCAACGATGTTCCACGACTGCCAGGCCTGCACAGGGAAGCGTCCCTCGCTGATGTAGAACGTGATGATCCAGAAGAGGCCAATAATCATGAGTCCAAACATGACCGGCTTGAACCAGACGGGATTGGGCTTGTAAGCCTGGGGGGAAGCCGGCTGGGCGGTGCTGGCGGTCTTCTTGCGAGGCTTTGACTCGGGCACTGGCTCTCCTTGGCGGGCTGGGCAAGACCGGCGCCCCGGGCTTGGTATCCTGCAAGAAGGAAATTTCCAGCGGTCTGCGCGATCTTGGTCAAATCTGGATTCTTACTAGCAGCCAATTCTAGCCGCAGTTGATGGGCAGCCGGTGCCCAGGGTAAACGCCCGGAGGAGAACGCGTGGTATTGCAGGAGAAGGCGGGGCCCGCCACTGCGCCCGCCCCCCGTCGTGCCCTGCTGCGCGGCACCATCCAGCTTCTGGGCGAGCTGTTGATAACCGCCGGCGTCATCCTCCTTCTCTTTGTGGCATGGCAGCTGTGGTGGACCAACGTCGAGTCCGATGCCAGGCAGAGCCAGGTCATCAAGGAATTCGCCCAGGACCTGGGCACTGCCGCCCCCGCTCCCGCACCAACTGCGCCCGCCGCGGCACCCGCCGCCGGTGAGGATTTTGGCAAGCCCGTGGTGGGTACCGCCCCCGGCCACGCGGGAACGATCGGCATCATGTACATCCCCCGGTTCGGCCCCGGCTACACCCGCCCCATTGTCGAGGGGACCAGCCAGGATGTCCTGGACACCCTGGGCCTTGGGCACTACGGCAACACGGCCATGCCCGGTGCGGTAGGCAACTTTGCGGTGGCTGGGCACCGTCAGACGCACGGTGCAGTGCTGGATAACATCCACACCTTGGTGCCCGGCGACAAGATCTACGTCCAGACCAAGGACGGTTATTACGTCTACGTCTTCCGGAACAACCAGATTGTGATGCCTTCGCGCACGGACGTCCTGGAACCGGTACCCACCCAGCCCGGCGCCACGCCCACCGAAAGCTACCTCACCATGACCAGCTGCAACCCCCGCTTCGGGGCGGAAGAACGCATCATCGCCTACGCCCTCCTGGACAGCTGGCGTCCGGCTGCAGCGGGCCCGCCGGCCGAAATCGCGGCGCAGGTTGCGGCAGCCACCGGAAGGAACTGACTGTGTACGCCTGGATTTTCCGCCACCTGCCCGGACCGCTCTGGGTCCGGATCTTCATCTCGCTGGTTCTGATCTTCATTGCCCTGGTATTGATGGTCCAGTTCCTGTTTCCCTGGATGTCCCATTTCACCCAATTCACCGACTCGACGATTGGTTCCACAGACCAGCCATGACCACAACCAAGATCCTTGTAGTGGATAACTACGACAGCTTTGTCTACACCCTGGTGGGCTACCTCCAGGAGCTGGGCGCCGAGACCACAGTTGTCCGGAATGACGACGTGACGCTGGCGGAGGCGATTGAGCTTGCCAGCACCCGCGACGGCGTCCTCATCTCCCCGGGTCCGGGTAATCCTGCTGAAGCGGGCATCTGCATCGAGCTGATCAAGTGGTGTGGCGAAAACAGCGTCCCCATGTTCGGCGTATGCCTGGGCCACCAGTCACTGGCCGAGGCCTTCGGCGGCAAGGTGACGCACGCCCCGGAACTCATGCACGGCAAGACGTCCCAGGTGGAGCACATCGGCACCAGCGTTTTCGCCGGGCTCCCCTCCCCCATCACGGCCACCCGCTACCATTCCCTGGCCGCGGTCCGGGAGTCCATTCCTGACGTCCTGGAAGTCACCGCGCAGACCGCATCCGGCGTGGTCATGGGGCTGCAGCACCGGACCGCGCCGCTCTGCGGTGTGCAGTTCCATCCCGAATCGGTCCTTACCGAAGGCGGCTACCAGATGCTCGGCAACTGGCTGGAGTCCCTGGGCATGAAAGGCGCAGCCGCGCGGGCGGCGAAACTGAGCCCCCTCATCCAGCACTAGGCCGGCGCCCTCCACCAACCGAAAACAGGTCCAGGGAGGACGTCAGCCCTTCCTGGTGGGCTTCGGCGTGGGAGTGGGAGTGGGCGTCGGCGTCGCCGTTTCGGTCGGAGCCGGTGGGGGCGGGGCCTTGGCCACAACGATGCCGATGGTCTTTCCCTGGTCGACGGCGGCGTTGGCGGGGTCGCTTTGGTCCGTCACCTTGCCCGGCTCTACCTGGGAATTCTCCGCCTCCATCACCGACGGCACCAGGCCAAGCCCCTTCAGGGCCGCCTCGGCCTCATCACGGGCCAGGCCGCGCAGTTCGGGGACAACCACCTTGCCCGTGGAAACGATGAGTTCCACGCTGGTGCCGACGCCAACGCTTTGCCCGGGCGCCGGATTGGAGGTGATCACTATTCCTGCCGGAACGGTGGCGCTGTTGGCCGTGCTGGTTGACGGCGCGCCCACCAGCCCCACCTGCCGCAGGATATCCCGGGCGGCTGCCTCAGTCTTGCCCGGGATGCTGTCCGGGACCTTAACCGAACTGGGGCCCTCGGAGATGTTGAGGATGACCTCCGCCCCCGGCTCAAGTGACCCGCCCGCCGCGGGATCAGTCCCAATGGCGGTTCCCTTGGGCACGGTGTCATTCACCGCCCGCGCGATCCTGGGGCGCAGGCCGGCGTTGTACAGTGCCTGAAGCGCCGCGGTCTCCGTCATGGACGACACCGAGGGGATTGACACTTTGGGTGCAGCGGGGGCTGGTCGGTTGACCGTTTGGTAGAGCCACAGGCCACCGCCTGCCAGTACCAGCAGGGTGAAAATCACCAGGGTGGCGATCCACGCACGACGGCGGGACTTTTGCCCGGTGGTCCGCTCACGTTCCGGAGGGAAGCCAAGCGGGAGCGGCGCAGCCGACCCGTAATGGTCTGCCCTGTATCCGTCCGGCCTGTACCCGTCCATCTCCTGCTCATCCGCAAGTTCCAGCGGACCTGCTGCTCCGTCGTCATGGAGGGAGGTGGCTGCCAGGCGGCCGGTGGGCGCGTCATCAAGGAAGTTGGTCCCCGATGCGGCGAACGCCTCCGTTGGCGGGGACGCTTCGGGAACGTGGTCGTTGGGATCGGTGGGCGCCTCGGACACAGGCACGGCAGGGACAGGGACCCCCGCCTTTGCAGCCCTCAGGGCGCGCCGGAAGGCTGCGGCATCCTGGAACCTGTCGGCCCGGTTCTTTTGCAGGGCCTTGGCCAGTACGGTGTCCAGGGCCGGTGACACATCCGGATTCAGGCTGCTGGCGGGCTCCGGAATTTCCCGCACGTGCTGGTAAGCCACGGACACCGGGCTGTCCCCGACGAACGGAGGGCGCGAGGTCAGCATTTCGTAGAGCAGGCATGCGGCGGAATAAAGGTCACTGCGGGCGTCGACGGTTTCGCCCCGGGCCTGTTCCGGTGACAGGTATTGCGCTGTTCCCACCACTGCCTGGGTCTGGGTCATGGTGGCGGAGGAATCGGCAATCGCGCGGGCAATGCCGAAGTCCATCACCTTGACGGAATTGCTGCCCGGGCAATACATCACATTGGCGGGTTTGATGTCCCGGTGCACGATTCCGGCCTTGTGGCTGTATTCCAGGGCGCCCAGGACCCCCAGGCAGTACTCGATGGCCTGGTCGATGCTGACCTCATGGGCGCGGATCAGATCGCGCAGGGTCTTTCCCTCGACGTACTCCATCACGATGTAGGGCACGCGGACGTCCTCGCCGGTGCCGTCGTGGACCAGGTGTTCACCGGTATCGAAGATGGCCACGATCGAGGGGTGGTTCAGGGCCGCCACCGCCTGTGCCTCACGCTTGAACCGTGCCTGGAACTGCGGGTCGCGGGCCATATCCGGCCTGAGCAGTTTGATGGCAACAGTCCTGCCCAGGCGGGTGTCGGTTCCCCGGTAGACATCCGCCATGCCGCCCCGGCCAATGAGGCTGCCCAGTTCGTAGCGGCCGCTCAGGACACGCCGGTTGTCCACCGGCAGGCTGTCCTCCCGGTGCAACGGTGTGCGTGGTGACTCATTCACTGGTGGTCCCGACGTTTACGGCGTGCAGGTCGCAGGCGTTCCGGGCGTCTGGCCGGCCGCACAGGTTGGCAGGGGCGAGAGGGGCGTGGGGCCCGCCACGGGTGAGGAGGTGGTGGGAGCAGGCGTGGGTGCCGCCGTCGTGGGCGCGGGTGATGGAGCGGTCGCGTAGATGACGGTAATCAGCGAACCCTTGGGCACCACGCCGGTCGGATTGAGCTCCAGGACGGTGCCGGGGGCGGCCGTCCGGCTCTCCTGCGGCAGGACCGTCACCTGGAGTCCCAGGTTGGCAAGGGCAGTCTGGACCTGGCGGTAGTCCTTGCCGAGGTAGGCGGCCGGGATCACGTTGACCGTGTCCTGGGTGGGCTCGGAAGTAGGCGTCGGCGTCGGTGTGCTGCGCGTCTGCGTCGGCGTGGCTGACGCAGTGGTCCGCGTGGGCGTTGCCGACGACGGCGGCGCGCTGCTGGTGGTGATGCCGGATGTCGGGTTGCCGGAGGGCGAGAAGAGTCCCATTTGGTTCAGCAGGAAACCCACCAGCGCAAACAGGAGCAGCAGGATCAGGGCGACCAGGGGCCAGGTCCATGGACTGCGTCCCTTGCGCCGGGGCTCATCGGAGGGACCGTCGTCGTACGTTTCCTCCTCCTGGTCCCAGTTCCGCTCGGCAGCCAGCGCATCGGCCCGGGCCAGTGGCCCCTTGGGAACATCCCCGTCGGCGGAAGCGCCCGCGGCGCCCGCAGCCAGCCCGGCCGCGGCGCCCGCCGCGCCGGCACCCAGCACTGGAAGGGCTGATGTGGCAGCCGGAGTGGAGTCATGCTGGGCGCCAATGACTCCGGTGGGGGCAGTGGCAGTGTCAACGGGGGCCGTGATGGGCCCTGTGTCGGCGTCGAAAAGAAGCATGCCGGGAACGGCGGCGCGTGCTGCGCTGATGTCGCCGTTGCGGATGGCCTCCGCAGCCTCGGCCAGCTTGATGGCGTTGGCGGGACGGTCCTTGGGGTCCTTGGCCAGCATTGACATCAGGAGGGCCCGGACCGGGGCCGGCAAGGTCTCCGAAAGAGGCGGCGGAGCGTCGTTCACCTGGGCCAGGGCAATGGCGATCTGCGATTCGCCGGAGAAAGGACGGTGCCCGCTGAGGCACTCGTAGCCGATAACGCCGAGCGAGTAGATGTCCGAGGATCCCGTGGCGGTTTGGCCGGTCGCCTGCTCGGGTGCCAGGTACTGCGCCGTTCCCATGACCTGGCCGGTCTGCGTGAGGGGCACCTGGTCGGCGAGGCGGGCGATGCCGAAGTCCGTGACTTTGACCCGTCCGTCCGGGGTGATCAGGAGGTTGCCGGGCTTGACGTCGCGGTGGACCAGGCCCTGGGCGTGGGCGACGGCCAGGGCGCGGGCGGTCTGCGCAATGATGGACAGCGTGCGGTCCGGCGACAGCACTTGTTCGTGCTCGATGATGCTGCTCAGGGGCTGGCCCGGGACCAGTTCCATGACCAGGTAGGCCGAGCCTTCTTCTTCGCCGTAGTCAAAGACGTTGGCGATTCCCACGTGGTTCAGCAGGGCAGTGTGGCGGGCCTCCGCACGGAAGCGCTGGAGGAATCCGGGGTCCCCCGTGTACTCCTCCTTCAGCACCTTGATGGCGACGATGCGGCCCAGGACGAGGTCTTTGGCTTTCCAGACTTCCCCCATGCCGCCGATCGCAATCCGCGTGGTCAGCTGGAATCTGCCGCCGAGGGTGATTCCGGTTGTAGGCCTCACTTATTCAACACCGCCTCAAAAATCTTCTTCGCGTTAGGACTGGTCAGCTGTGCGCCGGTGGTGATGTTCACGCCCTCCATGACGATCGTGACACTCACCTGCGGATTGTTTGCGGGCGCGAAGCCGGTGAACCAGGAGTTATTGGTTCCGTTCCCGAGCTCTGCGGTTCCTGTCTTGCCGGCCACCTGGACGCCGGGGACCGCTGCGCCCTTGGCAATGCCCTCGCTGACTGCGCTTGCCATCCACTCGGTGATCTGGCTGGCGATCTGCGGGGTGGTGGAGGTGCGCAGTTGCTGCGGCTGCGGTTCGTCGATGACACGAAGGTCCGGGGAGCGCAGGGTCTTGATGAGGTTAGGCTGCATCTGCTTGCCGCCGTTGGCGATGGCGGAGGTCATCATGTTGATCTGCAGCGGCGTGGCGCGGACATCCTTCTGTCCGATTGCCGACTGGGCAAGGCCGGGTGCGTCCAGGTTTCCGGGGAAACCATTGCCCAGCGCGTGGCCCAGCTTCAGCTGGCCGCCGACGTCCTCGCCGAAGCCGAACTTCTTGGCCTGGTCGGCGATGGCGTCGCGGCCAAGATCCAGGGCAATGCTGGCGAAGGGGGTATTGCAGGACTGCTGCAGCGCGAAGGCGAAGCTGGCGGTGTCCCTGGTGTAACAGTTGCCGCCCGCGTAGTTGGGCAGTTTGTACTGGATGCCGTCAAAGGGCATCTCCGCCGGGTTGGGGAGGACACTGTCCTTGTTGTACTTGCCGGAGGCAAGCGCCGCCGCGGTGTCCACGAGCTTGAAGACCGATCCCGGTGCGAGCAGCTCGCCGGTGGGGCCGCTGACGTTCTGGTTCAGGTTGATGCCCGGAACCTTGACCAGCTCGTTCATGCCGGCGCGCTCCGCGGCAGCGTCCTGGGTGGCCACCACGTTGGGGTTGTAGGACGGCTTGGACACCATGGCCAGGATGGCGCCGGTCTTGGGGTTGGTCACCACAATCGAGCCGCGCTGTCCGTCCGGGATCAGGCTGTAGGCAAGCTTCTGGATCTGGGGGTCGATGGTGAGTTCCACGGACGCGCCCTTGGGCTGGTTGCCCAGGAAGAGCTGGCCCACCCGGTCAAGGAAGAGCTGGTCCGAGTTCCCCGCCAGTTCGGCGCCCATGGCCTGTTCCAGGCCGGTGGCGCCATAGTTCTTCGAGAAGTAGCCGGTGATTCCCGCATACAGTTCCGGCTGCGGGTAGGTGCGCTGGAACTTGCAGGTCTCCGAACCGGTTTCCACCGACTCGGCAACGGGGGTGCCCCCAACGATGATGGCGCCGCGGTCGTTGCAGTAGTTCTGCAGGATGGCACGCTGGTTCAGGGGGTTGGTCTTGAGGTCGTCGGCGCCTACCACCTGCACGTAGCTGATGGCCCCGAACAGCAGTGCAAACATGGCCACTGCGGCTACCCATGAATGCCGGATTGCCTGGTTCATGCCTGCTTCACCGCCTCGGTTGGAGTGTCAATGCCTGTTGCCGCTGCCGTCCCGGCCGGCGGCAACGGTGTAGTGTCCACCGGCCCGCGGGCCGCATGCGAGATCATCAGGAGCAGTCCCACAATGATCCAGTTGGCCAGAAGGGACGAACCGCCGGCCGCCAGGAACGGCGTGGTAAGCCCGGTCAGTGGAATGAGCCGGGTGACCCCGCCGATGACCACGAAGCACTGAAGCGCCACCGCGAAGGAAAGGCCGCAGGCGAGCAGCTTTCCGAACGCGTCCCGTGTGCCCAGGGCGGCGCGGAATCCGCGGGTGATCAGCAGCAGGTACAGCAGGACGACGGCGAACAGGCCGATGAGGCCCAGTTCCTCGCCCAGGGAGGCGATGATCATGTCGCTGTTGGCGAACGGGACCAGGTCCGGGCGGCCCTGGCCAAGGCCGGTGCCCACCAGGCCGCCGTTGGCCATGCCGAACAGGCCCTCGATGACCTGCCGGCTGCCGTTCTCGTAGACATCGGGGGAGAAGGCGTTGAGCCAGCCGTAGACGCGCTGCTGGACGTGGGAGAACACCTGGGCGGCCACGAAACCGCCGCCGAGGATCAGCGCCAGTCCAATCACGACCCAGCTGATGCGGCTGGTTGCCACGTAGATCATGACGATGAACAGCCCGAAGAAGAGCAGGGAGGAACCAAGGTCCCGCTGGAAGATCAGGACACCGATGCTGACCAGCCACGCGGTGATCATGGGGCCCATGTCCTTGAACCGGGGAAACTGCAGGGGGCCGATCTTGCGGCCTGCCAGCAGGATGAGGTCACGGTTGGAGGAAAGATACCCGGCGAAGAATATGGCGAGCGTAATCTTGGCTACTTCGCCCGGCTGGAACGTCATGGGGCCAAACCTGATCCACACCCGTGCGCCGAGGATTTCGCCGGCGCTGATTCCCGGGACCAGGGGCAGGATCAGCAGCAGGGCGGACGCAGCCAGGGAAATGAAGGTGAACCGGCGCAGGATGCGGTGGTCCTTCAGGAAGAACACGACGGCAATGGCCACCGCCATGGCGATGAGGGTCCACCGGAGCTGGTTGTTTCCCGTGTCCTCGCCCGGAGCATCCAGGCGGTGGATCATCGCAAGACCCAAGCCGTTAAGGGCGACGACAATCGGAAGTATTACCGGATCAGCATACTTTGCGCGGAAGCGCAGGACACCGTGGAAGGCCAGGGCTGCCGCTGCCAGCAGGCTGGACTGGAACCAGAAGTCGGAATCGAAGGCCTTCTCCTGGTCCACGCCCACCATCATGTTGGCGCCGATGCCAACGGCAAGGGCCAGGAGCAGGAGGGCAAGTTCAACGTTGCGGCGGGGCTTGGGCAAAGTGCTTACCTGGCTCATTTGGCCGCCTCGCAGGTGATAGTCGGAGTGGGGGACGGAGAAGCCGCGGAGGGTGCGGGCGCGGCGGCATCCGGTGCGGGCGGCGGAGCGGCTGCGCTGGCGGGCGGTGCTGCACTTGCCGACGTGCCTGTGCTTGCCGACGGGGCAGGCGCAGTGGCGGAGGCAGATGGCCTGGGGCACTCCTCCTCGGGGGAGGTTGATCCCGTGAGCTCCAGGTTCTTGACGATCCGCTGCGCGTCATAGAGGTCATTGGCGGGGACGGTCTGGCGGACCCGTTGCTGCGAGAACGGCGGGAGCGAGTCCATGCGGATATCCGTCACAGCCTCAAGGGAGGACAGCTGGATGGGTCCCAACCGTTGGGAGACCCCGTTGTAGATGGCCACCCGGGAATCGAATTCGCCGACGTAGTAGCGGGTCTGGGTCCAGGCGTACCCCAGCCACAGGCCGACGGCAACGACAACCAGCACGGCGGCTGCAACGGACCAGGCCACCCAGCGGCGCGGACGCAGCGTCGGCAAAGTGTCCTCGGGATCGACGGCCGGTTCTGCCTTATGGGTGAGGAGCGTGGCTGCCCGTCGTGCCACGGTACGTCCGGCCACGGTGGGGATGGAGCCCGATTCGGCGGCGGCAGCGGCAGCACCCACCAGTTCATGCGGGCGGGAGGCAAGTTCTTCGCGGAGGACTTCAGCGGAAAGATGTTCGCCCAGGTGGGGATCTGTACTGCCGGCCTCGGAGGAGCCGGCCTCCGGATCCCTGGTGCCGCCGTCGGCGGTCTTCTTTTCGGGCGCCCGTTCCTGCCCGGCATCGTCAGTGGCTGAACCGGACTTGGCCGGTTCCGTCCCGCCGGCCGGAACAGGGGACGCGGCGGTGGCGCCTTGCCCGCCAGCTGCCGCGGCAGCGGACCTGCCGCCCTGCACCGGCGGAACGATTTCGACGGCGGCCGTGCTGACGTCGTCGGGCGTTTCCTCCACGATGTCCACCATGACCACGGTGACGTTATCCGGCGAACCGGCCTCAAGAGTCAGTTCAACGAGGGTGTCAGCGCATTCGTGCAGGTTGTGGGTTTCCCGGACCGTCCGCTCCACGGCGTGCGCGGCGACGTAGTTCAGCCCGTCGGAGCACAGCAGCCACCGGTCGCCGGGACGGGCGTCCAGGGTGTCCAGATCGAGTTCGGGGCTGGCATCGACGTCGCCCAGGACCCGCATGAGGACATTCTTGTGCGGGTGCGTTTCCGCTTCCTCAGGCCTGAGCCGGCCTTCGTCGATGAGCCGCTGGACGAAGGTGTGGTCCACGCTGACCTGTTTGAATTCGCCGTCGCGGAGCCGGTAGGCCCGGGAGTCGCCGATGTGCGCGAAGTGCAGTTTGCCGTCTGCCAGCAGGAGGGCCGTCACGGTGGTGCCCATGCCGGCCAGCTTGGGGTTGATGTGCACCAGTTCGGAGAGCAGTGAGTTGGCGGTCTGGATTTCGTCGGCAAGGATCGTCCCGGCCTCATCGCCGTGGTCGGGGCTGTCCAGGTGGATCATGTCCAGGACGGTCGCGGCTGAGGCAACGTCACCGCCCGCGTGGCCGCCCATGCCGTCGGCGACGACGGCGAGGTGGCGGCCCGCGTAGGCGGAATCGTCATTCTTCGAACGGATCCGGCCGACGTCGGACCGCGCCGCGAAGCGCATGATGAGGGGCCGCTGCGCCGGGCTGGAGCCGGTTGCGGGGTTTTCAGCCTCGGCCACGGTCACGGCCTCAATTCAATGACCGTCTTGCCGATTCTCACGGGGACCCCTGGCTCCACGGGCAGGGCACGGGTCAGTTGCTGGTCTCCCAGGTAGGTTCCGTTGGTGGAGCCAAGGTCTTCGATGAACCAACGGCTGCCCTGCGGGAAGAGCCGGGCGTGGCGGCCGGAAGCGTAGTCGTCTTCCAGCACCAGGGTGGCTTCCTGGGCGCGGCCCAGCAGGATGGGGCTGGCCGCCAGGGGCAGGGTCCTGCCCTTGAGCGGGCCTTCGACCACCACCAGTTGCCGGGCCTGCTGCTTTACGGGCTGCGGGGTCTCGGCAAGTTCCGGGTTCCGGCGGACCTGGCGGGCGGTGGGCACGCCGGATGCGGCCTTCCGGCCCAACATGAGGTCCCGGCGCATGGCGGAGACGATGCTGAAGATGAGTACCCAGAGGAGCAGCAGGAAGCCGAACCGCAGCGCGGTGATGGTCAGGTCGCTCATGCGTGGCCACCCGGGTTGGCAGGAAGCAGGCGGAAGATGATCTTTGTCCGTCCCATCGTGATGGTGGAGCCGTCTGTGAGTTCGATGCTTCCGGAGACCTTCTGCCCGTTGACGTAGCTGCCGTTGGTGGATCCCAGGTCCACGGCGCTGGTGGCGCCGTTGGCCGTTCGGATTTCCAGGTGGCGCCGCGATACGCCTGTGTCATCAATGTGGATGTCCGCCTCGGACGACCTGCCCAGGACGATGGACGGGGCGTTCAGCGAATAACGCTGGCCCTCGATGTCCAGCACAGGCTGCAGCCTCACGGGCGGCCGGCTGGGAGCTGCCGGCACGTTCGGCCGGGGCGGCGTGGCGCCGCCGGGGCCTTGGGACTTTTCGGTGGAGGAGGCAATTTCGAAATCACCGGGGCGGAGTGCCGTTTCGCGGCGGAAGGAGATCCGGACGGGCCCCTGGAGGGTGTAGCCCTGGCTCCGGACGTGGTTGATGACCACGTCGCAGAGTTCTTCGGCCAGCGGCGTGCCCCACTCCTGTGCGCGTCCGAAGTCCTCATCGCTGAGCTGGACGTCGAAGACGTTGGGCACCAGCGTACGTCCGGCCGCAATGGTGATCGCTTTATGGTCCACCTCGCGGCGGAGCCTGCTGGCGATCTCCACAGGTTCGACCTGGGCCTTGGAACCGGTGGAGAAGACACCGCGGACGGCCTTTTCAATGCCACGTTCAACCTTGTCCAGCAGACCCATGGTTCTTCTCCTTTCCCCCCGGTTCCGGGGCAGTAGTTGTTGCTGACCAGCACCTGCAGGGCGGTCCGGCACTGCGCGGCATGCCCGCCGGCAGCGGCCACTCCTACATCCGATACTACTGGGCACCCCTGCGAATGACCTTAATCCACAACGGCCGGGCGCCGGCAAAAGTTCAGATCTGTGACTGGTCCGGTCCCAACCCGCGCAAACCGGCGGCGGCTCCGGCCCTCCGTCTCCGGCCGGTAAGGCCCCTCTGTTATGCCGCCTTTAAGGGCATGGGGAAAGGGTGCCGGCGGCCAATTGGTAATTTGCGGCATCTGTCCGTTATGCTTGATCTCGCTGCTTTTACGAGGCGCGAAAACGGGAAACCGGACCGGCTGAGTGGAAGAAGTTGCGCGCGAGTGGCGGAACGGCAGACGCGCTGGCTTCAGGTGCCAGTGTCCGAAAGGGCGTGGGGGTTCAAATCCCCCCTCGCGCACGCAAATGGTAAGGGCCCCAATTACACGATTGGGGCCCTTACCTATTTAACACCGGGCTGGGTCTGGAAACGTCAGGGGCTTGTTCGCAGATCCGGCCCTCGAGGGCCTGGATCCGCGAACAGGCTTAGGACCCGGCGGTCCTGGCTGCGTCCTCCTGACTGGACGGGCGCGCCGACGCCTTGAACCGGCGTCGTGAGTTTGCCAGGTGGCAGCGCATGGCTGCCGCGGCCCCAGCCTCGTCACCATCTGCGATGGCGTCCCGGATGGATCGGTGCTCCAGCACCACCTGGTCGAAATGGTCCCGGGCGTAGTGTTCGACGCCGGTCATCAGGCGGGTGCGCGGCATGGCGATCATGGTTTGCCCCAGCGCCGCCAGGCAATCTGAGTAATAGGGGTTGCCGGATGCCGCCGCCACAGCGCGGTGGAACTCGAAATCCGACTTCATGGCGTGGGCAGGGTGGCCTGCGCTTTCGGTGAAGGATTCCAGTGCGGCGCTGACGGCCCGCAACTGGCGGTCCGTGCGGTTCCGCGCCGCCAGTGCGGCGGCTTCGGCCTCCACTCCCATCCGGAATGCCAGCAGGTGCAGCCGGTCCTCCGTGGTGGCCACCGGGCGGCCACCCGGCACTGCCGGGGGCACGTCGGTGGGGGGAGTGAGGGCGAAGCTTCCCCGCCCCCGCTCGGTTTCGACAAGCCCTTCGGCCTGGAGCCGGGTGAGGGCGGCACGGACGACCGTGCGGCTGACGCCAAAGTCGTTGATGAGCGTGTTCTCGCTGGGCAGCTTCTCGCCCGGCTGGATCACGCCGTCGACGATGCGGTTGCGAAGGTCAGCGGCAAGGTCCGCGGTGAGGTTCCGGCTCATGGCTCAAGATTACGCGCCGAACTCTACGCGCTCGGTGGTCCAGGCACGGGCCTGATCGCTGAGCGTGATGCCAAGGCCCGGGCGGTCCGGAACGATCATGCGGCCGTCTTTGGTTTCCAGCCGTTCATTGAACAGCGGGTCCAGCCAGTCGAAGTGCTCCACCCAGGGTTCACGGGGGTAGGCCGCCGCGAGGTGGAGGTGGATTTCCATGGCGAAGTGCGGTGCCAGGCCCAGCCCGCGTTCGTCTGCGAGGGCGGCGAGGCGCAGGAACTGGGTGATGCCGCCCACGCGCGGGGCGTCGGGCTGGATGATGTCGCAGCCATTGGCGGTGATCAAGCCCTTGTGCTCGGCCACGGACGCCAGCATCTCGCCGGTGGCAATGGGCGTGTCCAGGACCTGTGCCAGATGGGCATGCCCTTCGAAGTCGTAGGCGTCCAAGGGCTCCTCGATCCAGACCAGGTCGAATTCCTCGAGGCGGCGTCCCATCCGCAAGGCGGTGGCACGGTCCCATTGCTGGTTTGCGTCCACCATGAGCGGCACGTCCCAGCCGATGTGTTCGCGGATCCCTGCCACGCGGCGGAGGTCTTCCTTGCTGTCGGGAAGGCCAACCTTGATTTTGATGCCACCGATGCCTTCCTCGACGGACTGCGTGGCCCGGGCCTTAACTTCGTCCAGGGTGGCATTCAGGAAGCCGCCGGAAGTGTTGTACGTCCGGACGGAGTCGCGGTATGAGCCCAGGAACTTCGCCAGCGGCAGGCCTGCGCGCTTGGCCTTGAGGTCGTACAAAGCAATGTCGACGGCGGCGAGAGCCTGGGTGGCGACGCCGGACCGGCCCACCGAGGCACCTGCCCACAGGAGCTTGGTGTAGATCTTCGCGATGTCGTTGGGGTCCTCGCCGATGAGGCCTTCGGCGACTTCCTTGGCGTGGGCGTACTGCGCCGGGCCGCCCGCGCGCTTGGAGTAGCTGAAGCCGATGCCGGAGTGGCCCAGCTCCGTGGTGATCTCCGCGAACAGGAAGACCACCTCGGTCATGGGCTTCTGCCGCCCGGTGAAGACCTTGGCGTCGCTGATGGGAACGGCGAGGGGAAGGCGGGCGGTGGACAGTTTGACGTGCCGGATCAGATCAACGGTGCTCATAAGTTCTCCTGGAGGCGGGATAGGGCTCCTTCGCCCCACCTGCTTAGGATATAAGTAGCAGACTTGTATTACAAGTACATCCGCCGGAGGTGTGGTGCGACACTCCCGGGCCGGAGCAGGAATAGTGGCGGACCCCTGCGCCGTTGTCGCAGGCATGAAGGCAATTACCTACAGCGAATACGGAAGCCCGGACGTCCTTGAATTGACCGAGAGGCCGATGCCGAAGGTGGGGCCGGGGATGGTCCTGGTCAAAGTGAAGGCAGCCTCGGTGAACCCCGTGGACTGGAAGATCATGGCCGGTTACCTGGATGCGGCAATGGACCTGCAGTTTCCCGCGATCCCGGGATGGGACGTGGCGGGGGTCGTCGAGTCGGTGGGGATCGACGCCCGGGCGTTCCAGCCCAGTGACGAGGTCATTGCCTACGGCCGGAAAGACTATGTCCATGGCGGAAGTTTTGCCGAGTACATCGCATTGCCGGAACGGCTGCTGGCCCGCAAGCCCGAGTCTCTGGGATGGAACGAATCGGCGGGGCTTCCGCTGGCCGGACTGACCGCTTACCAGGTCCTGAACCGCCTGGGCCTCGCGTCCGGTGAGACTGTCCTTATCCACGGTGGCGCCGGTGGAGTGGGGTCGCTGGGCATCCAGATTGCGGTGGCATTGGGTGCGAAGGTCATTGCAACGGCCTCCGAAAAGAACCATGAATTCCTCCGCTCCTTGGGGGCCGAGCCGGTTGCCTATGGGGAAGGGCTCGTGGAGCGTGTTCGTGCATTGCGTCCCGCCGGCGTGGAGGTCGTTGCCGACTTCGCTGGAGGCAATCTTGAGGCGACGCTGGCCGTACTGGCTGAAGGGGGCAGGCATGCATCCATCGCCGACAGCGAAGTGGAGGAGCACGGCGGCACCTGGATGTGGGTCAGTCCGGTGGGAGCAGACCTGCAGGAGCTCGCCGGGTTGGTGGACCGGAACAACATCAGGGTAGAGGTTGCCAAGGTTCTTCCGTTGGCTCAGTCCGCGGAGGCTTTCCGCCTGAACATGGAGGGCCATACCCGGGGCAAGATCGTGGTGGCCGTGGACGGAGAAGCCTGATTCAGGGCTTTTGCGGCACGGCGGCCAGCGCTATGAACCGGATGTGGCGTCCTGTGTCCGCAGAGCCCCCAGCCCGGAGATCAGCGCATCAAGCCCCAGGCTGAAGGCGGTGTCGGCAGGCCGGCCACGCTCCCGGCCAGCTGCCGAACTGCGCACCGCGGCAGAGAAGTTGGGGGTGGAGCCGGCCATGGAGCCGGAATCGAAAATGTCCTCCGGAGCGGTGACGTCGTAAGCGGAGCCGAAGATGAAGGACTCCAGCGCCACGATGGCGGGGATGATGCGCTCCTGGGGGAAGCCGGCGTCGAGGAACCCCTTGCTCACGGTTTCGTACATGGCAAGGGTCTGCGGCGCGTCCGTCACGGGCAGGACGGCGATCACGGGAATCAGCGGTGTGTGCTCGGCGAAGACATCCCGGTAGCTCCACGCCCAGGTCCGGACGGCGTCCTCCCAGCTCCCGCCGCCGAAACCCGTAACGTCCACCAGGGACATCAGGTGGTCCTCCACCAGCAGCAGGACGTCCTGCTTTGATGCCACATGGTTGTAGAGGGCGGAGGGAGCGACGTCCAGCACCTTTGCCAGGGCGGCCATGGTCAGCCCGTCATATCCCTTGCGGCTGATCAGTTCCAGCGCGGCTTCGGTAATTCCGGACTTGGCCAGCACGGCCGCAGACGGCCTGCCTGCCCGCCTCCTTTGTGCTCCGCCGTTGCTGGTGGAGCGTCCCTGTGCGGCTGATACTGCCGGCATTGCTGCCCTTTCGTCGATGTCCCCTGCATTATTCCACCCGGCACTTCCCCTCCCGGCAGGCACCCGCTATAGTTCTCATAAATGAATGGCATTCATTTAGTGGTCCCCGTCACTAAGGGGCCCAGAGAGGACATCATGCTGAACCTGAACCGCGACGTCGTGGTCGTCGGAGCCGGGCCGTCCGGACTCACCGCCGCCCGCGAACTGAAAAAGGCCGGCCTCACGGTCGCCGTGCTCGAGGCCCGTGACCGCGTGGGCGGCCGCACCTGGACCGACACGGTGGACGGTGCCATGCTCGAAATCGGCGGCCAGTGGGTTTCCCCGGACCAGACCGTACTCCTGGACCTGCTCCAGGAGCTGAACCTGGAAACGTACCCGCGCTACCGCGAAGGGGAGTCCATCTACATCGGCGCGGACGGCGCACCCGTGCGCTATACGGGTGACACGTTCCCGGTGGATCCGGACACCGCCGTCGAAATGGACCGCCTGGTGGCCCTGCTGGACGGCCTTGCGGCGGAAATCGGCCCCACAGAGCCCTGGGCGCATCCCAAGGCGCGTGAACTGGACACCATTTCCTTCCATCACTGGCTCCGGCAGAACTCGGGCAACGAGGAAGCGTGCAAGAACATTGGCCTCTTTATCGCCGGCGGCATGCTGACCAAGCCGGCCCACGCCTTCTCTGCCCTGCAGGCCGTCCTGATGGCAGCCTCCGCAGGTTCGTTCACCCACCTGACGGACGAGGATTTCATCCTGGACCGCCGCGTGGTGGGCGGAATGCAGCAGGTCTCGCTGCTGCAGGCGCAGCAGCTGGGTGACGACGTAATCCTTAACTCCCCGGTGCGCACCGTCAACTGGGAGCCGGATTCCGACGGCGGCCACCGGGTCACCGTTGAATCCGACCGGGCCACGGTCAACGCCCGGTTTGTGATCATGGCCGTACCGCCGAACCTTTACTCCCGCGTCTCCTTCAACCCGCCGCTGCCGCGCCGCCAGCACCAGATGCACCAGCACCAGTCCCTGGGCCTGGTGATCAAGGTGCACGCCGTCTACAGCACGCCCTTCTGGCGGGACAAGGGACTCTCCGGCACCTGCTTCGGGGCGGACGCCCTGGTCCAGGAGGTCTACGACAACACCAACCACGGCGATCCGCGCGGCACCCTGGTGGGCTTCGTGTCGGATGAGAAGGCGGACGCCGTCTTCGAACTCAGCGCCGAAGAGCGCCGGAAGGCCATCCTGGAATCGATCGCCGGCTACCTTGGCGACGAGGCCCTGGCGCCGGAGGTCTACTACGAGTCCGACTGGGGCTCGGAGGAGTGGACCCGCGGCGCCTACGCCGCCAGCTACGACCTGGGCGGACTGCACCGTTACGGCAAGGACCAGCATGCACCCGTGGGCCCCATCTACTGGTCATCGTCCGACCTTGCTGCCGAGGGCTACCAGCACGTGGACGGCGCGGTCCGCATGGGCCGGATTACCGCTGCACGCATCGCCGAGGTGGCAAAGGTGCCGGTGGCCGCTGGCTGGTAAATAAGCATGCTTACTAATAGGCTGGCGGCGGGGAGCGTCCCCGACTTTCGACGAACGAGGTGAGGCATGACTGACGCCCAGAGCATCAGCAAGGTTACTGAGATCATCAACGATTCCAGGATCGGGATGGTCACCACCATCAACGAAGAAGGCGCCCTCGTCAGCCGGCCGCTGGCCGTCCAGGAGGTAAAGGACGACGGCGACATGTGGTTCTTCACCGGCCTTGGCACTTCCCAGGTTGCGCATGTCCGGGCTGATCCGCGCGTGAACGTCGCCTTTGGCAGGAAGACCGAATGGGTTTCCGTGGCCGGGACCGCCGAAGTGGTCACAGACCGGGCAAAAATCCGTGAACTGTGGAACCAGGCGGTTGAAGCCTGGTTCCCTGATGGCCCGGATACCCCCGAGGTGTGCCTGCTGCGCGTCGATTCGGATTCTGCCGAGTACTGGACCAGCCCCGGCGGCACGGCCGCCACGGTGCTGCAGTGGGTGAAGGCAAAGGTCACCAACAGCCGGATGAGTGTCGGTGAAAGCGGCACCGTGGAGCTGTAGTTCCCGGGAGCGCCGGGTAAGCGAACGGGGCGGAGCGGCTAGGGCTGCTCCGCCCCTTTCAGTGCCTGCAAGACCGCCGGAAACAGTACGCCGTTCCTTCCCCAGACCGGATCCAGGATTTCCACGTACCAGGAGTCGGCCAGGAGCAGGGCCAGGGCATCATTGGTTTCCTCTGCCCAGTCCCGGATCTGTTCCTCCTCAACGGGGTTCTCGCTGGAGCCGAGCACGGTGGTGACTTCCGATCCGGCAAGGGTTACCGGGATGGCTGCACTGCTTGCCTCGCCCGGTGCATGTGCCACGGTCACCAGTTCGGTGCGGGTGGACAGCGCCAGCAGTTCACCGGCGGTGGCGGCGCTGCAGAATCCGGTGACGTACTCCCGTTGGGCCGCGGCCCCGTTACGGATGCCGGGCTGGGATTCCTTGGTGAACAACCCGTGACGGTTCAGCTCTGCCAAGTCTGTGGCGATGGGTTTGGTCTCGTCGTCGGAGCCCGGCGCAAAGTGTCCAGGCTGGTAAGAACTCCCGCCCTCCAGCCACCGGGCAGTCAGTTCGCCGGCCGCTTCCAGTGTGGTGGCCTGCCGCCAGACTCCGCGGTCCTCCAGCAGGCGGCCATACTGATCGTGGACAGGCAGTTCCTCAGGCTTCATCCTGGGATGCTACCGCCGGGCTCTCCGCTGATCCACCGCCGGCGACACAGCAGTTAACCTCAGGTGGCCTGCTCCGCAGGCAGCGCCGCCGGGATTCCCGCCGCCCGTTCCGCCGCTGCCAATGACGCAGCCAGCCTTCCGACGGCGTCCGGGTAACCCTTGTGCGCGGCCGTCCGCAACTGGTCCGCCGTCCGCATCGCCTTGATCAGTGCCGACGTTTCGGGCAGCCGCACGTCAGTCAGTGCCGGGTAGTCGATGCTGTACGCCGGATCAAGTTCGTAGCGCTGCCACCGGACCATGAGCTCGTCGTGATGCGCGCTGGCGGCCTGGTGGGCCGAACGCTGCCGCCGCCCTTCCCGGCGGGCGGTGCGCCAGGCCAGGAACCGGGGGCTGCCAAGGTAGGCGGCGATGCCGGCAGCGGCAGCTGCCCCTGTCAACAGCAGTCCAGCCCACGGCGAGACCAGGGCGGGGATAATCAACGCGGGAAGGGCGACACAGGCACCCAGGAACAGGTCCCAAAACAGCTGGTCCGGAGCCTCCGCTGCGCGGCCGGCCAGTGCGTTGCCGGCTGGTGCGCTGCCTCCGGAAGCCAAAGCCCGGCGTCGGACAACAAAGACCGTGGCGGCCACGCTGGCCACCAGCACGGGACCGCACAGCAGGACCGCCCACGCACCTTGAAGCAGCCCCTGCATCAGAGACTCCGCCACAACTGACATCCTGCACCTCCAGCGCCCAGCCCCCGGGCCGGAAGAGGCCGGGCTGGTCCTTCCATTGCACCGTCTCCCGGGCGCAGCGTCAATGGCGGAGAAGGCGTGCCACAACCTCACACCGTCAGAAGGGGCGGAAGAGGCGCTGCAGCCGCTGCTTGATCAGGTCATTTCCTGGTCCAAGGCACTGCAAACCGTCAGGAGCTGAGCGGTACGGTGAAGGCATGCGACTCAAAATGTGCAGCATCCACGTCCAGGACCCCGCCGCCGCCCATGCCTTCTATACGGGAACGCTCGGCTTTGACACGCTCATGGCCATGCCGGAGTACAACCTCTACATCATCAAAGACCCGGGAGCGGACGACAGTTCAGTAGGACTCCTCCTCGAGCCCAGCGACAACCCAATCGGCGCGAACTACATGAACGCCGTGCGCGAGGCGGGCCTACCCGCAATAGTCTTCGGGGTTCCCGATGTGCAGGCGGAATACGACAGGCTGGTGGCCGCCGGAGTCAGCTTCAAGACCCCGCCCACCACGGATCCGTTCGGGACCAGTGCAGTGTTCGACGACGGCTGCGGAAACTACATCCAGATCCACCAGGACTGAGGGCTAACGGGCCTGGGTGCGGTCCTTCTTCGCCTGCTTCTTCGCGGCCTCTTCCTTGACCCGCTGGGCCTCCGCGCGGACAGCCGCGTGGGTGGCACGTTCGGTGACCAGCCACTGCGGCGGAGCCTGCAGCAGCGCGGTGATTTCCGCCGTCGTCAGTGCTTCCTCCACGCCGCCGCGGGTTAGGCCGCTGATGGACACGTTCAGCTTCTGTGCCACCACGGGGCGGGGGTGCGGGCCGTTGCGGCGGAGCTCGGCGAGCCATTCCGGCGGGTTGGCCTGCAGTTCGGCGAACTCCTCGCGGGTGATGGTTGAATCCTGGAACTCCTGCGGCGTGGCCGGGAGATAGATGCCAAGTTTCTTGGCAACGGTGGCCGGCTTCATGGACTGGGAGTTTGCAGAGGTCATGCTTCAAGGGTATCCGGGCGGCGGGTACTGTGAAGACGTGCCCTCCGACAATACCCCCTCGCCTGATGCCCAATCCGCCCCTGACGGGCCGGCCGACCAGGCGGCACCCCGGGTGCTGCGCATCGCATACGTGGCCGGCGTGACGCCGGGCAAATGGATCCGCCGCTGGGAAGAGCGGATGCCGCATATTCCCCTTGAGGCATTCATGGTCGACGACGGCGCGCAGCTTGGGAAGCTGCGGGACGGCGCGGCGGACATGGGTTTTGTCCGCCTTCCCATCGAGCGGGAAGGGCTCAGCGTCATACCGCTCTACGAGGAACAGCCGGTGGTGGTGGCGCCGAAGGGGCACGAGATTTCAGTGTTCGAGGAAGTGGCCCTGGCCGACCTGGCGCAGGAGTCATTCCTCGATGTTGCTGCCCTGGGCGGACCGGAGGCCGCGCTCCAGGTGGTTGCCGCCGGCGCCGGCCTGGTGGTCCTCCCCATGTCGGTGGCCCGCCACTTCAACGTCAAGGACACGGTGGCGCGCAGGCTCACCGGCGCGGACGGAACTGAGATCGCGCTGGCCTGGCCGACGGAGGCCACGGATGAGGTGCTGGAGGAGTTCATCGGCATCGTGCGCGGACGCACTGCCCAAAGCTCACGCCAGCCCTCGGCCCAGCCGGTCAAGGTCAAGAAGGATCCGAAGCCGGACCGCCGCGGCACCGGCGCCAAAAAGGCGCCCAAGGTAGCCCAGAGATACGCCCCCAACCCGGACAAGGGCCGGGGGAAAGGGTCCCGAAAGAAGGGCAAGCGCTAGGCAGGAGTCCAGGCCCGGCAACGGCAAAGCCGGCCCGCGGGATGCGGAGCCGGCTTTGCTTTGGTACGTGGATACCCACGCGGGTTACGTGTTTTGGACGTGGTCTTTGGCGTCGGTAGCGCGGTCTTTGACGTCGGTGGCGGCTTGTTGGCCTTCGAGTTTGACGTTTTGGGCGGCGTCGGTGGCGGTGGCCTTGACGTTTTCCATGGCTTCCTGGGCTGGTTCCTTGAGGTCCTGGGCCAYGGTTTTGGCGGCGTCGGTGACCTGGGTTGCCAGGGGCTGGGCTGCGGTTTTGAGCTGGTCCGCGGCTTCGCGTTCCTTCTGGCTTGCCGGGATCAGGGAGGAGACCAGGAGYCCGGCGCCGAAGGCGATCAGGCCGGCGGCGAGYGGGTTGCCGGCGGTTTTGGCTTTGACCTGGTCCGGGGCGGCGGAGACGGCGTGGCCGGCGTCGCTGAGTTTKGYCGAGACGGTGTCGCCTGCCTGGTGGAGGCTGTCGCCGGCGGTGTGCATGGCGTTGGTGGTGTGYCCGGCGCCGGTGGCGGTGGTGTCGTGGACCCTGGTGGTGGCGTTGTCTGCGGCGCCCATGATTTTCTCCTTGACGCCGGTGACGGCGTCTTTGACCTTGTCGGTTTCAACCCCATGCTCCAGAGCATCGGCGTTTNCATCGGTTTACCTCACCTGGTTTTAGGGTTGGGGGAATTTCTGAGAGGGTTTCCCCGGTTTGGGGCAGGCCTTTGATCTGCTTGAGTTCCTTGCGGCCGGTGGAGGCCAGGACGGCGGCGATGATGGCCCAGATGACGGCGACGATCAGTGCGGACCAGCCCAAGGGCATGATGGCGCCCAGGGCCCACACCAGGGCCAGGGAGAGGAAGAGCAGGACGAAGTGTCCGCCGACGCCGGCGCCGGCGAGCATGCCGGCGCCTTTCCCTGCGCGGGAGGTGGATTGTTTGAGTTCGGCCTTGGCCAGTTCCACTTCCTGGCGCATCAGGGTGGACAGGTCCCGGGTCACGTCGCCCAGCAGCTCGCCCAGGGACGCGTTGTCCGCTTTCACATGCGCCGCACTCGGCGGCATTTCCGGAATCTGGCTACTCATTACAGGCCACCCGTCTGGCCGCCCCGGGTGCGGTCCTGCGTGAGGGGGTCGTTTGCCATGGGATCGTCGGCGACTGCGCGGTCACGCAGCGGATCGTCCGAGAGCTGGTTGCCGGACCACGGTTCTTCTACCAGCTGCGGGCTGTCCAGGCCGCTGGCCGGCCCCGCTGCCTCCGGATAGCTGCTGCCGGGGGCACCGCCGTCGTAACCGGCCGTAGTGGTGGCCGGGCCGGGGAGCTGGACCGGAGGCGGAGGAACGGTCCCGCCGGCAACGGGGGTTGTCTGGTTGTACTGGCCACCGTAGGGGGTGCCGGAGTACTGGCCGGACAGGTCGGATGTCCTGGTGCCGGCAGAAGTGGATGAAGTTTCTGGCGCGCCTGCGGTGAGGCCGCGGGTGAGGCGTCCGGCAAGGACACCGGCGCCGGCGGCGAGGAGCAGGAACGTGCCGGGATTGTTGCGGGCGTACCGCTGGACCTCGTTCAGGAGGTCGCCGGGTTCCCGGTTCTCCAGCCAGGACGCGATGGAGGAGGTCCGCTCGGCTGCCTGCCTGACAAGGTCGCTGGCCATGCCCTGCTGGTCCGGGGCGCTGGCCATGCTGTGCAGTTGGCTGGAAATGTTGCGGATGCCCTCGGCGGCCTTCTGCTGCTGCGTACCGGCCTGGGTGGTCAGGCCCGACTTGGCCTGGTGAAGCAGGTCCTGGGCATTGAGCTTGGCCTCGTGGGCCACATTCGCGGCCTCGCCCTTGGCGGTCTCCGCTACATTCTGGGCGGCTGATGCGGCTTCACCAGCAACGTTGGAAGCCTCTTCCTTGGCTGCCGGCAGTGGGTGGAGAAGGTCAACGAGGCTGTTGNCGCTCGTGGCGGGGCGCTGGCTGGGCGACTCCGAGGGTGGAGCAGGTCCTGGGCATTGAGCTTGGCCTCGTGGGCCACATTCGCGGCCTCGCCCTTGGCGGTCTCCGCTACATTCTGGGCGGCTGATGCGGCTTCACCAGCAACGTTGGAAGCCTCTTCCTTGGCAGCGTCTTTGCGCGAGGACGCAGAGGTGTCACCGGTGGTGGGGTAGCCGGTTCCGGCCTCGCCCGCGTATGGGCTGGCGGTTGACGGGAAGGTGGTGGCCTCCCGTTCACCGGGGATTCCTGTGCTGCCCGGAGGAGTCGTGTAAGCGGGGTCCTCGGGCCATTGGTTCTCTGTCATCTTCGCTCTCTCTTTCCAAGAAGGCCGGTTGTTGATCAAGAACCAGCAATACTGGCCGTAAAATGATAAGCATGGTTACTAATAAAAAGTAAGTACCCTTGCTAAGCGAGTTATAACCGTTCCAAAAATGTCAGCCGGAATGGCGAGGGCCTGCCCGGTCACAACGAAGTGGAAAGTGGTGGGAAACATGGATACAGCTCCATGGGTTTGGGTGATAGTTGCCATCGTTGTCATTGCACTGATCGTGGTGCTCCTTTTGGCCGGCGGAAAGCGCCGGAAGGCCCTCCAGCAGAAGCGGGACCAGGAGCACCGGGAAAAGGCGGCAGAGATCCGGCGTGAAGCCGAGAACATGGAAATCGACGCCCGCGAGAGGGAAGCCAAGGCCACCCGGGCACGCGCCGACGCCGAACAGGCACAGGTCGACGCGGCGCGCCTTCGGCAGGAAGCCGAGCAGCGGGCCCATGAGGCGCAGGCCCTGCGTGGCGACGTAGCCAGCCACACCCGGAAGGCGGACGAGCTCGATCCCGACGTCGGCCGGGATGGCCGGCGGGACCAGGCGGCGGGCCCAGACGGCCGCCAGGCGGAATACGGGAATGCCGGCCCTGACGGGCGTGGACCTTCCGACGCTGGTGCCGGCCGGGCTACGGGCGGGGACGCGGGATACGTGGAGGGCCGCCATGCCGACCTGCCACATGACGGCCGCGGCAGCCGCGGCACGATTGACGGCGGAAACGGGTCGGATATGCCGGCGGGCATGACTGGCGCCGAATCCGAGCGGAGGCGTCATCGCGATGAGACTGGCACCCCGGGAAATACGGGCACTTCGGAAAATCCAACTAGTTCGGAAAATCCAGACACCCCCACGGGACGTGATGCGCGCGGCAGGGAAAACCCGCGTATCTAAGGCCCGCAAGCGGCCGCAGGCGGCGGCCGCAGTGGTTGAGCCCGGGGTCTTAAGCGCTAGGGCCGCCGCGGCTTGAGAGCGGGGGAAGGGCCAACGCCTTCCCCCGTTCCCATGCCCGCGAGGACTTCCTTGACGGCGTCTATTGATGACACCCGTGGTTCCCACCCCAGGATCCGTTGTGCGCGGCTGGTGTCCATGATGGGCGCGCCCGCCGCCATCTCCACCCATCCGGAATCTGTGGGCTGGATACGTGCCCGCCACGTCAAGTCCACCACGGCGTGAAGCAGCCGCATGGGAATGGGGAGGATCCTCTTGGCGCCCAGGATGCGGCCCAGTTCCTGCGGGGTCAAAACCGGCTCGGCGGCGATGTTGAAGGCTCCGCTGGCCCGCTGGTCCACCACCCGCCAGTAGGCCTCTGCCACGTCGTCCGCGTGCACGGCCTGGAAGACCAGGTTGTCCGGGACCGGCAGCAATGGAACCCAGGGTTTGCGGGGTACGAGCTGCGAAAGAACCCTTCCCAGGAAGTACCTGCCAATTTCACTCCCTGCGTTTCCCTGGAAGATGAGGGCCGGCCGCAGCCTGGCGACCGAAATCTCCGGTTCAGCGGCGGCGAACTGGTCAAGGAGCTTTTCCTGCTCGGCTTTGTGGCGGCTGTAATGCGATCCGGCCATCCCGGTGGCGGGCCAGGACTCGTCCCTGCGCCGGTCTTTGTCCGCCTTGCTGTAGGCGCCGACGGACGAGGCGCAGACAACCTGTTTGACGCCCATCTTTCCGGCAGCGTCGAGGACATTCCTGGTGCCTGTGACATTGGTGCGGTGCAGGAGGGGCAAATCGCGGTTCGGCTGGATCTGCCACGCCAGGTGGACGACGGAATCAACCCCTTCGAGCGCCTTCTCGAGCAGCGGCCTGTCCTGTTCCAGGCCCACGTCCAGGCTGTGCCACTGCACGCCGCCGTAGGGGTCCCGGGACGTGTCAGGCACCCTCCGGCTGATGCCAACCAACTGCAGGCTCCCGGGCTTTCGGGCGACGTGGCCCTGCAGGTTGCGCAGCAGTGCTGTTCCCGCGTTTCCGCTGGCCCCGGTGATGGCAATGCGCATGCCAACGACTCCTTTGCACGCTTGGACTGGTTGCGGGCCCTTCAGGACGAGCCTACAGCGGAGAAGCATTGTTTTATAAGCAACCTTATGATTTGCTGCTTCTAAGTCTTGCCGCAGGCTTTCGGAACCAGACCGAGGGAAACCAACACTCATGCCCGAATCCTTTGCCGCATTTGCCGTGGACGCTGCCCCTGTCCGCTGCCAACAGCCCGAACCGGCACAACAACCCACTCCTCCCGCAACCTCAGGACGGCTGCGGGAAACGTTTGAAAACGAACTGGTCCTCCGGTACCTGGACCTCGCCGAGGCTTTGGCCGCCCGTTTTGAGGCCCGCGGCCGGGAGCGGGCAGACCTGAACCAGGTGGCCTACCTTGGCCTGGTCAAAGCGGCCCGCGGCTTTGACCAGGCCAAGGGCGATAGCTTTCCGGCCTACGCCGCGCCCACCATCACGGGCGAACTCAAGAGGTATCTCCGCGACCGGACCTGGGTTGTGCGCCCGCCACGCCACATCCAGGACCTGAGGACGCGGCTGTTCCGTGCAGAGCCGGAACTGACCCAATCCCTGGGCCGGAATCCCAGCGTCGCCGAACTGGCCAGCGAATTGGGAAGCGACCCGGCTGAGGTGCAGGAGGCCATCTCGGCATCCAGCAGCATGCACCCGGACTCCCTTGACGCCGCGAACCCCAACTCGGATGCCCCGTCCATCGGCGACGTCCTGGCAAGCCCCGAGACGCCCCTGGAACGGCTTGAGGAACTCGCCTGCCTGCGGGACGCCATGCAGGACCTGGATGACTCGGACCGGGAGCTTTTGTACCGGCGCTACTTCTGTGAGGAGACGCAGGTGCAGCTGGGGAAGCGGTTGGGGATGTCCCAGATGCAGGTGTCCCGCCGTTTGGCCAAGGTGCTGGTGGAACTGCAGCGGCGCCTGGAGGCCGGCGCCCAGTTCGGCGCGCCGGAGGATGCCGCCGGCAACGGGACCTCATCCCGGGTTGTGCCGGCAGGCCGGACAGCCAACCACTCCGCGCCTTTCCGCCGTGCCCGGAACGGGCACACCGGCGCAGGTGCCGGCCGCCGCTTCGGCGGTGCGGGGACCAGGTAAAGCCCGGCCTTCGACCGGACCCGCGCAGTCAACGGACGACGGCGGGTGGCGGCCGCGGAAGCACATCATCGCCGGCTGCCGGGAGGGGCTGCGAAGCGCCCCGGAGGGAGTGCCTGCAGCAACAGGCATCCTATCTTGCCTGTTCAGCCGCCGAAAGGAAACACGCTCCTGCGGCTGAAAGAGGCCGTGGCCCTGTTTAGGAGCATCAGCAGGAGGGAACTGTTTGGTCATGGGAAGCTCTGAAAGATCCAAGCTCCGCGCTGTCCTGTTCGACCGGGACGGAACCTTGGTGATCGATGTGCCCTACAACGGGGACCCCGGCAAAGTACGGCCAATGCCCGGCGCCAAGGCCGTGCTGGACAGCCTGCGGGCGGAGGGTATCGCCACCGGCGTGATCAGTAACCAGTCGGGCATTGCCCGCGGCCTGATCTCGGCCGGGGACGTGGCAAGAGTCAACGCCCGGGTGGAAGAACTGCTGGGACCTTTTGACGTGTGGGAAGTCTGCCCCCACGCGGAGCAGGACGGCTGTACATGCCGGAAACCCGCTCCGGGGATGGTCCACAGCGCCTGCCGCAAACTTGGCATCCATGCCTCGGAGGCCGCCCTGATTGGGGACATTGGCGCCGACGTCGGTGCTGCCGAAGCGGCCGGCGCCACCGGAGTCCTGGTTCCCACCCCCGTGACCCGTGCCGAGGAGGTGGCTGCGGCGCGGCTGGTTGCTTCCGACCTGGCGTCCGCCGTCGGCCTGCTGCAGGGGACGCCCTGATGGGGCGCGTCCTGGTGGCCCGGCTGGACAGCATGGGCGATGTCCTGCTGGCAGGTCCGGCCGTGCGGGCGGTAGCCAACGGCCGTGCCCAGTACGGCGGCAGCACCAACCACGTGGTGATGCTGTGCGGCAGGCAGGGTGAAGCTGCGGCCGCGATGCTCCCTGGCGCCGCTGAGGTGTACAGCTGGGACAGTCCCTGGATTATGAACCCGGCGCCCGGGATGACCGGGCCGCACGCCGACCGGCTGATCGAGTATGTCCGCAATTCCCGGATCACCGAAGCAGTCATCCTCACGTCCTTCCATCAGTCGCCGCTGCCGCTGGCCCTGTTGCTGCGGCTGGCAGGAGTGGAACGCATCACCGGCGCCTCCACTGACTACGCCGGCTCCTTGCTGGATGTCCGCCTCAAGCCGGGGGAGGACTTCCCCGAAGACCAGCCCGAGGCGGAGCGGGCACTGGGCATTGCCGAGGCCGCAGGTTTCCGGCTCCCCGCGGGCGATGACGGGAAGCTGCGCGTGAAGTCCGGTCCGGACGTGACGGGCCTGGTGGGTGACGAACCGTACGTTGTGGTCCACCCCGGAGCCGCTGTTCCCGCCAGGGCGTGGCCCCCGCTGCACCATGCCGCCGCCGTCGAACTCCTCCAGGGTGCCGGGTACCGGGTGGTGGTGACCGGCGGACCCGGCGAGGAGTCGCTGACCGCCACGGTGGCCGGCCCCTCTGCGGTGGACCTCGGCGGGCGCACCGACCTGCCCACCATGGCCGCCGTCATGGCCGGAGCCGATGCGGTGGTCAGCGGGAACACCGGACCGGCCCACCTGGCAGCTTCGGTGGGCACACCCGTGGCGTGCCTGTTTTCCCCTGTGGTCCCGGCCATCCGGTGGGCGCCCTATGGCGTGCCCCTGGAACTCCTCGGGGACCAGAACGCACCCTGCCGTATGTCCCGCGCCCGGCTTTGCCCCGTCCCGGGCCACCCCTGCCTCGACTCCGTATCGCCGGAGGAAGTGGTGGCAGCGGTGGAACGCCTGATCAGCGGAGTGAGCTCCTTCAGCACCCATGTCAGCACCCGTAGAAAGGCCCGCAACAGATGAGAATCCTGCTCTGGCATGTCCACGGTTCCTGGACGGACGCCTTTGTCCGCGGCCGCCACGAGTACCTGCTTCCCGTCCTGCCCGGAGGCGGCGCATGGGGCCTGGGCCGCGCCGGCAGGGACTGGCCGGAATCAGTGCGGGAGGTGGACCTGGCGACGCTCCACCCTGACGCCGTGGACGCCGTCGTCCTCCAACGCCCGGAAGAGATCGATGAGGTGGTCCGAACCCTGGGCCGGATGCCCGGCGTCGACCTTCCGGCCGTGTTCGTGGAGCACAACACGCCCAAAGGCAACTTCCCGAACACCAGCCACCCGCTTGCGGACCAAACCAGCATCCCGGTGGTCCACGTCACCCACTTCAACCGCCTGGCCTGGGACAACGGCTCCGCTCCCACCACGGTGATCGAGCACGGAATCCCGGACCCTGGCCAGCTCTATACCGGTGAACTGCCGGAACTGGGGGTAGTGGTCAACGAACCGGTCCGCCGCGGCCGGGTCACCGGAACCGACCTGCTGCCGGCCTTCGCGTCGGTGGCGCCGCTGCAGGTGTTCGGCATGAAGACAGAGGGCCTGGCGGCAGCCACCGGAATCGAGGCTTCACGCGTGACGTCCCGGGGCGACCTGAAGACCCGGGACCTGCACCGGGAACTTGCCCGCTGCCGGGTCTACGTCCATCCCATGCGCTGGACCTCGCTGGGGCTGTCCCTCCTGGAAGCCATGCACCTGGGCATGCCGGTGGTGGTGCTTGCCACCACCGAGGCCCCACGCGCCGTGCCGCAGGAAGCCGGCGTGGTCTCGGCCGACGTCGACGAGCTGCTCCGTTGCGCGGCGCGGCTGGTGGCCAATCCGGATGAAGCCCGACGGCGGGGAGCTGCCGCCCGGGAGGCGGCGCTGGAGCGTTACGGCCTGGGCAAGTTCCAGGACCGCTGGGATGAGCTCCTGGCGGACCTGCGGAACCGTCCGCGGCACCCCGTTAACGAGCGGCCGGACGAGCGGATCCTCGTTCCGGCGCGGGAGAGGAAGACACCATGAAGATCGCCATGATTTCTGAACACGCCAGTCCGCTGGCGGCACTGGGCGGAGTGGATGCAGGCGGGCAGAACGTACACGTTGCCGCGCTGTCCGAGGCCCTTGCCAAGCGCGGCCACCACGTCACCGTCTACACCCGCAGGGACGCAACGGAGCTTCCCGCACGGGTCCGGGTGGGGCGCCGGTTCGAAGTGGTCCACGTGGACGCCGGGCCCGCCCGCCACGTGCCCAAGGACCAGCTGCTGCCCTACATGGGCGACCTCGCGGACGGCGTGGCCAGGGACTGGGGGCATCGGCCGCCGGATGTGGTGCACGGCCACTTCTGGATGTCCGGCCTGGCAGCCCTGGAGGCGGCCAGGCGGCCCGATGCCGGATACCGCGTGCCCATGCTGCAAACGTTCCATGCGCTGGGCACCGTCAAGCGGAGGCACCAGGGCGCGGAGGACACCAGCCCGGAGGCACGCCGCTGGCTGGAACCCGGCGTGGGACGAGCTGCCGACCGGATCATCGCCACCTGCTCAGACGAAGTTTTCGAGCTCAAGGCCATGGGTATCGCCACCGGCAAGATCTCCATTGCACCCTGCGGCGTGGACCTGGGCTTCTTCTCTGCAGAGGGGCCGGTGGCAGCCAGGAAGCGCCGCTACCGGATCCTGTCTGTGGGGCGGCTGGTGCCACGCAAGGGTGTGGACCTGGTGATCCGTGCGCTCCCGTACCTCAAGGCGGCGGGATTCGACGACGTCGAACTCCTGATCGTGGGCGGGGGCGGCGACACGAACGTGATGCACGCCGACCCCGAAATCCGGCGCCTGCTGGACCTCGCCGCCGGGCTGGGCGTGTCTGAACACGTGACCCTGCAGGGGCAGGTGTCCCGCGCGGAGATGCCCGGCATCTTCCGCAGTGCCGATGCCGTGGTGTGCGCACCCTGGTATGAACCGTTTGGCATCGTGCCGCTGGAAGCCATGGCATGCGGCATTCCGGTGGTGGCAGCAGCGGTTGGCGGCCTCCGGGACACGGTGGTTGACCACACCACCGGCCTGCACGTCCCGCCGCGGGACCCTGAAGCCATTGCTTCGGCACTGTCACTGCTGCTGGAAAACCCCGCCCTCAGGACGAAGCTCGGCCAGGCCGGGGAGCGGCGCGCGCGCACCCGTTACTCCTGGGACCGGGTGGCAGCGGAAACCGAAAAGGCATACCAGCTGGCCATGGCCGGTGCCCCGGCCAGCGTTTCGGCCGGGATCGTACCGATGGAAGGAGCCGCCCTGTGACTGCTGAATCGTCCCTGCGTGAAGCAGACCTCCGTACCCTGACCGCAGCACCGGCCCTGCCCGCTGTGCTCCCGGGCGCCACGTTCGTGGATGCCGCCAGCGCCGAGGCCGTCCGCACCCACCTGGACAACGTCATTCCGGCGCTTGATTCGCTCCGCAGCCAGTCGGGCCGGCTGGCTGCCTGGGGCGTGGAGCTGGCACAGCGCCTGCTGCGCGGCCAGCGGCTCCTGGCCGCGGGCAACGGCGGCTCAGCCGCGGAGGCGCAACACCTCACCGCCGAACTGGTGGGCCGGTTCGACAGCGAGCGGGTCCCGTTCTCCGCCATTTCCCTGCACGCGGAGTCATCGGCGGTCACCGCCATCGCCAACGACTACGGGTACGACGAAGTCTTTTCCCGGCAGGTCCGCGCGCATGGCCGCTCCGGTGACGTGCTGATGCTGCTGTCCACCAGCGGCAAGAGCCCCAACCTGCTGCGCGCCGCGGAAGCGGCCTCCCGGCTCAACGTGACCACCTGGGCGCTCACCGGCTCCGGCCCCAACCCGCTGGCGGACGTCTGCGACCAGGCCGTCATGATCGACGCCCTGAACGCCAACGCCCAGGAAGGGCACCTGATCGCCCTGCATGCCGTGTGCCGGGCCTTCGACCTTGAGGTTGCCCGGCACACCCCGTCAGTGGTCCCAGGGTTCCCCAGAGGTGGCCGGCCATGAGGATCGTCGTCGTGGGAGACGTGATGCTGGACGTCGACCTTTCCGGTGAGGCCACCCGGCTCAGCCCGGACGCCCCTGTTCCCGTGGTGGACGTTTCGGCTGTCCGCCGCCGCGCCGGCGGCGCAGGCCTGGTGGCGCGCATGCTGGCCCAGGACGGCTGGCCCGTCACGCTGGTGACGGTCCTTGGCAACGACGACGCCGGCAGCCAGTTGCGTGCGCAGCTGGCCGGCGTGCGGCTCGTCGCGGGCAGCAGCAGCTATCCCTCGCCCGTCAAGACCCGGGTCCGGGCGGGTTCCCATCCGGTGGTCCGCTTCGACCAGGGCTGTGAAAAGACGCCGGTCCCGGAGGTCAGCCCCGCCATGCTCCGCGCCGTGGAAAAAGCCGGCGTGGTGATCGTGGCGGACTACGGCCGGGGACTGGCAGCCAACCCGCAGCTGCGCGACGTGCTGGCCCGGCTCGCGGACAGGGTGCCGGTCATCTGGGACCCGCATCCCTCGGGGCCCGAACCGGTGCCAGGCGTAACCGTGGTGACCCCGAATATCTCCGAGGCCACCAAGGCGGTGCAGTCCGGTCCGGGGAAGGGCTCCGCCCAGGCGGATTCCGCAGACCCAGCCGCAGCCGTGGCAGGGGTCCTGCTGGAACGCTGGCGCAGCCAGGCGGTGCTGGTGACCAAAGGCGAGGAAGGGGCCGTGCTGCTGCAGCGGGGCGGTACCGCCGCCCGTTCCGTTCCCGCGCCGAGGGTGGAGGCCGGCGATCCCTGCGGGGCAGGCGACCGGCTGGCAGCCAGCCTGGCGGTGCACCTCCTGGCCGGCCGCGACCTGCCGGATGCGGCGGCCCTGGCGGTCCACGATGCCGCCGATTTCCTGGCCGCCGGAGGAGTGTCGGCCCTGCCCGATGCCGGTGGGGAAGATGCCGCCCCCGGACATCGCGGGCCGGCGCAGGCGCCCGGCCGGCGTACCACCGAACCACTGCTCCTGGCCCGTTCGGTCCGTGAAAACGGCGGAAAAGTGGTTGCCACCGGCGGCTGCTTCGACCTGATCCACGCCGGCCACGTCCGAACACTCACCGCAGCCCGGGAGCTGGGGGACTGCCTGATCGTGTGCCTCAACTCCGACGATTCGGTGCGCCGGCTCAAGGGGCCGGAGCGTCCCATCATCGGCCAGCATGACCGGGCCGAGCTGCTCCTGGCGATGGAATGCGTGGACGCCGTGATGGTCTTCGACGAGGACACACCGGAAGCCGTCCTGGACCGTCTGCGTCCGGACATCTGGGTCAAGGGCGGCGACTACAAGGGCGCCCGCCTGCCCGAGACGGACCTGGTGGAAAGCTGGGGCGGCCGCTGCCTCACCGTCCCCTTCCACCCGGCCCGCTCCACCACCGGCCTGGCGGACGCACTCGCCAAGGTCAGCTGAACCTCCCTGCCCATCGACTTGTTTTCCCCATTGAAAGGAACACCATGACAGCAGAACCAACTGCAACCGCACCCACCAACCCCGGCCGCGTCCTGGTCACTGGAGGTGCCTCCGGACTGGGGGCCGCCGTCGTCGACGCCGTCCTCCGCTCAGGTGGCACCCCGGTGGTCCTGGACCGCGACATCAGCAGCGTCTCCGGGGTGAAGGCGTTCGAAGTGGACGTCGCTGACCGCGCTGCCGTGGAGAAGGCTGTCCTGGAAGCCGCCGAAACCCTGGGCGGCCTGGACGCCGTGGTCACCGCCGCCGGAATCGACCGCTGCGGCAAGCTCGCCGACGTCGAAGCCAACGAGTGGGAAAAGGTCATCGGCGTCAACCTGATGGGCACCGTTTCCGTGGTCCGCGCCGCCCTGCCCTACCTAAAGGAAACCCACGGCCGCGTAGTGACCGTGGCATCCACCCTGGGCAAGCGCGCCGTGGCTGATGCCACCGCGTACTGCGCCTCGAAGTTCGGCGTGGTGGGGTTCAGCCACGCACTGGCCGCGGAAACCGGCGGCGAAATCGGCGTCACCACCATGATCCCCGGCGGCATGAAGACCCGGTTCTTCGACGACCGCACCGAGCAGTACAAGCCGCAGGACGACTCCCGGCTCAACGACCCCGCCAACACCGCGCAGGCCATCCTGTTCGCACTCAACCAGCCCACCGGCTGCGAGGTGCGCGAGATGCTGATCTGCCACGAGGAAGAGGGCTCCTGGCCCTAAGCCGCCGCCGGCCACAACTACGCTGCCATCCGCAGTTTGCACAAGCGACATATCCAGCACCGACACATCCAGCACGGAAAGGCGGGAGGAACACCATGCCCACCACAGCCACCGAAACATCCGCAGGCCATGAGACAGTCCAGGGCTCCGGCATCACCATCCAGGACCCGCGAACCGGTGAAGTGCTTTGGACGGTGCCCGAAGCGGCGCCCGAGGCCATCAACCACGCCGTGGGTGTGGCCCGCAGCGGTGCAGCAGCGTGGGCCGCAACTGCACCGGCCGAACGGGGCGCCGCGCTGCGGGCAGCCGCCAAAGCCCTTGATGCAGCTGCGCGGGAGCTCGCGCGGCTGAACGCCAGCGAAACCGGCCGGCCGGAGGATGAGGCCCTGGCCGGCATCGCCGCCGGGGTTTCCACCCTGGAGCAGTACGCGGAACTTGGCCCGGTCCACCGTGGCCACAGCCTCCGCGGCAACCGGCTCGCCTCCGACTACACGCTGGCCGAACCGCGCGGCGTGGCCGTCCTGCTGACCCCCTGGAACGATCCGGTTGCCGTTGCCTGCGGGCTGATCGGCGCCGCGCTGGCCACGGGCAACACGGTCATCCACAAACCCAGCGAGCGGTGCCCGCGGCTTGGGGAGGCGCTGGGCGAAGTGCTGGCGCCGGCCTTCCCTGCCGGGGTATTCCAGACCCTCTCCGGTGGCGCAGGGGTGGGAGCGGCGCTGTCGCAGGCCGCCGTGGACGTCATAGCCCACGTGGGATCCAGCGCCTCAGGCGCCCGCATTGCCCAGGCCGGAGCCCTTACCGGCGCCCACGTCATCAGGGAAAACGGTGGCAACGACCCCCTGCTGGTGGACCGCGACGTGGATCCCGGGTGGGCTGCCCAGCAGGCAGCCATCGGAGCCTTCAGCAACAGCGGCCAGATCTGCACCTCCGTGGAACGGATCTACGTCCATAGGGACATTGCCGCCGAGTTCTGCAAAGCCCTGGAGGCCGAGGCAGCGCTCCGGAACAGCAGCGGCAGCGTGGCGCCGCTGGTGGACCTGCGGATGCGCGACGCCGTCCACGCCCACGTCGCCGAGGCCCTGGCCCAGGGCGCCCGCGCGGTGGAGGGCGGTGCCCTCCCGGCCGGCCCGGGTTCCTTCTACCCGGCCACCGTCCTGCTCGGCTGCACCGAAAGCATGCAGGTGATGGCGGAGGAAACGTTCGGCCCCGTGGCTCCGGTGCAGGTGGTGGACACGTTCGACGACGGCCTGCGCCTGGCGTGCAGCGGCAGGTATGGATTGGCGGCCACCGTCCTAAGCAGCAACATCGCGCACATCCAGCAGGCGGTGGCTGCGCTGCCCGTGGGAACGGTGAAGGTCAACGAGGTGTTCGGCGGCGCCCCCGGCGGAGCAGCCCAGCCGCGCGGCGAGAGCGGGGCCGGGTTCGGCTACGGGCCAGAGCTCCTGGACGAGTTCAGCCAGGTCAAGGTGGTGCACATCGCGGCCCCGCCGGCGGCCGGTTCCGGCGACGGCCCGGATACCATCATCAACACTGACGACCGGGACCTGCCGTGAACGCGTCCCCGGAATCCATCGACCTGTCCACCCAGCGGGCACTGTCCGACTGGCTCCCCGGCCGGCTCGCCGCGGAACATCCCTCCATCCTGGTCATCGGCGACGTGATGCTCGACGGCTGGTGGAGCGGCAGCATCGAACGGCTCTGCCGGGAAGCGCCCGCCCCCGTGGTGGACATCCAGTCCCGCGAATCGGTCCCGGGCGGCGCGGCCAACACCGCCATGAACCTGGCCGCCCTGGGAGCAAAGGTCTCGGTAGCCGGAATCATCGGCTCTGACGACGCCGGCGAAGACCTCCGTGCGCAGCTTGCCGCCGCCGGCATCGACGTCCGGCACCTGCACACCCACCCGGACATGGTCACCACCACCAAGATCCGGATCAGCAGCGGCGGCCAGGTGATGCTGCGCCTCGACGACTCGGCCGGCGCTGTCCCGGCCGACGCCCTGGCCGCGCTCGCCGCCTCGGTGCGTGCCGCCGTCGAACGCCAGGACGCCGTGCTGGTGTGCGACTACGGGACCGGCGTGGTGGCGGACCCTGTCCGCACGGAACTGGCGCGCGTCCTGGGACCTGACACCGCCGGCGAAAACCGTCCGCTTGTGGTGGTCGACGCCCATGATCCGCGCCCCTGGGCTGCCCTGCAGCCCCACCTGGTGACCCCGAACGCGCAGGAAACCGCCCGGCTCCTGGACCGGAAACTGCCGGAAGGGCAGGCGCGGGTGGAGGCGGTGTCCGCGGAGTCCGCGGCCCTGCTTCAGGCAACCGGCGCCCGGGCCGAGGTGGTCACCCTGGACCGGGACGGAACCGTGCTGTTGATGCCCGACGGCGTGCGGCACCGGACGTGGGCCCGGCCCGCCGCGGAGAAGCAGGCATCCGGGGCAGGGGACACCTTCGTGGCGGCCCTGACGCTTGCCCGTGCCGCCGGGCTGCCGCTGACCGCCAGCCTGGACCTGGCCCAGTCGGCCGCCGACGTGGTGGTCCACCAGCCCGGCACGTCTGTGTGCAGCACCGCCCAGCTCAGCCGGTACCTGGAGGCCTTCGCCGATACCGCCCTGAGTGCGGACGAACTGGAACGGCAGATGGAAATACACCGCGCCCAGGGCCAGCGGATCGTGCTGACCAACGGCTGCTTCGATGTGCTGCACAGCGGCCACACCAGGTACCTCAACCAGGCGAAACAGCTGGGCGACATCCTGGTGGTGGCACTGAACAGTGATGATTCGGTGCGCCGGCTCAAGGGCCCCGGCAGGCCCATCAACACCATGGCGGACCGTGCAGCCGTGGTGGCGGCCCTGAGCTGCGTGGACTATGTGACAGTGTTCGATACCCCCACGGCCACCCCGCTGATCCGCCGGCTCCGGCCCGAAGTCTATGCCAAGGGCGGGGACTACACGCCGGAAATGCTGGAGGAGACCCCGGCGGTGGAAGAGTACGGCGGCCGGATCGCCATTCTTGATTACGTGGCTGAACGGTCCACCACCGCCGTGGTGAAACGGATCCGCGACGGTGAAGGCGCAGTGCCTACCAACTAAGGTTGAAGCATGACTGAAGCGTGGCACGGGTAATGGCAAAACGCGGAAGGTCAGGGGGCCGGAACAGCATCCGTGCGGTTGCAGGCGTGGTGGAGGTGCCTGCGGGCTCCCGCCAGAGTGGTCCGGTGGAGGGTGTCTACTACATCGATACCGGTGACTGCGAGCTGGTGGCGGACCAGGACAACTCCACGGGCTGGCTCCTGAAGATCAACGGGGTCATGAGCTCGCACATCGACCTCGCCGATCCCCTGTTTTTGGACTTCGAGTACATGCGGTGGATGGCGGCGCTCATTGAATCCCGCTGGCCGCCGTCGGACGCATCGTCGGCAAAGCTGCGCGGGCTGCACCTGGGCGGCGGCGCCTGCTCCATGGCCCGCTACTTCGCCGCAGCCTACCCGGACGCCCGCCAGGTGGTGGTGGAACTGGACGGCAAGCTCGCGGAGCATGTCCGCAACTGGTTCGACCTTCCCAAGGCGCCTTTGCTCCGGATCCGGGTAGGGGAGGCCCGCGCCGTGACGGAGACCCTGACGGCCGGCACCCGGGACTTCATCATCCGCGACGTCTTCGCCGGCGCCCACACCCCGCGCCCGCTGACCACCGCCGAATTCAATGCGCACGTCAAACGGGTCCTGGCCCCGGGCGGCCTGTACGTGGCCAACTCCGGCGATGCCCCCGACCTCCGGAATGCGCGGGAGGACGCGGCCACCATTGCGGCAGCCTTCCGGCACACGGTGATCATTGCCGACCCCGCCATGCTGAAGGGCCGGCGCTACGGAAACATGGTGATGGCCGGCAGCGACTCGCCCATCGTGGACGACCCACAGCTGCGGCGCAGGCTCCTGGGCGGAGCCGTCCCGGCCCACCTCTGGGACGACGCCCAGGTCCGGGCGTTCGCCGCCGGAGCGGCAGTCCGCCACGACCCGCCGGCGCCCCCGGAAGCCTAAGCCCGGCCCAGGAGCGCTTCGCGGTAATCCGCCATCCGTTCCCGGAGGGCCTGCACCACCGCGGCAACCGCGGGCCGGCGCAGCGAATCCGGGCGCAGGACCAGCCAGTAGGGGAGCAGTTCGCCGATCTCGTCGGGCAGCAGCCGGACCAGGTCATCGTGCAGGTCCGCCATGAAGCACGGCAGGAACCCGACCCCCGCCCCGGCCCGGGTTGCCTCCACGTGCACGAACACGTTGGTGGAGGTGAGGCCGTCGCGCATGGCCGGAACCAGCCGCCGCGGCGCGTCAAGGTCATCCACCTGCAGCATTGAATCCACGAAATACACCAGCGGGTGCCCGTTGAGTTCAGCCACGGTGGCCGGTGTCCCGTGCTCCGCCAGGTAGGCGCGGGACGCGTACATTCCCAGCCGGTATTCACCCAGCCGGATGGCCTCCGCCCGGTGCACCTGCGGCTCGCCCACCACCACCTCGATGTCCAGGCCGGACCGCTGCTGCAGGGCACGGCGCGTCATGGTCACCACTTCCACGCTGAGGCCCGGATGGTCCCGGCGCAGGCGCGCCACCGCTGGGGCTGCAATGTAGGCGCTGAAGCCATCGGTGGCGGTCATGCGTACGACGCCGGTAATCGGGTCGGGTGCCTGGCCTGCCGGTCCCAGCGTGCCCAGCACCGCTTCCACCTGTTCCGCTGCCCGCACGGCCCGTTCGCCGAGCTCCGTCAGTTCCCAGCCGCCTGCTGCCCGGGACAATACCCGGCCGCCGAGCGCTTTCTCAAGGGCGGCGATCCTGCGGGACACCGTGGTGTGGTTCAAGCCCAGGGCCTGGGCCGCCGTCGTGAACCTGGCCGAGCGGGACACTGCCAGGAGGACCAGCAGGTCATCGGGGTTCGCATTCATATCTGCAATTGTGCACATGTTTCGTGCCGCTTTGGGCATTGAAGTGCCTGGTTTGTGCAGCAATACTCATCTGAGTCACTTGTGCTGGAGATCACAGCGCGTGTCAATGTGGACACTAGGAGAAACCATGAGCGTAGAGCAGCGCCCCGCCAACGAGGCCGGGCATGCACCCAAAGGATCAGGACTGAAGAAGATCGTCGCGGCCTCCATGGTGGGGACGGTGGTGGAGTGGTACGAGTTCTTCCTCTACGCCACCGCCGCCACCCTGGTCTTCGGCAAGTACTTCTTCCCCGCCACCGGAAACGAGCTCGACGGGATCATCCAGGCCTTCCTCACCTACGCCGTGGGCTTCATTGCACGCCCGCTGGGCGGCATCGTGTTCGGCCAGATCGGTGACAAGCTGGGCCGCAAGCCCACGCTGCAGCTCACCATCGTGATCATCGGCGTCTCCACGTTCCTGATGGGCTGCCTCCCCGGCTTCGCCGACATCGGGTACCTGGCCCCCGCACTGCTGGTGGCCCTGCGGTTCATCCAGGGCTTCGCGCTGGGCGGCGAATGGGGCGGAGCAGTCCTCCTCGTGGCAGAACACAGCCCCAACAAGACCCGCGCCTTCTGGTCCAGCTGGCCCCAGGCCGCCGTCCCGGTGGGCAACCTGCTGGCCACCCTGGTGCTGTACATCATGTCCACCACCCTCAGCAGCGAGGCTTTCCTTGGCTGGGGCTGGCGCGTGGCCTTCTGGCTCTCGGCCGTGATCGTCTTCGTGGGCTACTACATCCGTACCCACGTCAGTGAATCCCCCATCTTCCTCGAAGCCAAGGAACTGGTGGAAAAGGAACAGGCCGTCAGCTACGGCGTGTTCGAGGTGGTCCGCAAGTACCCCAAGGGCATCTTCCAGGCCATGGGCCTCCGGTTCGCGGAGAACATCATGTACTACCTGGTGGTCAGCTTCGCGATTGTCTACCTCAAGAGCGTGCACAAGTACGACACGTCATCACTGCTGCTGGCACTGCTGATCGCGCACGTCATCCACTTCGCCATCATCCCGCAGTACGGCCGCCTGGCGGACCGGATCGGCCGCAAGCCGGTCTACCTCGCCGGAGCCATCCTGGGTGCCACCTGGCCGTTCTTCGCCTTCCCCATGTTCGACACCCGGAACGCCGTGGTGATTGTCCTGGCGGTGACCATCGGACTGTGCCTGCACGGCCTCATGTACGCCGGCCAGCCGGCCATCATGGCCGAGATGTTCCCCACCCGCATGCGGTACTCCGGAGCCTCCCTGGGTTCCCAGGTCACGTCCATCTTCGCCGGCTCCCTGGCGCCGCTGCTGGCCACCCAGTGGCTCAAGGACACCGGCTCATGGGTGCCCACCGCCATCTACCTGGTGGTGGCCTGCGCCATCACAACCGTGGCCGTCCTGAGCCTGAAGGAAACCAAGGGCATTGCCCTGGAAGACGTGGACAAGGAAGACGCCGCCCGCGAGGGACTGCTCAGCCCCACGCACGGCTGACCTGGCCACGATTGGACCGATGGAACCCGCTGGACCGCGTAGGCGCACAAAAGGAGAACTGCAATGGAGGACACGTTGAATGGACGCAAGGCGCTGGTCACCGGCGGTGCCAGCGGAATCGGGGCGGCGTGCGTGCGCGCACTTGCCGCGCGGGGAGCGAAAGTGGTGGTGGCCGACGTCGACGCCGCCGCGGCGGCGACGCTCGCCGATGAGGTGGGCGGCACCGCGTGGGGCGTGGACCTGCTGGACGTTGACGCCCTGGCCACCCTCAGCCTGGACTGCGACATCCTGGTGAACAATGCCGGTATCCAGCGCATCAGCCCCATCGAGGACTTTGAGCCGGCAGATTTCCGCCGGCTCATCACCCTCATGCTGGAGGCGCCCTTCCTGCTGATCCGGGCGGCGCTGCCACACATGTACGCGAACAACTTCGGCCGCATCATCAACCTCTCGTCGGTGCACGGGATCCGGGCCTCCCCGTTCAAGAGCGCCTACGTTTCCGCCAAGCATGGCCTGGAAGGGCTGAGCAAGGTGACGGCGCTGGAAGGCGGGGCTCACGGGGTCACGTCCAACTGCATCAACCCCGGCTACGTGCGCACGCCCCTGGTGGAGTCGCAGATCGCCGACCAGGCCAAGGTTCACGGCATCCCCGAATCCGAGGTCCTGGCCAAGGTGATGCTCACCGAGGCGGCCATCAAGCGCCTGGTGGAGCCGGAAGAAGTGGCGTCCCTGGTGGCCTGGCTGGCTTCCGCGGACGCCGGAATGGTCACCGGCGCCAGCTACACCATGGATGGGGGCTGGTCCGCGCGGTAGCACCCGTCCGGCCCCGCGCCTCCTATTCCAGGGGTTTGACCAGCCGGTGGTCGAAGAAGAAGACGCCGTAGGTCGTCTTCACCCCCACCGAACGCCGGTCCCGCCACACGACGACCCCTTCGCGCCTGCCGCTGAAGGGGTCGTCGCCTATGACGGTGTCACCCACCCGGTAAGGGGACCGCGGACTGAAGGCCTCCAGCATCAGTCCCAGGACCTGTCCCAGCGCTTCACCCACGCTGACGGGCTGGCCCAGGCGGGAAAAATCCTGTGCGTAGTCGTCCCTGGCCATGTGACCAACTCCTCCAGGCGGCAGCCTGCCGCCCGCTAACGGTGCTGGTTGGCCGAACGCTCCCAGCGGAGGATGGTCCTCCCATTCCGGCCGCCACCGTACGCCCACGCTAGGCGCTAATCACATCAGCAACATCAGTAACAGGTACTCAAGTTCTGAGGGGGGCATTACCTGCCCAGGCCGGCTCCGTTGATGATGTCCTCGGCGTTGTCGAATGCCCACGCAACCAAAGGCACCAGGAGAGCGCTCAATTCGTAGCCCCGCTCCGTGAGGCTGTAATCCACGCGGGGCGGAATGACCGGCTGGGCGTTCCTGCTGACCAGGCCATCACGCTCCAGGGTCTTCAATGTCTGGGCCAGCATCTTCTCGCTGATTCCCTCGGCCCGCCGCCGCAAATCACTCCAGCGCTGCTCACCCTCGGACAGGGAAAGCAGGATCAGGACTCCCCATTTGCTGGTGATGTGGTCCAGCAGGGTCCGGCTGGGGCACCCGGCGGGGAACACGCCGTCGGCAAAGGCCTGCGGGAGGGGCGACGCGTGAGGTGCTGTTTCCATGCCTTCAGCTTACCCAAAGCCTGGTATCTAACTTTTGGGTTAGTACCTTACTTCAAAGTGCGTACTCTCTGTTGGGAAGTTCTGCCGACTGGCCATGGTTGTGCCCTCTGACAGAGAAAAACTCCCGAAAGGAACCACCGTGAGCATTGTTGTTACAGGCGCCACCGGACAGTTGGGCCGCCACGTTCTTGAAGCCCTCCTGGAGCGGGGCGTACCCGCCGCGGATATCGTGGCCGCCGGCCGGTCGGTGGAGAAGCTCGCAGACTTTTCCGCGCGCGGGGTACGCGTGCAGCACATGGACTATGCCGACCCTGGTTCCGTGGCCGAAGCACTCAAGGGCGCCCGGCGGGTGCTGCTGATTTCCGGCAGCGAAGTGGGCCGGCGGGTGGAACAGCACCGCACCGTGATCAACGCCGCAAAGGCCGAAGGCGTGGAGCTGCTGGCCTACACCAGCATCGCCAATGCGGACACCACGGGCATGCTGCTGGCGGATGAGCACAAGGCCACGGAGGCGCTGCTGCGCGAATCCGGCGTCCCCTTCGTCCTGCTGCGCAACGGCTGGTACCTGGAGAACTACACGGAACAGCTGCCGGGCACCCTGGCCCAGGGAGCGCTCGCGGGCAGTGCCGGAGAGGGCAAGGTCAGCGGGGCCGCACGGGCCGACTACGCCCACGCCGCAGCAGCGGTCCTGGTGGCCGATGGCCAGGCCGGCAAGGTCTACGAGCTGGGCGGCGACGAGGCCTTCAGCATGGCGGACCTGGCGTCCGAGATCACCGCAGCCACGGGAAAACCTGTCCGCTACAACAACCTGCCCACCGAGGATTACGTTGGCCTGCTCACCGGTGTGGGTGTTCCCGAGGCTTTTGCCGGGATCCTGGCTGATTCGGACCTGGGCATTGCGCGCGGCGATCTCCTGGTCAGCACCGGCGACCTGCGCAGGCTGATCGGGCGCCCGACGACGTCCCTCGGCCAGGCGGTACGGGCCGCCGCTGCTGCGGGCTAGGGGAGCGCAGGCCTGACGGGGCAGTGGGCTGACAGGGCAGTGGCCTGACAGGCGCCGGTCTTACAGAGCAGAACATGGAAGTGCCCGGTCCGTTCGGGGACCGGGCACTTCTTGCTTCAGTACTGCTGCCAGGGCAGGTGCAGTCCTAGGTTTTGGATCCGGTTAGGGCCAGCGTTCCGCCGAGGCCGATCATCATTGCCCCGCCGACCGCCTCCACCGCGGGGACGCGCCGCGGTGAGCGGACGAACCACAGCCGCGCCCACCCCGCCGCGATCGCCCACACGCTGTCCGAGACCAACGCGATCAGCAGGAAGACAGCACCCAGCAGTGCAAGCTGGAACGGAATGTTGCCGGCAGGGTAGTCCACGAACTGGGGCAGGATCGCCACGAAGAACACCACCGACTTCGGGTTCGTGGCGCCCACCACCGCCCCCTGGCGCACCAACGTCCACGGAGTGGAGGCCGGCGGCGGCGCAAGCCGCCGGGAACCGTGCCCCCGGCGGACAATGGTCCGGATCCCCAGGAAAACCAGGTAAGCGGCACCTGCCAGCTTCACGATGCTGAAAAGAAGCACGGACTCGGCCACCACCACACCCACGCCAAGGGCCACGGCGATGACCTGGACCAACTGGCCCGTGGCATTTCCCAGGACGGTAAGGACGCCGCCGCGCCACCCCAGCGCGAGGGAACGTCCAATGACGAACAGCACGCTGGGGCCCGGGACGGCGATCAGGATTACGGACGCCAGGGCGAATGCCACCAGGTTGGACATTGGAACCATGGCTGATTGTAGCTCCGGTACGGGCGTCCGCAGCCGGCTGTTTCCGGCTTAGCTGCCCGTGCCTGCCCCGACCACCGGCAGCGGCGAGGTCTCGTCCTCAAGGTGGGCCCGGCGTCGGCCGACACCCTTGATCCACAGGCGGTAGGCCATCACCAGCAGTCCCAGCCATGCCGCGCCCACGTACAGGGCGATCCGGGTGTCCTCGAACGCGCCCAGGATGGCGATCACCAGCACCATGAAAGCGATGGTCAGGACGGAGGCGGCGGGCCACCACGGCGACGGGAATTCCGACGCCGGCAGGCCCCCGCGGGCGATTTCCCGCTTCATTGCAACATGGGACGCGAGGATCATCACCCAGACCCAAACGGTGGCGAAGGTGGCAATCGAGGCAATCACCAGGAACACATCCTCCGGAATAACGGCATTGAGGACCACTCCCACCAGGAGGATTCCCGCCATCATGACCACGGTCATCCACGGGACGCCGTGCCGGGAGACCTTGCCGAAGGCGGCCGGTGCATGGCCCTGGCTGGAAAGCCCGAAAAGGATGCGTCCGGCGCCGAAGATATCGCTGTTGATGGCTGAAAGCGCGGCCGTGATCACCACGGCGTTCAGGATGTGCGGTGCCGCCGGGATGCCCAGGCCGCTGAAGATCTGCACGAACGGGCTGCCACTGGTGCCCACCTGGTCCCACGGGAAGAGGCTCATCAGGACTCCGAGCGTGAGGACGTAGAACAGCAGCACGCGCACGGGCACAGTGTTCACGGCCTTTGGGATGACCTTTTTGGGGTCAGCCGCCTCGCCGGCCGTGATGCCCAGGGTCTCGATGCCGCCGAACGCGAACATCACCACGGCGAACGATGCCAGGAGGCCTTCGAAGCCGTTGGGGAACAATCCGCCATGGTCAACGAGGTTGCCCAGTCCCGGAGCCACGGCAGTGCCGTCGCCCTGGAAGCCGAACACGATCAGTGCAGCGCCGCCCGCGATCATGGCGATGATGGCCGCCACCTTGATCAGCGAGAACCAGAACTCAAGTTCTCCGAAGACCTTGACGCTGAGCAGGTTCAGCGCGGCGAGGAAGCAGATGACGGCCAGGATCCAGATCCAGCGGTCCACCTGCGGGAACCAGAAGCCCATATAGATGCTGAAGGCCGTGACGTCGGCGATCGCCACGATGGCCATCTCGAAAACGTACGTCCAGCCGGTCACGAAGCCGGCGAGGGGGCCGAGGTACCGGCTCGCGTACTGGCTGAAGGAACCCGATACCGGGTGCCGCACGGCCATTTCGCCCAAGGCGCGCATCACCATGAACGCGGCTGCGCCGCCGATGATGTAGGCCAGCAGAACTGCCGGCCCGGCTTTCTGGATGGCGGAGGCTGAGCCATAGAAGAGGCCGGTGCCGATCGCCGAGCCCAGCGCCATGAAGCGGATGTGCCGGACGTTCAGCCCGCGGTTGAGGACATGCCCCACGCCGGCAGTTGGCTTGTGCGTTTCCGCCGCGATTTCGGTCCGGGTTGGGGTTGGAGCTGGTTGCATGCAAATACCTTCTCGTCATTGGGAGGGGAGCCGCTAACCAGCAGACCATTTTCGCAGGCACCGTGATGAGGCTCACGGCGGGTTGCTGTCTTTCATTTCAGACTGTTCGCGGCGCCCTTTCGCTGCGGATATCATTTGGCGCTGCGCATCTTACTTTTCGCGCCGGATATTTAGGGCGCGAAAAGGGATATGCGTGTCGATAAGGCGTACGACGGAGCGAATGTCCGGTATTCCAGACACGGTGAGTCCGAACGGGGTTCAAACGACATCTCAAGGGGCGCAAGCTTAAGTACGGGATACCGGACAGAGCTAGCCAGAAAGACCCTTCCAGCCGATGAGCACTGCACTAAGCGCCGAAACAGGAGGCGCCGGGAACCAGGCGCCCCGGGCATCCGTCAAGGCAACGTCAAAAGTTCCTGCCGCAGAAAACACCCTGCGCATCCTCAAGCTGTTGGCTTCGCGGCGTGGCCCCATGGCGGCGTCGCAGATCGCGTCCAGCCTGGACCTGCCCCGCTCCAGCGTCTACCACCTGCTGGGGGTGATGGAGGCCAATGGCTTCGTCCTCCATTTGCACGAGGAACAGCGCTACGGGCTGGGCATCAGCGCTTTCGAGCTCAGCTCCGCGTACTCGCGCCAAGAGCCGCTGTCCCGGTTGGGCCGCCCACTGCTTGCCTCGCTGGTGGACGCGATTGGCGAGAGCGCCCACCTCGCCGTCCTGCACGGCCGCGACGTCCTGTACATCGTGGAGGAGCGGGCCAAGAACCGCCCGTCCCTGGTCACCGACGTCGGTGTCAGGCTTCCCAGCCACCTCACTGCCAGCGGCCGGGCCATCCTTGCCGCCCTGCCTAAATCCCAGGTGCGCGCCCTGTACCCCAACGCTGCTGCCTTCACTGCGCGGCACGAGGTGGAGGGGGCCATCATGAAGTACTCTGCCCTGTCCTCGCACCTGGACCAGGTCCGCCAGCGGGGCTACGCCACCGAACACGGCGAGGTGACCCCTGGCTTCGGCTCCATTGCCGCCGCGGTCACCGACCATTTGGGGTGGCCTACCGCGGCCGTCGCGGTCACCTTCCTGGAGGACAAACTGCCTGCTGACGAGTGGCCGGTACTGGCGGCCCGGGTGCAGAAAGTAGCCGACGAACTCTCGGTCCGCATCCACGGCCGCCCGGTCAAATGAGCGCAGCCAAACAACTGACGGCGCTGGTCTGAAATACCGGACAGCACCCCGCTAAAACCGCTGTGAAGCCCGTCCTCAAAGGGCTTTAGTTGATACAGAACTTCTTCGAAACCTCAGACACCAAGAAAAGGAGCCCATCATGGCACCCGCCGATTTCACCACCGGGGCCCGCCCGGTCAAAGCAGCCCGCGGCACCGAGCTCACCGCCAAGTCCTGGCAGACCGAAGCGCCGCTGCGCATGCTGATGAACAACCTGGATCCCGAGGTCGCCGAGCGCCCGGACGACCTGGTGGTCTACGGCGGCACTGGCCGCGCCGTCCGCTCCTGGGCAGCGTTCGATGCCATCACCCGCACCCTGGAGACCATGGAAAAGGACGAGACCCTGCTGGTCCAGTCCGGTAAGCCGGTGGGCGTCTTCCGTACCAACGAGTGGGCCCCACGCGTGCTGCTGGCCAACTCCAACCTCGTCGGCGACTGGGCAACCTGGCCCGAATTCCGCCGGCTCGAGGCCGAGGGCCTGATGATGTACGGCCAGATGACGGCCGGTTCATGGATCTACATCGGCACCCAGGGCATCCTGCAGGGCACCTTTGAAACCTTTGCCGCGATCGCCCGCAAGCTCACCGGGGACGAAAACGGCACGCTCGCCGGCACGCTGACCCTCACCGGCGGCTGCGGCGGCATGGGCGGCGCCCAGCCGCTCGCCGTCACCCTGAACGAAGGCGCCTGCCTGATTGTCGACGTCGACGAAACCCGCCTGCGCAGGCGGGCCGGCAAACGCTACCTGGACGAGGTGGAAACCGACCTCGACGCCGCCATCGCCAAGGTGCTCAAGGCCAAGGAGGAACGCCGCGGCTGGTCCGTGGGCTACGTGGGCAACGCCGCCGAAGTCTTCCCCGAGATCCTGCGCCGCCACAAGGCCGGCGAGCTGACGGTGGACATCGTCACCGACCAGACCTCCGCCCACGATCCCCTGTCCTACCTGCCCGAAGGCATTTCCGTGGACGAGTGGCACCGCGAGGCAGAGGCTGATCCTGAAGGGTTCACCAAGAAGGCCCAGGCATCCATGGCCCGGCACGTCCAGGCCATGGTGGAATTCCAGGACGCCGGCGCCGAGGTGTTCGACTACGGCAACTCCATCCGCGACGAAGCCCGCAAGGGTGGTTACGCCCGGGCCTTCGAGTTCCCCGGCTTCGTCCCCGCCTACATCCGGCCCCTGTTCTGCGAAGGGCTTGGCCCGTTCCGCTGGGTTGCCCTGTCCGGTGACCCGGAAGACATCCGGGTGACGGACGAAGCCATCAAGGAGCTCTTCCCGGAGAACAAGCACCTGCACCGCTGGATTGACGCCGCCCAGGAACGGGTCGAGTTCGAGGGCCTGCCGGCGCGCATCTGCTGGCTCGGCTACGGTGAACGCGCCAAGGCCGGCCTGCTCTTCAACCAGCTCGTCAAGGACGGCAGGGTCAAGGCTCCCATCGTGATCGGCCGCGACCACCTGGATTCGGGCTCCGTCGCCTCCCCGTACCGCGAGACCGAGGCCATGGCGGACGGCTCCGATGCCATCGCCGACTGGCCAATGCTGAACGCCCTGCTCAACACTGCCTCCGGCGCCACCTGGGTGTCCCTGCACCACGGCGGCGGTGTGGGCATCGGCCGCTCCATCCACGCCGGCCAGGTTTCCGTCGCCGACGGCACCGACCTCGCAGCGCAGAAACTCGAGCGCCTCCTCACCAACGACCCCGGCATGGGCGTCATCCGCCACGCCGACGCCGGCTACGAACGCGCCCTCGACGTCGCCAGGGAACGCGGCGTCCGCATCCCCATGAATGAAGGCAAGTAGAAAATGACTGTTACGACACACGAACCGCTGACCGTCACCCTCGGGTCCGTCGGCGTCACGCCCGGGGATCTGCTCGCCGTCGCACGCCACGGCGCGAAGGTGACCATCGCGCCGGACGCCCTGGAAACCGTCGCCAAGGTGCGCGCCCACATCGATGACCTCGCCGCCAGCGACGTCCCCGCCTACGGCATCTCCACCGGGTTCGGTGCCCTGGCCAACCGCCACATCCCGAATGAACTGCGCACCCAGCTGCAGAAGTCCCTCATCCGGAGCCACGCTGCGGGCATGGGGCCGGCCGTGGAGCGGGAGGTGGTCCGCGGCATCATGTTCCTGCGCGCCAAGACCCTTGCCTCCGGCCGCACCGGCGTCCGCCCCGTGGTCCTGCAGACCATGGTGGACGTCCTCAACGCCGGCATCACCCCCGTGGTCCGCGAGTTCGGCTCGCTGGGCTGCTCCGGTGACCTGGCGCCACTGTCCCACTGCGCCCTGGTCCTGATGGGCGAAGGGGAAGCGGAAGGGCCCGACGGCGTGACTTACGGCGGGCGGGGAGAGCGGCCTGTCGCTGAGCTGCTGGCAGAACACGGCATCGAGCCCGTCACCCTCGCCGAAAAGGAGGGCCTGGCCCTGGTCAACGGCACCGAGGGCATGCTGGGCATGCTCCTGATGGCCATCGCCGATCTTCGCCAACTGCTGTCGACGGCGGACATCACCGCCGCCCTCAGCGTCGAGGCGCTGCTGGGCACCGACCAGGTATTCCTGCCCGAACTGCACGCTGCGCTGCGGCCCCACCCGGGCCAGGCGGCAAGCGCGGACAACATGCTCCGCGTGCTGTCGGACTCTCCCATCGTGGCGTCGCACCGGGTGGGGGACTCCCGGGTGCAGGACGCCTACTCGCTGCGCTGCGCCCCCCAGGTTGCCGGTGCCGTCCGGGACACCGTTGACCACGCCGAATTGGTGGCCACCCGGGAGCTGGCGGCAGCCATCGACAACCCCGTGGTCCTTCCCGACGGGCGTGTGAGCTCCAACGGCAACTTCCACGGCGCGCCCGTGGCATACGTCCTGGACTACCTGGCCATCGCCGTCGCCGACCTCAGCTCCATCGCTGAACGCCGGACCGACCGCATGCTGGATCCTGCCCGGTCGCATGGCCTGCCCGCCTTCCTCGCCGCTGACCCCGGCGTGGACTCAGGGCTGATGATCGCCCAGTACACCCAGGCCGGCCTGGTTTCGGACAACAAGCGGCTTGCCGTTCCGGCCTCCGTGGACTCGATTCCGAGCTCCGCCATGCAGGAGGACCATGTCTCCATGGGCTGGCATGCGGCACGCAAGCTGCGCAAGGCGGTGGAAAACCTCCGCCGCGTCCTGGCCATCGAACTGGTGACCTCGGCCCGGGCGCTGGACATCCGCTCGCAGCTCTCGGGCGGGGTCCTGACGCCGGGGCCCGCGGGTACCGCTGTCGTGGCCGCGCTCCGCGGGGTGGTGGAGGGGCCGGGGACGGACCGGTTCCTGTCGCCGGAACTGGAAGCGGCTGACCGCCTGGTCGCCTCAGGTGACGTGCTCCGGGCAGCCGAATCCGCCGTCGGGCCGCTCGCCTGATACCGAAGAGTCTTCAGCGCCTACTGACCGTCCGTCCGAAAGGTGGAATTTCCGGCGCCACGGCCCACCGTGGCGCCGGGAGTGTAGTAGAACTGAAGATGTAGTGAAAGTCACATCAAAGAAGCTGTGGCAGCAGAACGATACAAAGGGGTAGAAGTTCAAATGAAAGCACGTGGGGCAGTCCTGTCCAGGCGCAATGCCCATTCCGCCGCGGTATCCAACTGGAAGGCCCTCAAGGCCGGGGACCGCGTCGAGATCATCAAGCATGCGCATGTGGTGGCAGCCGGGGAGGTGGAAGAGGTGTCCCAAAGCGGCAACGTCCTTTGGCTGGTTCCGGCCGGTCCGTCAGGCCCCGCGGAGAAGCAGCTTTTCCTGAAGTCCGACGGCGTGGAGGTCCGCCGCGGCTAGCAGTCCCGCAAGCAGCAACAAAAAAATCCCCGCACTGCCGTATGGCGTGCGGGGATTTTTTGTAGGCGTGGTCAGGCCGCGAAGGACTCGTACGTTTCGCCGAAAGGTACTGATGCGTCCAGGGCTACCGTGTAGCTTCCCGGGTGCAGCCTGGTGACGCGGATGCCGCACTCGGCATCCTTCGCTGCCACCCCAATCAGTTCGGCCACCGCCTCTTCCAGTCCTGCGTGGACCTCGCTGGCGCTGGAGAACTCCAGGCTGATGGACCGCAAAGCAGGTCCTTCGGTGGGCTTGGCGGCGGCGGGGATCCGCTCCAATGTGGCTGTAGTCATGTACTGCACTTTCTGTGTTTCGTGCCAAGATGGCTCAACCATTCTACCGACTGCTCCGGTTAGATGTCAGATGACTGTCCTTTCAGGCGCTGGATGTGCAGTCACAAAGGCTTATGTTCGCGGGATCGCAGCGAATCAACGACCATGGATCTCGGGGCCCGGGGGCCCTGGAAGCACCCGATCGATACGGCTTGAGGAGAATTCGGTATGAAGATCATGCGCCTGGGCGAAAGCGGCAGCGAGCAGCCTGCGGTCCTGGTTTCCCCGGCGGACGGCATCGACCGGTATTTCAGCCTGTTGCCCCTTACCGCCGACGTGGACGGGGAGTTCCTTGCCGGGGGCGGACTGGACAGGGTGCGGGATGCACTGGAGGCCGGGGAACTGCCGGTTTTGGCGGGCGCCGCTGCGCTTCGGGTTGGTTCCCCCGTGGCCCGGCCCGGTTCGGTGGTGGGCATCGGGATGAACTACGCCGCCCATGCCGCCGAATCGGGTGCCGAACCGCCAACGGTTCCCGTCGTCTTCCTCAAGCCCAGCAACACCGTCACCGGACCCTGCGACCCCGCCCCGCTTCCGCCGCACTCCACCCAATATGACTGGGAAGTGGAACTGGGCATCGTGATCGGCAGCGAAGCCAGCTACCTCGGGTCCGTCGACGAGGCGTCCAAGTGCATTGCCGGCTATGTGACCGCCAACGACTTCTCCGAGCGGGAATACCAGTTGCCGGGAGCGGCGGGGCAATGGACCAAGGGGAAATCCCTTCCCGGGTCCACGCCCCTGGGCCCCTGGCTGGTTCCGGCGGGGGAGATCGACGGCGGCAACCTGCGGCTGCGCAGCTGGGTGAATGGTGAGCCGCGCCAGGATTCGTCGTCATCGGAGCTCATCTTTGATGCGCCCTCACTGGTCCACCACTGCAGCCAGTACATGCGGCTTGAACCGGGTGACGTGATCCTGACCGGGACGCCGCAGGGTGTGGCCCTCAGCGGCCGTTTCCCCTACCTCCAGCCGGGCGACGTGGTGGAGGTAGAGGTGGACGGCCTGGGCCGCCAGCGCCAGGAGTTGTTCCGGGCACGGGCGGCCGTCAGAGCCTAGGGTTACTGGCCCGCTTTTACCGCCAGGACCGGGCAGTCCGCCTCCAGCAGGATGCGCTGGGACGTGCTGCCCATGATCAGCTTGCCCACCGGGGTGCGGCGGCGCAGGCCGATCACGATCAGTTCGGCGTTGTGCTCCTCCGCGGCGTCCAGCACCTCGGCCGCGGCATCATGGCCGCGGACGGGCCGCTTGATCAGGTACTCGATGCCCTGGCCGGCCAGCCGCTTCTCGATGTCCTGGATGTCGCCGTCCTGCGCAAAGCGGTTGTCCACCGGTGCTTCGCCCTTTGAGGAGTTGATCAGCACCAGGGTGCTGTTGCTCTTCCTGGCCTCGGTGATGGCCTGGGTGAGGGCGGCTTCGCCCTCGGGGGTGGGGACGTATCCCACAACGACGGTCATGGAGTCTCCTTTTCTGCTCGATGCGGGTAGTGGGATCTGGCGACGGGGCGGGCCTGCTCAGTCGCTGTAGTCAGCTGCGCCCGAATTGGCGGGAACCAGCGGCCTGCGGTCCGGACGGCTGCGCCGGTACAGCTTGTAGGCAAAGGGCCAGAGCAGGATGAGGCCAATGATGACATAGATCCCGACGGCGATCGGCTCGCTGAAGAGCCCTGCCGGGTCACCCGCGCTCAGCTGCAGGGTCTTGCGGAGCTGCCCTTCGATCCGCGGACCCAGGATCACGCCAAGGATCAGCGGCAGGACGGGAAGCCCGAAGCGCCGCATCATGAAGCCCAGTGCGCCCAGGACCAGCAGGATCACCAGGTCGAACGCCTGCAGGTTCACCGAGTAGGCGCCCAGCGTGGCGAAGAACAGGATGCCGGCATACAGGTAGGGGCGGGGCAGCTGCAGGAGTTTCGCCCACATCGGTGCCAGCGGGAGGTTAATCAGCAGGAGCAGCAGGTTGCCAATGAAGAGGCTGGCGATCAGCGCCCACACAAGGGGCCCTTGGCTTTCGAAAAGCTGCGGACCCGGCTGGATGCCGTAGCTGGTGAAGGCGGCGAGCATGACGGCGGCGGTGGCGTTGGTGGGCAGGCCCAGTGCCAGCATGGGAGTCAGGGTGCCGGCGGCCGCCGCGTTGTTGGCCGCTTCCGGACCGGCAACGCCCTCGATGGCACCCTTGCCGAACTCTTCGGGGTGTTTGCTGAGGCGCTTTTCCGTGACATAGGAGAGGAAGGTTGGGATCTCGGCGCCGCCTGCCGGCAGTGCACCGAACGGGAAGCCAAAGGCGGTCCCGCGCAGCCAGGGCTTCCAGGAGCGCTTCCAGTCGGACTTGCCCATCCAGGGCTGGCCCACGGGAATGGCATGCAGGGGGGTACGGCGCAGGTGCGCGGCCACCCAGAGGGCCTCTCCCACGGCGAAGATGGCCACGGCCACCACCACGATGTCCAGGCCGTCCGCCAGGAGCGGCTGGCCGAAGGTGAGGCGGCGCTGGCCGGTCACGGAGTCCATGCCCACAAGACCAATGGCCAGGCCCAGGCCCAGGGAAGCAAAGCCGCGCAAGCGCGACGAACCGAGTACGGCCGTGACCGCCAACAGCGCCAAGACCATGATGGCGAAGTAGCTGGGTGCACCAAGGCTCACTGCGAACTTCACCACGATCGGCGCGCAGACGGCCAGCAGCGCCGTGCCGATGGTGCCGGCGACGAACGAGCCGATGGCCGCCGTCGCAAGCGCCTGCGCCGCCCTGCCCGCCTTGGCCATCTTGTTGCCCTCGATGGCGGTGACCACGGAGGACGATTCGCCGGGAGTGTTGAGGAGGATCGAGGTGGTGGAACCGCCGTACATGCCGCCGTAGTAGATGCCGGCGAACATGATGAAGGCGCTGGTGGGTTCCAGGGCATAGGTGACGGGGAGCAGCAGGGCAACGGTCATGGCCGGGCCCAGGCCGGGGAGGACACCGACGGCGGTGCCCAGGACGACGCCGATGACGGCGTACAGGAAATTCATGGGGGTCAGGGCGGTGGCGAAGCCGTCCATCAGGGAGGACCAGACGTCCATTTAGAGGATTCCTTCCAGGAGGCCGGCCGGCAGCGCGATGCCCAGGCCGAGGTAGAAGCCGTAGAAGGTCAACAGGGACAGGGCCACGGAGATCGCGCCGTCCCGGACGTAGCGGCGGCTGCCGAGGGCCAGGACGCTGCCCCAGAACAGGACGGTTCCGGAGATCACCCAGCCGGCCCAGTCGATCAGCAGGATGTTCAGGATGAACGCGCCGGCCAGCGGCAGGACGGTCTTCCAGTCGGCGGGGTGCGTGAGGTCGACGTCCTCGCCGCCCTCAGCCTCGCCCTTGCCGCCGCGCAGGACGTTGACGGCCAGCAGCACGGCGCAGACCACCAGCATTCCGGCCACGATGAACGGAACGGTTTTGGGACCCACCGGGTCGGACTTCGAATACGGGGTTACCAGGCCGTTGGCATCCAGGAAGACCAGGACGCCGGCCGCCCCGAGCAGGAGTGCAACTCCCAGCTCGGAGCGGCCTTTGAGGCCTGTGGTCAGGGAGGTCACGCCAACCCAAGCTTGGTGAGGACGTCCGCCACCCGCTTGTCCTGCTCGGTGAGGAAGGTCTTGAACTGGTCACCGGTGATGAAGGCATCGGTCCAGCTGTGGGTCTTCAGCGCTTCCTTCCAGCCGGCCGTGCCGTGCATCTTTTCCAGGGCTGCGATCAGGGATGCCTTGTCCTTGTCGCTGATTCCCGGAGGGGCCACGACGCCGCGCCAGTTGGTGAACACCAGGTCGATGTTGGATTCCTTGAGCGTGGGTGCGTCCACGCCGTCCAGGCGCTTCTCGCCGCTGGTGGCCAGGACCCGGACCTCGCCGGATTCGATCTGCTTCAGGTACTCGCCGGCGCCGGAAGCGGCGAAGCCCAGCTTGTTGCCCAGGATTGCGGGCAGGAGGTCGCCGCCGCCGTCGTAGGCAACGTAGTTGACCTTGGTGGCGTCGATGCCCACGGCCCCGGCCAGCTGCATGGGCAGCAGGTGGTCCGGGCCGCCGGGGGAGGAGCCGCCGCCCACGGCGATGGAACCGGGATCGGCTTTCCAGGCCTTCACCAGGTCATCGATGGTCTTGTACGGGGAGTCCTTGCTGACCATGATGGCGCCGGGCTCTTCGATCAGCCGGGCCAGCGGGGTGGTGTCGGTCAGCTTGGACTCGGACTTGTTGGTGTAGCTGGCGCCGACAACGCCCAGGCCCATGAGCATGGCAAGATCGCCGTTGCCCTTCTCGTTGACCACGCGGGCCAGGCCCACCGTGCCGCCGGCCCCTGCGAGGTTGAAGACCTCGGTGTTAGTGGAGATCTTCTCGTCGTCGAGAACCTTCGCGGCGGCGCGGGCGGTGGTGTCGTAACCGCCGCCGGGGGTGTTGGGGACCATGATCTGCAGGCCGGTGATGGGTCCGGCGGCGGCGCCGGAGCTTTCCGAACCGGTGGAGCTCTTGCTGGTGGCACCGCAACCGGTGGCCATCAGGGCGATGCCGGCGGCAACGGCGGCAATTCGCAATGCGCGGATCTGGCGCATGTGTTCCTCTTCTCTCGAACAAATCTGACCGGCATCGGCTGCCTTGCGGTTCCGATGCCTTGTGGTTCCGATGCTAGGGGCGGCCGTGACGCCGATCACTCTTGTGTACGCAGAGAAAGTTGTGTTCATTGCGTTCACGTTTCCAAACCCCCACAACGGCCCGGCCGCGGGCTTTGGGATATAGTTCCCGGTACCAACCCCGGCCCTGGGCCCGCGCTGCTGCGCGCATAAGGGGCCAGCCAAACCCGCCGGACAACTCCCGGCCCAACCAGCAACTCCAGGAAGACCATTGTGACTCGACGACGAGGAATGTCCCTCGCGGGGCAGTACCTTCTGCTGCAGTTGCTCATTGTCCTGGCCGTCCTGGTGGGCGTGGTGGCCATCTCCCTGGCCCAGTCCGCGGCCGCCTTCGAACGGATCGAAGGCAGGCGTGCCCTGTCGGCCGCGGAAGCCCTGGGCGGCAACCCCGTGGTGCGCGAACTCCTCCCGGACGCCGAACCGCGCGGCGGGGCCGTCCTGCCGTCGGTGGCGGAATCCGTCCGGATCGTCTCGGGCTCCTCCCGGGTCGCGCTCGCGAAACTGGACCGCACCGTGGTGGCGTCCTCGGACCCCAGCCTGCTGGGCGAGCCGCTGGAGCTCGGCGCCAGCCGGGTGATGGAAGGCAGGGCCTGGACCGGAGTGGTGGGCGGCACGCCCGCCCCGCTCCTCTCCGCCCACGTCCCGGTCCTGGACGATACCGGCCGCATGATCGGGATCGCCTCCATCAGCCGCAACTATCCCACCGTGCTCGAGCGGCTGGGCGACGCCGTCCCCAACCTCCTCACGTACCTGGGCGTCGCCAGCGTCCTGGGCATTGCAGGCTCCTTGCTGCTCTCGCGGCGGGTCAAACGGCAGACTCTCGGCATGGAACCCAGCGAAATCACCAGCCTGGTGGAGAACCGCGAAGCCATGCTGCACGGCCTCAAGGAGGGTGTGGTTGCGCTGGACCTGCACGATCGGATCACGGTGGCCAACCACAGCGCCCGCGCCCTGCTCGGACTCCCGCCCGACTGCGTGGGCAAACGCGTGGCGGGCCTCGCCGTCGAACCCGCCCTCAAGGAAGTCCTCACCCGGGACCAGCCCGGGTCGGACCAGCTGGTGCTGGTGGGGGACCGGCTGGTGGTGATGAACCGGGTGCCCATCCAGTCCCGCGGCCGGGTCATCGGCTCGGTCACAACCCTTCGCGACCGCACGGAACTCTCCGAACTGGAGCAGGAACTCGGCACCACCCGCACTGCCACGGACACCCTGCGGGCCCAGGCGCACGAGTTCGCCAACCAGCTGCACGTCATTTCCGGCCTGATCCAGATCGGCGAGTACGACTCCGTGGTCCAGTTCGTCAACGGTGCCACCGTGGACCGGACCCGGCTCAATGACGAAGTGACCGGCCGGATCAAGGATCCCGCGCTCGCTGCCCTCCTGATCGCCAAGTCCAGCCTCGCCACCGAACGGGGCGTGGCCCTGCAGCTGCACCCCGACTCCGTGCTGGACCCCGTTGATGACGAGTTGTCCCGGGACCTCACCACCGTGGTGGGGAACCTGGTGGACAACGCGTTCGACGCCGTCACCGGGCTTCCGCAGGGAGTCGTCACGGTGCGGGTGGAGGGCAAGGCAGGGAAAGACGTCGTGGTGACGGTGCGGGACAATGGTCCCGGCGTTCCCGGCAGCTCCACGGACCACATCTTCCGCCAGGGCTTCACCACCAAGGAACCGGGCCCGGCCGGCAGCCGCGGTTTCGGGCTGGCGCTGTCCCGGGTGGTGTGCCGCCGCAGTGGCGGGAACCTGGCGGTGGCCAACGATAATGGGGCTGTCTTTACCGCCGTGCTGAAACGAGGGAGTACCCAGCCATGATCAAGGTCCTGATCGTCGATGACGACTTCATGGTCGCCAAGGTGCATGCCGGCTTCATCCAGCGCACGCCGGGCTTCGCCGTGGTGGGTGCGGCACACACCGGGGCCCAGGCCGTGGCGGAAACCGAACGGCTCCAGCCGGACCTGGTGCTGCTGGACATCCACCTTCCGGACATCAACGGCCTTGACCTGATGCAGCGCCTGCGAGCGGTGGCACCGGAGCTGGACGTGCTGGTCATCAGTGCCGCACGGGAGGTGGAGACCGTGCGGAAGGCGCTCCGGGGCGGCATTGTCCATTACCTGATCAAGCCTTTTTCGCAGACGGACCTGCAGGAGCGGCTGGAGCACTACCGCAATGCCTACCAAGGCCTTGACGCGTCCAAGGACGTGGCCGAGCAGTCGGACGTCAACCGGGTGTTCGGCCTGGACCGCGCCGAACGTCCGCTCCCCAAGGGCTGCAGCATCGAGACCCTGAAGCTGGTGGAGGCGGCACTGAACGCTGCCGCCGGTGACGTGTCAGCCGCAGAAGTGGCCCAGGAACTGGGCACTTCCCGCGTCAGCGCCCGCCGCTACCTGGAATACCTGCACGACGAAGGCACCCTGGAGGTGCGGCTCAAGTACGGCGTGGGACGGCCGGAGCGCCGGTACGTCCTGAAGGGAGCCTGATTCCGGGCTGCGGCGTCTTTCAGCGCAGCAGCGTGTCCACCAGCCGCGCTGCGGTTTTGGCGGTCCGGCCGTCGATGTCGAAGGCCGGGTTCAGCTCCGCAACGTCCAGGTGCAGGAGCTTCCCGCTCCGCGCCACCTGCCGGCACACGGCGGAAATAACAGGCAGCGGCACGCCGTAGGCCGCGGGCGCGCTCACCCCGGGCGCCACGGCCGCGGGCAGCACATCCAGGTCGATGGTCAGGTACAGCACGTCAATGTCCGCCAGGAAGGCGTCCACGAAGTCCCGCACCCTCTCTGCGTCGCAGTCCTCGTCCAGCAGGTACCGAACGCCCAGCGTCCGGGCGGTGTCGAACAGGACCCGGGTGTTGTTCGGCTCCGAGATGCCCACGACGGCGTAGCGGAATTCCCGCCCGGCGTCCGCTTCCGCATGGGCCATCTGCAGGAACGGGGTCCCGGAACTGGGCACCGGCTCGTCGCGGAGGTCGAAGTGGGCGTCAAGGTTCAGGACACCAAGCCGCTGCCCGTTGCGGACCGCCGACGAGGCGCTGACGCCGAGGTAGCTCGCGTAGGCGGTTTCGTGGCCGCCGCCCAGGACAACGGTCTGGTGGCCGGCGTCCAGCAGGGCCGCCACTGCGCGGCCAAGCCGTTCCTGCCCGGCTTCCAGGTCTTCCCCCGGCACCGCCACGTCGCCGAGGTCAGCCACCGTCCGGTCGAGGTGGAAAGCGAGCGGGCCCAGCGCCTTCCGCAAGGCTGCGGGGGCGGCGGACGCTCCGGTGCGCCCCTTGTTCCGGCGCACGCCCTCGTCGCTGGCGAAGCCCAGCAGGGCCACGGGCCTGCCGGTCGCTGTACCCCCCGTACCCGGCGCACCCATCCCGTCCCCCGCACCCGCCGTGGTGCTGTCCAGCGTGTCAACTGCCTGCCACCATCGGCGGTGGCCGGGAGCGTCGCCGTCGAACCTCCCGGTCCAGGGCTGGGGCGGGACATCGACGGCGGGGAGCTGGAGGGACATGACTCAAGCTCACCGCATGCGGGGCACGAAAACCAGCAACGCCGCCGTCGTCCTGTCCGGGATCCAAGAACCCCTAACTCCAGGACCCGGCTTCCAGGTACCCGGACTTCTTACTGCGCCGGGGATATGCCGGGTGCAGGGGTTATGGTGAGAGCAGTCCGCCCCATCGAAGCGTGGCGTGTCCGCTTCCGGATCCACGCAACCATTCCAGGCTGGAGAGCCTTCCCCATGTTCGAAGCCCCAGACATCCTCTTTGCCGCGGCAGGCATCGCCGTCTTCATCGCCGCGGTCCTGCCCAAGCTGCTGCGCGACATGCCGCTGTCCATGCCCATGGTTTTCCTTGGTGCCGGGATGGGGGCGTTCGCGCTGATTCCATCGCTGCCGGACCCTAACCCGGTGGAGCACGGCGATTTTGTCATGCACCTTGCGGAGGTCTGCGTGATCATTTCGCTGATGGGCGCCGGACTGGCCCTGGACCGGCCGGTGGGACGCAAGCGCTGGTCCACCACGTGGCGGCTCCTGGGCATCGCCATGCCGTTGTGCATCCTGGGGTTGACGCTGCTGGGCATGTGGTTCCTGGGCCTGGGGCTGGGCGCGGCCCTGCTGGTGGCCGCCAGCCTCGCCCCCACGGACCCGGTCCTCGCGTCCGAAGTCCAGGTGGGCGAGCCCGCCGACCAGGATGGCCATACCGACAAGGAGGATGAGGTCCGGTTCGGACTCACCTCGGAAGCCGGGCTGAACGACGGGCTGGCTTTCCCGTTCGTGTACCTGGCCATTGCCATCAGCGTCGCCGGGGCAAGCCCAACTGCCTGGTTTGGCGAATGGTTCGGGCTGGACGTGCTGTGGCGGCTGGCCATCGGGCTGCTGGTGGGCTTCCTCACCGGCAAGCTGCTGGCAAGGGTCTTCTTCTCCGCCCATGCGGAGAGCTTCAGGCTGTCCAACCACTCCGAGGGGTTCGTGGCCCTGGCGGCGACGTTCCTGGCCTATGGGCTGACGCAGATGGTGGCGGGCTACGGATTCATCGCGGTCTTCGTCTGCGCCGTGACCATCCGCGCAGCTGAACGCACCCACGGCTACCACCGGGTGCTGCACTCCTACGTGGAGCAGCTGGAACGGCTCCTGACGGTGGTGATCCTGGTCCTGCTCGGCGGTGCAATCGCCCGTGGGCTGCTTGAAGGGATTGGCTTGGGGGAAGTGCTGGTGGCGTTGGCATTCCTGCTGGTGGTCCGGCCGCTTGCCGGCTGGCTGGGCCTGCTGGGCGGCAAGACCGGGCCGCGGGAACGCGTGGCGCTCTCCTTCTTTGGTATCCGCGGCATCGGGTCGGTGTACTACCTGGCCTTTGCGCTGGGCGAAGGCCACTTCACGGACCAGGCACACTGGCTCTGGTCCTTCATCGGGCTGGTGGTGGCGCTGTCCATCGTGATCCATGGCGCCACCACCTCGCCCCTCATGAACCGGCTGGACCGGCTGCGCGAAAGGAAGGCGCTGGCGGTGTCCGGCGACGAGGGACTCGCGCCGAACACCCCTGTATAGCTGCATGCCTGTGCAGCTATACAGGGGTCTAGCTACATGCCCAGTGCGGCCTCGATGGGCCCGATGGCGAAGAACAGTGCGAACGCCGCGGCCACGGCCCACATCAGCGGGTGGATGTCCTTGACCCGTCCCTGGACGGTGCGAATCAGGACGTACGCGATGAAGCCTGCGCCCAGGCCGTTGGCGATGGAGTAGGTGAACGGCATAAGGGTGAACGTCAGGAACGCCGGGATGGCGATGCCCCAGTCCTGCCAGTCGATCTTGCCCACCTGGGACACCATCATGAAGCCCACCACTACCAGCGCCGGGGCCACTGCCTCGAACGGCACCAGGTTGATCAGCGGGGTGAAGAACATGGCCACCAGAAACAGCAGGCCGGTGACCACCGAGGCGATACCGGTGCGGGCGCCTTCGCCGATGCCGGCGCCGGCCTCGACATAGATCTGGTTGGAGGAGACGGAAGCGCCGCCGCCGATGATGGCGCCGAGTGCGTCCACCTGGAGCACGCGGTCGACGTCGGGAATGTTGCCGTGCTCGTCCACCGTCCCGGCCTCGTTGGCCAGGCCCACCATGGTGCCCATGGCGTCGAAGAAGATGCTGAGCAGGATTACGAAGGCCAGCAGGGTGGCGGCCACGAAGCCGAGGTGTTCGAAGGCGCCGAAGGGATTGGCCTTGCCGATCAGGGACAGGTCAGGGGCGGCCCAGCCGGAGAACGCCGGCGCCACCAGGGACCAGCCCTGGGGGTTGAAGTTCTTGCCGTCGAAGCTGGGTCCGATGTGCAGGGTTGTCTCAAGGATCACGGACAGCACGGTGGAGGTGATGATGCCGATCAGGATGGCGCCCTTGATCTTGCGCACCACAAGGGCGATGGTCAGGATCAGGCCGAAAACGAACACGGCCGTGGGCCAGCCCAGCAGCTTGCCTTCGAAGCCAAGGCCAACGGGCACCGTGGTGCCTGCAACGTCCGGAATGCGCCGCACGAATCCGGCGTTGACCAGCCCGATCAGGGCGATGAACAGGCCGATGCCCACCACGATTGCCGTCTTGAGGCCGTCCGGCACGGCCTTGAAGACGGCGGTCCGGAAGCCGGTGAGGACCAGGATCAGCATGGTGACGCCGGAGAGGACCACCAGGCCCATCATGTCCGGCCAGCTGAGTTCCGGGTTTGTGGCCACGGTGACGGCCACGAAGGCATTCACGCCGAGGCCGGTGGCCAGCGCGAAGGGATGCCGGCCCCAGGCGCCCATCAGGATGGTCAGGATGCCTGCCACGAACGCGGTCACGGCGGCCACGGCGGTGAAGCCCAGTGTGGTGCCGTTCGAGTCCGGACCGGACAGGATCAGCGGGTTCAGCACCACGATGTAGCTCATGGCGAAGAAGGTGGCGAACCCGCCGCGGATCTCGCGGGAAAGGTTGGAACCGCGCTCGGTGACCCTGAAATACCGGTCCAGGGCAGAGCCTTGCTTAAGCATTAGTCCTCCGGGGAAGTGTGTGGGGATACCTGCATCCTAAGGGGGCGGCAGGGAATGGGCCGGCAAATGCGCCTAGTCTGTAAGGAAGCCAACACAAGGAGCAGCCCAAACATGCGCCACGTCCGCCGCCGACTGCTGGGCTTTGTGCCCGGTTTCTTCGTCCTCTCCTTTGTCCTCGCCGCCGCGATGCTGGGCCTGGCGGGCCCGGCCAGCGCCCACGATGCCGCAGAGTCCACCAGCCCGGCCCAGGGTGCGGCGCTGCCGGCGCCGCCCGGCGAGGTTTCGGTGACCTTCAGCAACAAGCCGCTGGGCATCGGCTCGTCGTTCTCGGTCAAGGACGCCGGCGGTACCGAATGGGCTGACGGGTCCGTGCAGATCGTGGACAACGTGGCCACCCAAAAGCTTCGGCCAGGCGGCCCCGCGGGGAAGTACACCGTGGCATGGCGCGTGGTCAGTTCGGACTCGCACCCCATTGAGGGCACATTCACTTTCACCGCGGCCACAGGCGACCCGTCCGCAACGGCGGGCCCGGCCAGTCCGACGGCGGCGGGTGCAGTTCCGGGAATGGGTACAGCACAGCCCGGGGTTACGGAGGAGCCGTCCGTGCCTGCCAATGCCGGCGAGCCCTTCCAGTGGAGCATCGTGATTTTTGCGGCCGTTGCCGTGGGGCTGCTGGTGGCCCTCGGCGTCCTGGCCCGGCGCCGGCTCACAGGCGACGGGGATGACGGGGACGGCATGGATGCCGGGGAGGACGGCCGGGGGTAGCCCGGCCCGGGGGTGCCGGCCGGCTCCGGCCTGGCGGCGGGCAGGGCTGTCAGCAGGTCAGCACCGCAAAGCTGCCCGTTGCCGGGAAGGCGCCGCCGGATGGGTGGCCACTGCCCGGATTGACCTTGGCGGAGATGGCCTGGCCCACCGTCTTGGCCTGGCGCAGTACTTCCTTGGGCGACGGCGTGATCAGCTCACCCACTCCCACCAGGTAGATGCCAATGGCCCGCATGGCCGCTGCCACGTTCCGGCCTACGGCGATCCCGAAGTCGTTGAGCATGCGTCGCAGCTGGCTGTGGGCGCACCTGGTCAGGACGATGTGGTCGGCCACCAGGATGCCGGTGGGGGTGTGCACCTGCCATTGCGGAGCGGCGCCGTGCCCGGGTCCCTGGAGCATGGTCAGCTGGACCGCGCGGGTTGTGTTCCGGACGTCCACGCTGTGGCTTGTGGCGTAATTGCGCAGATGGCGCAGGATCTCGTTGCGCTCCCGGAGGGTGTCGCTGTCCGCCGCGTCGCAGCGCTGCAGCGATGACGTGTTTGCGGGTTGCCCGGCGCCGAGGATGTCCAGCCCGTCCACCACAATGGAGGCCACGCGGTGGCGGCGCAGTTCTGCGGCCACGGCAAGCCCGGACAGGCCCGTGCCAATGATGACAGTGGTGGTCTGTTCGGTCTGGGCATCCCCAGGCATGCTTGACACTACAGTTTCCCTCCTTCGAAGCTTTCGGCAGGTGCCGGCGTCCTCGCCGGCTCGCGTCCCGTTACCCCCAAGTACGGCCGCAGCGCATGGCCCGGGACAGTGCGCGCAGGAAGTTGCGGTTGGCGTCCCGGACCAACAATGTCCTGAAGACTACAGAACAAATGCGGCCGTGGATAGCCCAATGAGGAAAACGTTTCTGATGACATGAAGGCGCTTTCCCAGCCGCTCCGGAGGGCCTGTGGATAACCCGGCCTACCCGCCCCTGAACAGGCTTGCTAAGCCCTGGGAGACGGAGAATAGTGGGAATCGGGAACGGCCCTTTTCCTGCCGGTGCCGCTGGGGGCCGGGATGCACGGGGAGTGGTCCGTTTTCTGGCAGAATAGCCGCAACATCAGGCGTATCGCGAGGAGGCGGCCCCCATGGGCTCACGAGAGTTGCACCCGGACCAGGCCCGGGACGGTGGTGGTGCGTCACCCGCTCCCCACGGCATCGTGGTGGGCGTGGACGGTTCGGACCATGGCCAGTGCGCCTTGGTGTGGGCCGCGCGGGAAGCCCAGCGCCGCCGTCGTCCGCTCCATATCGTCACCGCCTATTCCGTGCCGATCTTCGCCGCGTCCGGACTGGACGGAGGCTATGCCACGGTGGACGATTCCGTCATCCGTGAAGGTGCCGAGGCCATCGCCAAGCAGGCTGTTGAAAAGGTTTCCGCTTACGACATTGATGTCAGTTCCTCCGTAGAGAACGGCGACGCAGCAGGAGTCCTGCTGGAAATCTCCGAAACCGCGGAACTCCTGGTGGTGGGCACCCGCGGCCGCGGCGGCTTCGTGGGCCGCCTCCTGGGATCGGTCAGCAGTGCCCTGCCTGCCCATGCAAAATGCCCCACCGTGACGGTCCCCTTATTCTGTTCGGACCGGCTCGGTGAAACCACCGAGGACCGCCGCGTCAAGGCGGAGCAGGCCAAGTCCGGCCACCGGCTGGTGGAGAACGTGGTGGTGGTCGGCGTCGATGGCTCCGAGCAGGCACGCGTTGCCGTCCTCGAAGCAGCCGACCAGGCCGAACGGCTGGGTGCCTCGCTCCGCGTGATCTGTGCCGTCCCCCAGTACAGCGGTTCCCTGGCCTGGGTTCCCGCACCCATGGACCGGAAGGCATTGTTTGACGATATCCGGGTCACCCTGGAGGCCGGCATGGCGTGGCTCCGCAGCCACTACCCGCACCTGCGGGCTGACTACGAGCTGAAGGACGGTTCGCCGGTGGACGTGCTCGTGGAGGAAAGCCGGCACGTGGAACTGGTGGTGGTGGGTACCCGCGGCCGCGGGGGCTTCACCGGAATGCTTCTGGGCTCAACGTCCGATGGTGTCCTGCACCATGCAAAGGGCCCGGTCATGGTGGTCCCGGACCGGGAAGACCCCCGCCTGGCGGACCGTGCGCGGTTCGGTCCGATCCTCGGCGACGCCGCCTAGCCGGCACCGGACAAACAGCAAGGCATCCCCGGAATACCGCCGCTCGGATAAGGCATCTGGGACATGGAGCAGCCAGGGCTGTCAAAAGTCGGCACCAGCACGGACGCCGGGCTGGTGCTGGACCTGCGCCGGCTCGACGCCGGAATGCTGGGCTTGGCGGGTGGCAAGGCAGCCAACCTTGGAGCGCTGTTGTCCGCAGGGTTGCCGGTCCCGGAAGGTTTCTGCCTCACTACCGCTGCATACCGGCAGGCAACCGGCGCCCCCGACTCCCTGCCTCCCGCGCTGGCCGGGGTTTATGCCACCCTGGGGGACGCCGCCCGGTCCGGCGTTACGGAACCGCATGACGTGGCAGGGCTGGCTGAAACAGCCCGTGCCGCGATCCTGGCACTTCCGCTTCCGGCGGCGGTTTCCCGCGAGGTGGAACAGGCGTACGCGGCCCTGGGACCCGATGTTCCGGTAGCGGTCAGGTCCTCGGCCACCGCAGAAGACCTGCCATTCGCCAGCTTCGCCGGGCAGCAGGACACCTACCTCAACGTCGTCGGAGTGCCTGCCCTGCTTGAGGCCGTCCGCAACTGCTGGGCGTCGCTGTGGACGGACCGGGCAACCGCATACCGGGCAAGCCTGGGGATCGATCCGGCCGGCGTTGCGCTCGCGGTGGTGGTCCAGCGGATGGTGGACGCGGACGCCGCCGGCGTCATGTTCACGGCGAACCCCCTGACCGGCCGCAGGCGGCAGATCGTTATCGATGCCAGTCCCGGCCTGGGCGAGGCCGTCGTCTCAGGCGCCGTCAATCCGGACCACTTCGTGGTGGACGCCCTGACCGGAAGGGTCCTGGAACGGAAACTGGGAGATAAGGGCGTGGCGGTACGCCCCCTTCCCGGTGGCGGGACGCAGACCCTGAAGGTTCCCGCAACCAGCAATGCTGCCTGCCTGACGGACAGCCAACTGGCTGGACTGGCGCGCCTTGGCCTGGAGGCCGAGGATCATTTCGGCACCCCGCAGGACACCGAGTGGGCCATCGACCGTACCGGGGGCCTGTGGCTCACCCAGTCCAGGCCGATCACCACCCTCTACCCCGTCCCGGAGAGCAACGGTGCCGCGGGCAGGGTCCCCCAGTGCAGCCCCGCCGCAAGCGGTACCAGGGCGTATCTCTGTTTCAGCCTGGCCCAGGGGCTTACCCGCCCGTTGACGCCCATGGGCCTTGCGGCGCTGCGGCTCGTCGCCTCCTCCATCGCCCAGGCTGCAGGCTTCCCTGTTCCGGACCCCCGTGGCGGACCGTCGCCCTATGCCGAGGCCGGGCAGCGGATCTACGTCGACTTCACCACTCCCATCCGCAGTACCGTGGGCCGGCGCCTCGTTCCCCGAGTCTTCGACATCATGGAGGCCCGGACAGCAACGGTCATGCGGCAACTGTTCGACGATCCCGCCTTTTCGGTGACCACGAGGACGCCTTTCGGGCTGCTGCATCACATCGTTCCCGTCGCAGCCCGCGCCAAGGTTCCTGCCACGCTTCTCCGGGCGCTGGTCCGGCCCCGGGCAGCGCTCCGGCGGCTGGACCGCTTCACGTGCGACTTCGAGGCATCCCTGGGCTCCGAAGACGGTGCCGGCGCGCCGGCACGCCTTGACCACGCCGAATCCCTCCTTGGGCAGCGCCTGTTCCCGATTGTTCCGGCAATTCTTCCCCTTCCCGCCCTGGGGTTCGCCATGCTCGGCGTTGCGGGAAGACTGCTGGGTGGCAATGCCTGGGCTGAGCTGCAGCCCGTGATCCGTGGCCTGCCCAACAACATCACCACCGAAATGGACCTGGAGCTGTGGCACCTTGCCAAGGAAATCCGGGAAGACGTTCAATCACGAACCGAACTCATGGCCGGCGATCCCACCGTCCTGGCAGCCGCGTTCCAGGCCGGACAGCTGCCCGCACGCCTCGATGCGGGCCTCACCCGGTTCCTGGACGAGTACGGCCACCGGGCAGTGGGCGAAATCGACGTTGGCCTGCCGCGATGGTCCGAAGAGCCGGCACACATCCTGGGCATCCTCGCCAATTACCTCAGGCTCGAGGACCCGGCCCTGGCGCCTGACGCACAGTTCAGCAAGGCCGTGGAGGACGCGGAAACGCAGGTGGACCGGCTCGTTGCCCGCGCCGCCGCCCGCGGCAGGATCCGGGGAAGGCTGGTGCGTGCCGCGCTGCACAGGGCACGGCTGTTCGCCGGCCTGCGCGAGCTGCCAAAGTACCAGCTGGTGACCGGCCTCGGGGAAGTCCGCCGGCAACTGCTGCTGGTGGGCGGGGAGCTGGCCCGGGCGGGCGTCATCGAACAGCAGGACGACGTGTTCTTCCTGGACCTGGTTGAAACCAGGCAGGCCTTGTCCGTGGACGCCGACGGCGGAGCGCCCGTCCAGGACTTTCGCGCACTCGTGGCCGGCCGCCGCGAGGATTACGCCCAGGAGCTCAGGCGCCGCCATATTCCCCGGGTTCTGCTCTCGGATGGAACCGAACCCGAAGCGGTGCGCACCGCCGTCGGCGTCACCATGGAAGGAATGCTGACAGGCAGCGCAGCCTCGGCAGGAACAGTGACCGCTGCCGCGCGCGTCATCCTGGATCCCGTGGGAGCCCGGCTTGAGCCGGGCGAAATCCTGGTTGCCCCTTCCACGGACCCCGGCTGGACGCCGCTGTTCCTCACTGCGGGCGGGCTGGTGATGGAAATGGGCGGAGCCAATTCCCACGGCGCAGTTGTGGCCAGGGAGTACGGGATACCTGCGGTGGTCGGAGTCGCGGACGCTACCGGGCTGATCAGGACCGGCCAACAAATAACGGTCGACGGCGGTGCGGGCACCGTAGTGCCGGAACGGCCCGGCCGGCAGCAGGATGGGGGCGCTGCGGGTGACACCGATCCACCTGCACCGGCGTAGTCTTTACCTATGGGCTCCAACACGCTGGATTCCAGCGGACCGTCGCAACGAAACAGCACAATGAACCGCCGGGCATGGCTGCGGTGGCTGCCCGCCGTCGCGGCTCCGCTGGCGATCGCTGCGGGCGCCTTGGCCGGCTCCCTTCCGGCCGGTGCCAGCAACCCACTTCCGGCCAAGACGCCGGCGCAGGTCCTGGAGTTGGCGGCAAGCCACCAGGTGCACACGTTCTCAGGGACAGTGGAGCAGTCCGCCGACCTGGGGCTTCCGGAGCTGCCCGCCACCGGGAAACCATCCGGTCCCGCGGCCGCGGGGAGTGCCGCATCCGTGATTGAGCTGCTGTCCGGCAAGCACACCGCGCGCGTCTACCTGGACGGCAAGGACAACGCCCGCGTGCAGGTGATGGACCAACTGGCTGAACGTGACGTGGTCCGCCACGGCAGCGACGTCTGGTTCTATTCGTCGAAGGACAACACAGCCGCACACTTGACCCTGCCGGAGCATGCCCAGGATCCATCCCGGGCGAAGGACCATCAGTGGGCAGGTGGGATGCCGACGCCAGGCGACCTGGCACAACGCTTCCTGTCCAAGGTTGAACCGACCACGGCCGTTTCGGTGGGGCCGGACGTTTCCGTCGCAGGACGGGCTGCCTACAACCTGCTGATTGAGCCGCGCACCGACGCGACCCTGGTGGGTAAGGTGGCCATCGCCGTCGACGGTGAAAACGGCATGCCCCTGTCCGTGCAGGTGACCGCACGCGGAGCGGACACCCCGGCGTTCCGTTCCGGGTTCACCAGCCTTTCGCTGGAGGCTCCTGACCAGTCCGTCTTCACCTTTACCCCGCCTCCGGGCAGCACGGTCAAGGAACTTCCCGTTCCGGACAAGCCCCATGAGCCCGCAGACATGCACAGCCCCGACGGCATGCATCCCGGTGCCACTAAAGACGTTTCCGTAACCGGCGCCGGATGGGAGACCGTGGTGGGCACGGCGCGTGGGTCTGCTGCCGCTGCCGAGTCGCTGCTGCAGGACCCGCTGCTGTCCCAGGCCGCCGTTGCCGTCCCCGGCGGCCGGCTGCTCTCCACCGCCCTGCTCAACGTCCTGGTCACGGACGACGGCCGGATCTTCGCAGGAATGGTGCCGCCGGAGCGGCTGCAGGCCGCAGCAGCAGCGGCCCAATAAGTGTTGGGTGGACGGGGGAGTGTTGGCCGGACGGGGGCCGGCCCGGTGAGCGCGGGGTTGGCGATCGAGACCCGGGGACTCAGCAAGCACTTTGGCCGGCAGGCCGCCGTCGACAGCGTGGACCTGGCCGTCCCGCACGGGAGTGTCTTCGGCTTCCTGGGGCCCAACGGCTCCGGCAAGACCACCACCATCCGGATGCTGCTCGGCCTGGCGGCCGCATCCGCGGGGACGGTTCACCTGCTGGGCCAGGAGATGCCCGGCAAGCTCCATGATGTGTTGCCGCGCGTGGGCGCCCTGGTGGAAGGCCCCGCCTTCTACCCTTTTCTGTCCGGCGCCGCCAACCTGCACCGGCTCGACGCCGCGGGCCCGCACACCGTGCCCGCCACACGCAAAGCGAGGGTGCAGCGGGCGCTGGAGCGCGTGGGCCTGGAGCACGCCGCCGGCAAACGGGTGCACGCGTACTCCCTGGGCATGAAGCAGCGGCTGGGCATCGCCAACGCCTTGCTGTCGCCACGGGACCTGCTGGTACTGGACGAACCCACCAACGGGCTGGACCCGCAGGGCACCCGGGAAGTCCGGAACCTGGTGCGGTCGCTGGCGCATGAGGGCACCACCGTTTTCGTGTCCAGCCACCTGCTGGCCGAGGTGGACCAGATGTGCACCCACGCTGCCGTCATGAGCGCAGGAAAGCTCGTGGCACAGGGGCCCCTGGCTGAGTTGCGGCAGGCCGGCAGCACCCGGCTCCGGCTGGTAACGCCCGACGGCGGTGCGGCCCGGCAGGTCCTGGCGCGGCTGGGGCTGGTACCGGAACCTGGACACGCTGAACCCCGACAAGCTGAACCCCGACAAGCTGAACCCGGACCCACTGAACCCGGACCCACTGAACCCGGACCCACTGAACCCCGACCCGCTCAACCCGCGCGGGCGCGGCCGGACGGCGAGACGATCGTTGCGGCCATGGTGGACGGTGCCCAGCCGCCCGCGGTGCTTCCCGAGGACGTCGTGGCGCACCTGGTCCAGGCCGGCGTCCGGGTCCGGGGATTCGCCGTCGAGCGTGAAAGCCTTGAGGACCGCTTTGTTGCCCTCACGGGGGAAGGATTCGACGTTGCCCAGTAGTGTTCCCGCGGATCTTCCGGAGGCTGCCGGAACAGCCCGGCCGGCCGCAGTGCCGCGCAGTTCCGGGCTGTCCCTGTTGGGGTCGGAGCTCAAGGTCCTGTTCGGGCGCCGGCGGACCTGGGCGCTGCTCCTGGCGCTCGCTGCCATTCCGGTCCTGATTGCCGTTGCCGTGAAGGTCTCTTCCGCGGTCCCGCCCGGGCGGGGACCCGCCTTCCTTGACCGGATCACCCAGAACGGCCTGTTTGTGGCCTTCACCGCCATGCTGGTTTCCGTGCCGCTGTTCATGCCGCTCGCGGTAGGTGTGGTGGCGGGGGATACGATCGCCGGGGAGGCGAACCTGGGCACCCTCCGGTACCTGTTGGTGGCACCGGCCGGGCGGGTCAGGCTCCTCCTGGTCAAGTACGCGGGCGCGCTGGCCTTCTGTATCGTGGCCCCGTTGACCGTCGGTCTTGCCGGCGCTGCCATTGGCGCGGCACTTTTCCCGGTGGGTCCCGTGACACTGTTGTCCGGCGGGGTGGTCCAGCCGTCCGAAGCTGCCCTGCGCATCGTGCTGATCGCTGCCTACCTGGCGGTGTCACTCGCCGGCCTTTCGGCGATCGGGCTTTTCCTGTCCACGCTGACCGTGGTGCCGGTGGGAGCGATGGCCGCCACCGTGGTGGTCTCGGTGGTCTCGCAGGTCCTTGACCAGCTTCCGCAGCTGGAGTGGCTGCACCCCTGGCTCTTTAGCCACTACTGGCTTGGTTTCGGTGACATGTTGCGTCAGCCGTTGGTGTGGGATTCCTTTGCCAGCAATGCGCTCCTGCAGGCCGGGTATATGGCAGTGTTCGGGGCGCTCGCCTATGGCCGGTTCGTCACCAAGGACATCCTGAGCTGAGGCAGTCAAGCAATCTATCCGTGGAAGTCAACCGCACCGTTCAACCGCACAATTCATCCGTGCCGCCTAGTAGCGGGCCGCGTAGGGGTAGAGGTCCATGCCCACCATGGAGCTGATGGTGGACACGGTGATGCCTTCCTGCGGGTTGAGTGCCTGCACCACCTGGCCGTTCCCGAGGTAGATGGCCACGTGGTAGAAGTTCGGTGCCGAACCCCAGACCAGCAGGTCGCCGCGGCGGGCCTGCGAAATGGGGACGTGGACCGGCGCGGCGGCATATTGCTGTGAAGCTGTGCGGGGGAGGTACTTGCCGGCTGCGGCGAAGGCGTTCTGCACCAGCCCGGAGCAGTCAAAGCCGTAGGGACCGGTACCGCCCCACTGGTAGAAGTACGGCGCGCCCACCTTTCCCAAAGCGACGGTGATGGCTGCCTCGTAGGTGCCCGAGCCGGTGGCAGGGGCAGGCGCCGGTGCAGGTGCCGGCGCAGCGGGTGCGGGTGCCGGTGCAGCGGGTGCTGGTGCGGCAGGGGCGGGTGCGGGGGCAACCGGAGCAGGAACGGGGGCGGGTGCAGCCGGGGCAGGCGCAGGGGCGGCGGGGGCGGGAGCAGCCGGGGCAGGCGCTGCCGGAGCCGCCGGGGCCAGTTCCTGCCCGCGGCTGTTCTGGTTCGCTGCCTGGTTCTGTGCTGCCTGGTTTTGGGCGGTGTTTTGCGCAGCTTTTTCCTGGGCGGCCTTGTCTGCGGCGGCGGACAGGGCGGCAAGCCGCGCCTCTTCACGCTGCCGTTCCAGGGCATCCACGCGGGCCGATTCAAGGGCCACAGTGGTGTTGCGGAGCTGCGCCAACTGGTCCACCAGGATGGTCCGCTGCGCTTTCGCGTCGGCCACGGCCTTGGCCTGCGCGGCATTGGCCTGTTCCGCCTGGGACTTCCGTTGTTCAGCGGTCTTCGCTGCGTCGTCTGCGGCTTTGGTGGCGTCGTCGGCAGCTGCCGTCAGGGACCGGTAGGCGGTGGCCGCGGTGTCCGCCGCTTCGAAGGCCCGGCTGCGGCTGGCCGAGAGGGCCTCGAGCGTGGCTGCCTGCTGCAGGCTCTCGCTGCCGCTGGCAATGGTTCCGAGGGTCGGGTTCAGGCCGCCGTTGCGGTACAGGTCCCCGGCAAGCTGCCCAACCTGCTTCCGGGTCTTGTCCTGCTGTTCACGGGCGGACGAGGCTTTGGCTGATGCAACGGATGCCGCTTCGTTCCTTTGCTGCAGCTCCACCAGTGCCTCGCTGTACGAGTTGTTGGCCTGCATGGCCACGGCAAAGGCTGCCTGCTGGGCTGCGGACGCGTCGGCAAGGATGCGCTCGATGGCGCCGACCTGGTCCGCCGTGGCGGCCTCACTGGCCTTAGCCGCGGCAATGTCCTCCGGCGAAGGGATGTCAGGCGACGCCGGAACGGCCAGTGGAGCGGACGGCGCCGGTACAGCGGCTGCCGGCGTTGCCACGGATGCAAAAAGGACGACGGCGGCGCACAGCACGGCCGTCCTGCGGCCGGATCCGGATAAAGCCATCTGCAGAGACCTCGCAAACGTTAAGGCCGGGAGTGAGGTTCTGGATGCGGCACGACGATGCCCCTCAGCTGTCCCCAGCAATCCGAGGTTACGTGACCCCCTGCACATTAGCAACAGCAGTCACATCAATAACATAAACCACAACAGTGTCATTAGGGGCGGTTTTTGTCCGGTGTGTCGTGGTCGGCCGGGGTCAGGCGTGCTGGTGCGCCTCATGCTCGGAGTGGCTGGCAGGTTCCAGCTGGAAGGTGCAGTGGTCGGTATCGAAGTGGGAGCCCAGGCAGGTGATGAGCTTGTCCAGCAACTGGTCGGCGCCGCGGGCATTGAGCACTCCGTCCTCCACCACGACGTGGGCAGAGAAGACGGGGACGCCGGACGTGATGGTCCAAATGTGGATGTCATGCACATCCGTCACACCGGCCACCGAAAGGATGTGCTCGCGGATCATCTGCACCTCCACCCCTTTGGGACTGGCTTCCAGGAGGACGTCCACCACATCGCGCAGCAGGCTCCACGCCCGCGGCAGGATCATCAGTGCGATCAGGACGGAGCCAATGGTGTCCGCCGCCTGGAAGCCGGTCAGCATGATCACTGCGGCCGCGATGATGACGGCCACGGAACCAAGGAGGTCGCCAAGGACTTCCAGGTAGGCGCCGCGGATGTTCAGGCTCTCATCCTGTGCCGTGCGCAGGATCACGAGCGACACCAGGTTGGCCACCGCACCGAGGACGGCGGCAAACAGCATGATGTCCGTCTGCACTTCCGGCGGCGCACCGAACCGGCGGACCGCCTCCGTGAAGATGACCACGGAGATCACGATCAGGATCAGCGCATTGGCGAGGGCGGCCAGGACCTCAGCGCGCTGGTAGCCGTACGTCCGCTGGTTGCTCGCCGGGCGGCCCGCAATCCAGGAGGCCAGGAGCGCGATGGTGACACCTGCCGCGTCCGAGAGCATATGTCCCGCATCGGCGAGCAGGGACAGCGATCCGGACAGCACAGCCCCGATGATCTGGATGACCACCACGCCAAGCGTGATTCCCAGGACGGCCACAAGGCGTTTCCGGTGCCGCCCCGTGGCGGTGATCCCATGGCTGTGGCTGTGGTCGTGTCCCATGCTTACAAGGCTAGCCCCAGCCCAGCTCATGCAGCCGGTCATCGGAAATCCCGAAGTGGTGGGCGATCTCATGCACCACCGTTACGGCCACCTCGTGGATCACATCGTCCCTGGAACCGCAGATCTCCAGGATGGGTTCGCGGAAAATGGTGATCCGGTCCGGCAGCGAACCGGCGTCCCACCAGGAATCGCGTTCCGTCAGCGGAACCCCTTCGTACAGTCCCAGCAGCACGGTGTCCGGATCTTCCCCCGGCCCCGGCACGTAGTCGTCGTCGATGAAGACGGCCACGTTGTCCATGGCCCGGGCCAGCCTGTCCGGAATGCTGTCCAGGGCATCCTGGACGGCTGCCTCGAACTCGTCAGGGGACATGGTGAATTCCGGCGGTTCGTGCGGGCCGTCGGGAATGATGGGCAGTCCCGGCGGAAGGCTGGCTGGCATACCCCGACTCTAGCGCCGAAGCGGCCGCGGGCCGCCGTGGACCCGGCTCCGCCGCCGGGTGAGCCCCACCCCCACCAGGCATACCAGCCCACCCACCAGTCCCAACGCCGAGGGGATTTCACCAAGCAGCAGCCAGGAGATGAAGACCGTGGTGCCGGGGACCAGGTATGTGGTGGCGGCCAGCTTCCCGGCGTCCACCAGTGACAATGCGTACGCCCAGGTGGTGAAGGCGATGGCGGTGGGGAACACCCCCAGATACACCAGCCCCAGCGTGGCCTGCGGCGGAGCCGCCTGCACCTCGGACACCAACTGCCCGGCGAACGGCAGGCAGCACACTGCCCCCACCACGATGCCAAACCAGGTTGCCTGCGCCGCCGGGAACTTCCGCACCACCGGCTTCTGGATGATGACGCTGACTGCGGCGAGCACCGCGGCAAGGAGGCAAGCCGCCACCCCGGCCAGTTCCGCCGTCGAACTTTCCCCCGTCCGTGGCTGTCCGGAGCCGAGGGCGATCAATGCGACGCCGGCGAAAGCCACGGTGCTGCCGATGAGCAGCCAGCGCGGGAAGCCTTCCTTGAGGAAGATGCCGGCCATGATGGCCACCAGGATGGGGTTGACGTTGATCAGCAGGGCGCTGGTGCCGGCATCAAGGATGTGCTCGGCGGCGTTCAGCGCCACGTTGTAGCCACCAAACCACATCACGCCATAGGCGAGGATGGGCAGCCATTCCCGTCCCCGCGGCAGCATCCGGCTCCTGAGCAGTTGCGGCACCACCAGGAAGGCCAGCACGACGGCGGCAATCGCCAGCCTGCCCAGGGTCAGCGGGCCGGGGGAGAAGTGGGGGCCGATGGCCCGGATGCCCACGAACGCTGAGGCCCACAGGACCACCGTGACCACCATGGCCGCCACGCCGAGGGCCTTCACGGGCTTTCCTGCTGCAGTGGCGGACGCCAGGGGTTCATGGGCGGGGCTGGTTGGCGGCATGGGACAAATGTACGGCCGGAACGGACGCCGGGCTGGCGGAAATCGGCCATGTCGGCAGCGGTGGTAACCGTGCCTGTGCCTTCCAGGGCCTACTTCGAACCGGCCCAGGCCAGCAGTTTGTCCGCCGGCCAGGTGGTGATGATCCGCTCGGCAGGCACGTTGTTGCGGGCGGCCCGCTCGGCACCGTACTGCAGGAAATCCAGCTGCCCTGGTGCGTGCGCGTCGCTGTCGATCGAGAACAGGCAGCCTGCATCCAGCGCCAACTGGATCAGCGCATCGGGCGGGTCCTGCCGTTCCGGGCGGGAATTGATCTCGACGGCCACGTTGTGCTCCGCGCACGCGGCGAACACTTCCGCGGCGTCGAATTCCGACGGCGGCCGGGTTCCGCGGGTGCCCTCCACCAGCCGCCCGGTGCAGTGGCCCAGGACGTTGGTGTGCGGGTCCTGGATGCCGCCGAGCATCCGGGCGGTCATGGTCTTCCTGTCCGCGCGCAGCTTCGAATGAACGCTCGCCACCACAATGTCCAGGCGGTCCAGCAGCCCAGGCTCCTGGTCCAGCTGGCCGGACTCCAGGATGTCCACTTCGATCCCGGTCAGCAGCCGGGTGTTCCCGCCGTTGCTGTTGATCGCTGCCACCACGTCCAGCTGGTCCAGCAGGCGCCCGGCCGACAGCCCGTTGGCGATGGTGAGGTTGGGGGAGTGGTCGGTCAATGCCAGGTACTCCCGGCCCAGCACCTCCGCTGCCGCCACCATCAGCTCAATGGGGGAGCCGCCGTCGGACCATTCGCTGTGGCTGTGCAGGTCGCCCCTCAATGCCCCACGGATTTCCGTCCCACCGGAGGCCAGCGGCTGGGCGCCCTTCTCCCGGAGGTCGGCCAGGTAGTCGGGAACCTCGCCGTCCACCGCCTGCCGGATCACCGCGTAGGTCCGGTCGCCGATGCCCTTCATGGACTTGAGCCGGCCGGTCCGGGCCCGCGTGGCTACTTCCTCAGGGCCAAGGGGGCTGATGGCCGCCGCCGCTTTGCGGAAGGCCTGGACCTTGAAGGTGGCGGCGCGTCCGCGCTCCAGCCAGAAAGCAATCTCATTGAGCGCTGCGACGGCATCCATCCGTCCATCTTGACCCGTGCGGCGGCCCAACGGCGCGGTTTTTCGCCGATTTTGGATAATTCCTGCGGAGGCCCTATAGTTTTAGAGTCCAGTTCGGAGAAACGCAAAGGACAAAGACGGAAAGCCTCGCTTGACGCCTTTTATTTTGTTCCGAACGGGTTCTGGCCCCCATCGTCTAGCGGCCTAGGACACCGCCCTTTCACGGCGGCGGCACGGGTTCGAATCCCGTTGGGGGTACGCAAGGAACTGGTCAAACAGGCTAAAAAAGTCTGGTAGGCTGGAAGCCTTGAAAAAAGCGGTAGAGATACTGCGAAAGCAAGAAACGCAAGGCCCTGTAGCGCAGTTGGTTAGCGCGCCGCCCTGTCACGGCGGAGGTCGCGGGTTCAAGTCCCGTCAGGGTCGCTCTGATTGTTGGAAGAAATTCCGGCTGTCATGGTGACTAGTCACCTAGGCTCTGTAGCTCAGTTGGTAGAGCGTTCGACTGAAAATCGAAAGGTCACCGGATCGACGCCGGTCGGAGCCACCACTGGGAAGCATCAGTTCTTCGGAACTGGTGCTTTTCTTCATTTAACCGCCATTGGCCAGCCGCTCTTCAAGTGCGTTCCGTGCCCTTGTCCAGGTGGATGGCCCCGGAGCAACTGTCCGGCGCCCGCCTCACCTCCGGCGCACCAACCGCGGCATTGGCACGCAAAATCGAAACCGACACCCTTGGTCGCCTGCGCAGCCCACATTTGCGTATCGATACGGAATATGGGCGGCGCCGGCGAATGTGCGCGTCATGCTCAGGTGGGCCGCCCTTTAGGGATCGTGCGTGCCCGGCGCCACCAGGACGAGCGGCCTGCGGCGGCGTGGCCTGCGCAACAAATCGCTTGTCTTGCCAGGAAAAAATCGCGCCGCCCTGCAACATTTGATTATTGCCAAACCGATGTGGCACGCGCGCGCATTGGCTTGCGTAAGCGCTTGCACCCTACTCGGCGGTAGCCGTTTTTGGGCTGTGAAACAGGGTTTGAACTGCATCCGGCGCCCGTTCTAGCGTGGAGCGCGGCGGAGGGAAAGCATGCTTTCCATCGGCCGCAGGGCCCCACCCAGGTCCTGATCCCCCCAGCACAACGGCGTCCCCGGCGACGCCTAGGTGTTACCGGGCCGCGGTTGTTTTCGGGGTTATGGGCACATGCCCGTCTTCCACGAACAGTCACAACTCCGCGAGAAGAGCAAGAAATGCACAAGCACCCCCAACACCGGCTGCTGCGGTGGCGCCCTGCCGCCGCAGCACTGGCCGCAGCCGTTGCTGCCTCGGCCTTCCTGGCCGTCCCCTCTGCCCAAGCCAACGAGCCGTCGGACCCGCCGACGGTCGGGCAGCTGCCGGCCCCCACTCCCGGTTTCGCCCTCCCCACCGAGCACACGCAGGAGGCCTTCGACCCGGCGTCGGACTTCACCTCCAAGTGGACCCGCGCAGACGCCAAGCAGATCATGGCGCAGAGCGATCCCACGGTGGCTCCCGGCCAGAACTCCATGAGTCCCGACGTCACCATGCCGGAGATCCCCCAGGATTTCCCCGCCATGAATGACGACGTCTGGGTCTGGGACACCTGGTCCCTGACGGATGAAAACGCCAACCAGATCAGCTACAAGGGCTGGGACGTCATCTTCTCCCTTGTTGCCGACCGCCACGCCGGCTACGGCTTCGACCAGCGCCACTGGAACGCCCGGATCGGCTACTTCTTCCGCAAAACCAACGCCGACCCCGCCAAGGACAAGTGGAACTACGGTGGCCACCTCTTCCTGGACAACACCTCCATCGGCAACACCGAATGGTCCGGCTCCACCCGCCTCATGCAGGGCGACCACGTCAACGTCTTCTACACCGCCACCACCTTCCACGACGTGGCCGAGCGGAACGCAGGCGGCGGCGGGATCGCTCCTGACGCTGCCATCGCCAAGGCCCTGGGCAACATCCACGCTGACAAGAACGGCGTCAGCTTCGACGGCTTCGAGCACACCAAGCTGCTGGAACCGGACGGAAAGATGTACCAGACCAAGGCGCAGAACCCGGGCTTCGCGTTCCGGGACCCGTACACGTTCGCCGACCCCGCCCACCCGGGAAAGACCTTCATGGTCTTCGAAGGCAACACCGCCGGCACCCGCGGCGATTACCAGTGCAAGGGTGAGGACCTCGGCTACCAGCCGGGCGACCCCCAGGCAGAAAGCGTTGGCGACGTCCAGAACAGCGGCGCAAACTACCAGACCGCCAATGTGGGCCTGGCTGTAGCCGACAACAAGGACCTCACCAAGTGGTCCTTCCTGCCGCCGATCCTTTCGGCCAACTGCGTCAACGACCAGACGGAACGTCCGCAGATCTTCATCCAGAATGAAAACGGCAAGAACAAGTACTACCTGTACACGATCAGCCACCAGTTCACCTACGCCGCCGGCATGCGCGGCCCCGACGGCGTCTACGGCTTTGTTGGTGACGGCGTGCGCTCGGACTACCAGCCGGTGAACAACAGCGGCCTGGCCCTCGGTTCACCCACCGACCTCAACCTGCCGGCCAACAACCCAAGCGGTACCATCTCCGGGCAGCAGAACGGTCGCCAGTTCCAGGCATACTCGCACTACGTGCAGCCTGGCGGACTCGTGCAGTCGTTCATCGACAACGTCAACGGCGTGCGTGGCGGATCGCTGTCACCCACTGTCAAGATCAACTTCAGGAACGGCGTGACCCAGGTGGACCGCAGCTTCGGCCAGAACGGCCTCGGCCCGTTCGGCTACCTGCCCACCAACGTCAGGGTCGGCGGCGAAGGCCTCTACAAGTAGGACAGCCTGCACACCTGAATAGACCGCGGCTTCTGCCGCACCGCCGCTGACACAGGCGGCACCGCTCAGGCGGGAATGTCCTTGGGGGCGTTCCCGCCTGGGTCCTTTAAGTCCAGGCCGGTCGGCGGGCCGCAGAGTTTCCAGCGCATGTGCCGCACCCTGGGGATAGGGTGGAAACAACAGAAGGGGGAGTGCCTGATGGAATACCAGAACCCACAACCCGTGGTGCCAAACCGTCCTTCCGGAAGCCCGGCTCCGGGGCCGGGCCGGACGATAATTTCCGAGACTGCCGTGGCAAAGGTGGCGGGAATCGCCGCGCGGGCGGTTCCCGGGGTCTACTCCCTGGGTTCGGGCCCGTCCCGTGCCTTGGGCGCGATCCGCGACGCCGTCGGAAGTTCTGACCACGCTGCGGGCGTCCACGCGGAAGTGGGCGAAACGCAGGTAGCTGTTGATATCACCCTGGTGGCGAGCTACGGCACACCGCTGCATGCATTGGCCAATAATGTCCGCGCCGCCGTGTACCGCGCAGTTGAGGAACTGGTGGGGCTGCAGGTCATCGAGGTGAACGTCGAGATCGCGGATGTCTACGTTCCGCCGCCGGTCAAAACAACCGCGCCGTCTGCTCCCGAACGGGAGGCGCTGCTGTGAGCCTCACGATTGCAGGCACCGCCATTGGCGCCTTCGTGGCGTTTATGTCCCTGCAGTTCGGACTGTGGGGTTTCCTCGTCTCCCTGCTCTTCATGGCAATCGGAGCGCTCCTGGGCCGTGCCGCCGAAGGGAAGCTGGACCTGCGCGGGGTGTTCGATGCCATCACCGGCCGGCGCTCGTCCTCATGAGCTCGCCCGCGCCCGTTGTGCGTGGGCAGGCGCTCAGCGGCCATAACCGGATCAGCACCCAGGCCTTGACCAGCCTCGCCAAGGCGGCCGCGGCCCAGGCGTTGGGCGTCGACGCCCAGGACGTGCGGGCGGACTGGACGGACGACGACGGCCTGCTGGCTTTGTCCCTCGTCACCCCTATCGGCGTCCCGCCGTTGCAGTCCGTGGTGGCCAACCCTGCACGGGTGGACGCACTCGGCGGGTCCATCTGGGACCGCGCCGTCAGGGCCAAGGAAAGCATCCTGGCAACGGTCTCGGAATTGAGCGGTTCCCGGCTGAGCCGCGTGGACATCCGGATCAGCGGGGCAAGGATCAGTACAGAAGGGCGGGTACGGTGAGCAGCAGTGTGGAAAGCCGCCCGGTGAACAGCGGACCGCGCAGAAGCAACGGACCGGATATGCGCAGGGTGGTGTACCGCGAGACCCATTCCCCGCGGGCGGTGGTGTCGGTTGTTGCCGCCGCCCTTGTGCTGGTGCTGGCCGCTTACGGCGTCCTCGAATCGGGAGTGCACGCCGTGGGCCAGCCCGCGTGGCTGATTGAGCCCCAGGTGGCGGCGCAGCGCATCGTGGATCTTCCCGCCGGAACCTCGCCGCTGCTGCTTGCCGCGATCGGCGGCGTGCTCGCCATGGTGGGGCTGATCTTCCTTCTCAGCGGCATCCTCCCGGGAAGGCGCGCCCGCCATCTGCTGGCCGGCGGACGGGAGGAAGGGCTTCCGGCGGTGGTGGTGGACGACGAAGTCATCGCCTCCTCCCTCGCCCGCCGGGCACGGCTGGCCGCCAACGTCACGCCTGAACAGGTCATGGTGATTGTCTCCCAGCGGCAAGTTCTGGTGAACGTGCGGCCCACGTCCGGTGTACCTGTGGACCCGGACAGGGTGCTTGAAGCCGTCCGCGACGAGCTGGACCAGATGCTGCTGGAACCGGCGCCTGTTCCCCGCGTCAATGTCACTCCTTCGGGGGTGATCGGAGCGTGAACAGCACACCGGCGCTGCTCAACCGCATCCTGCTCACCCTGCTGGGCCTGATCCTCCTGGGGGCGGGCGTCCTGCTGTTGCTCCTGGCGGCCGTTCCTCCGGTTGCCTCCTGGTGGCACTCCTGGTCCGCCGGGGTGTGGAGCGGCATCAACCGGCTCTTTGACGCCACCCGGTTCCCCGGCCGGCCGGAAAGCTGGCTGTGGATTGTGGTGGCACTGGCGCTGCTGGCATTGATGGGCCTCATGGTTGCCTGGATTGCCCAGCAAGGAAAGGGCCGGTCAAACCTTCTGGCCGCCGAATACGATCCCGGCGACACGCCCGGCGACGTCCGGATCGGCGGCGGGGTGGCGGAACAAGCGCTGAGGCACGCCCTCGAGGGACGGCCGGACCTGGCCGGTGCCACCGTCACCACCTACGACGTCAAGGGCTCTCCCGCGTTGAAGGTGCGTCTCCTGCCGCGCCAGGGCGTGGCACCGCACCTGCTGGCAGTGGAGGTCGCCGGGCTGCTTGACGCGATGGAAGCTGTGGTGGGCAAGGAAATTCCTGTCCTTATCCACATCGGGGCGGGCGCGCGGACCCGCTTCAGCCGGGCCGAGCGGGTCCGCTGATCCCATTGCCAACCGTAGGCTGCCGCGCCCGCGGTGCCGCTGCGCCAGTTGCGCAGCGGCACCTGCCCCGCTTCATCCTTTGCAGCTATATCCGTTGCAGGTACACGGTGCAGTCCACAGGAACCTCTGTCATCCCGGTCCAGTCGTCGGCCGGTTCGGGACCGCTGGAGAGCACTACGGCATAGCCTTCGGGCACGGGGGCCGAGGCGAAGCCCATGTTGGACAGGACCACCACCTCCCCGTTCCGGAACGCCAACAGTCCACTGTCCGGTGCGTGTTCGTCCGTCCACTCCACGCTGCCGCTGCCCAGGTGCCGGGCTGACCTGAATGCAAGGGCGGCACGGTAAAGCTCCAGCGTTGAGCCCTCCTCGCCGTCCTGCTGATCGGCGGCCAGGGGGCCGAAGCTTTCCGGCTGGGGGAGCCAGGGCTCGGGAGCTTCCCCTGACAGTGCTCCGGAGAAACCGAAGCCGGGTTGATCCCCTGCCCACGGCAGCGGGACGCGGCAGCCGTCCCGGCCGATCTCGGCACCGTCGGTCCGGAAGAAGGTAGGGTCCTGCCTGGCCGAGTCGGGAAGGGCGGTGTGCTCCGGGAGGCCCAGCTCCTCGCCCTGGTAGAGGTATGCCGAGCCCGGAAGCGCCAGCGCGACCAGTGAGGCGGCCCGGGCCCGGGCAAGTCCCAGGGCTGCGTCGGGCTGTTCGTCCGCGGCGCCGATGCCCTTGGGGAAAGTAGTGGGATCTTTGAGCCCAAACCGGGTGCTGTGCCGCACGGTGTCGTGGTTGCTGAGGACCCACGTGCACGGAGCACCCACGGATGCTGCCGCTGCCAGGGATGCGTCGATGGCGTCGGCCATGCGTTCGGCGTCCCAGCCGGCCAACAGGAAATCGAAGTTGAAGGCCTGCTGCATCTCATCGGGCCGGACATACCGTGCCAGGCGCTCGGCAGGTTCCACCCAGGCCTCGGCCACCATCATCCGGTCACCGCCGTATTCGGCCAGGACCCGGTTCCAGTCCCGGTAGATGGCATGGACCCCGTCCTGGTCGAAGAACGGCGACGGCGGGTACATCGGGGAGACGGCCCGGTGCGGTTCCTCGGCATCGGTGTGGGCATGCGGGGCGTCGCCCGGCAGGTGGCTTTCCAGGCGCGGAGCGGAGGTTCCTTCCACCATCGCCGCCACCCCATCCCAGTCCGGAAGACCCGCTTCCTTTACCAGGCCGTGTGCAACATCCACCCGGAAGCCGTCCGCGCCGCGGTCCAGCCAGAAACGCAGCACCGAACGCATTTCCTCCTGCACTTCCGGGTTCTCCCAGTTCAGGTCCGGCTGCTTGGCGTCGAAGAGGTGCAGGTACCACTGTCCGGGTGACCCGTCGGCTTCGGCCACGCGGCTCCAGGCCGGGCCGCCGAAGACGGACTTCCAGTTGTTGGGCGCCCGTCCGCCATCCCCGGACCCCGGCACCTCATCCTTGCCGTCCCGAAAGATGTACCGGTCCCTTTCCGGGCTTCCCGGCTCCGCCGCCAGCGCTTCCCGAAACCACGCATGCTCATCGGAGGTGTGGTTGGGAACCAGGTCCACGATCACCTTCAGTCCGCGGCGGTGAGCTTCCTGCAACATGGCGTCGAAGTCGGCCAGCGACCCGAAAAGCGGGTCGACTTGCCGGTAGTCCGCTACGTCATAACCGCCGTCGGCCTGCGGCGACTTGTAGAACGGGGACAGCCAGATGGCGTCCACTCCCAGCCCTTCAAGATAAGGGAGCCGGTCCAGGACACCGCGAAGGTCGCCCATCCCGTCGCCGTTGCCGTCGGCAAACGACCGGGGATAGATCTGGTAGACAACGGCGTCTGTCCACCAGGAGGGCATTTGGCGGGGCGCCGGAACGGTTGGGTCGGGCATTTGGTTCCCCTCTGATAACTTTTTGATGTAAACGCTTGCATTCCCGACAGTCACCTTACTAGTGTGATGGTCACCACATCAACCTCACCTAGCAAGCGCACTGTCGACTTACTTGTCACTCAGCGAGGAGCTTCAAGCTAATGAAAACCCCGAGATTCCTGCTTCCGGCGGCCACTGCCGGCATCCTGGCCCTTACGTTGTCCGCCTGCGGCGGCGGAGGTGGAGGGGGTACCACGGGCGGCGGTGGAGGCAGTGACGCTGACGCCAACCTCGATGCCCGCGGCCCGATCACCTTCGTCCAGGGCAAGGACAACAACAATGTGATCCGTCCCCTCATCGATAAGTGGAATGCGGCCCACAAGGATGAGCAGGTCACCTTCAAGGAACAGACCGACCAGGCAGACCAGCAGCACGACGACCTCGTCCAGCACTTCCAGGCCAAGCAGTCCGACTACGACGTCACCGACGTGGACGTCGTCTGGACGGCAGAGTTTGCCGCCAAGGGCTGGCTGCAGCCGCTGAAGGACAAGATGGCGGTTGACACGAGTGCCATGCTTCCGGCCACCGTGAACAGTGCCACGTACAAGGGCACTCTTTACGCTGCACCGCGCACTTCCGACGGCGGCATCCTCTTCTACCGCAAGGACCTGGTACCCAATCCGCCCAAGACCTGGGACGAGATGATGGGCATGTGCTCCATCGCCAAGCAGAACAACATCGGCTGCTACGCGGGACAGTTCAGCAAGTATGAAGGCCTCACGGTCAACGCGGCCGAAGCCATCAACTCCGCCGGCGGCTCAGTCCTGGACAAGGACGGCAAGCCCAGCCTGAACACCGCTGAAGCCAAGGCCGGCCTGGGGAACCTCGCCAAGGCCTACGCGGACGGCAACATCCCCAAGGAAGCAATCACCTATAAGGAAGAGGACAGCCGCCAGGCGTTCCAGAGCGGCAAGCTCCTGTTCCTGCGCAACTGGCCCTACGTTTACAGCCTCATGAGCACTGAAGGCTCGTCGGCTGTGAAGGACAAGTTCGGCATGGCTGCCCTTCCGGGCAAGAGCGGCCCCGGTGCATCATCACTGGGTGGCCACAACACCGCAATCAGCGTGTACTCCAAGCACAAGGCCACTGCACTGGACTTCGTGAAGTTCCTGACCTCGGCCGAGAGCGAGAAGTTCTACGCTACGCAGGGCTCGCTGGCTCCGGTCCTTGGATCGCTGTACACCGACCAGGAACTTGTAGCCAAGCTGCCCTACCTGCCGGTCCTGAAGACGTCCATCGAGAACGCCGTGCCGCGTCCCGTGACGCCGTTCTACCCGGCCGTGACAAAGGCAATCCAAGACAACGCATACTCCGCAATTAAGGGAGAAAAGCCCGTGGAAACCGCACTTTCTGACATGCAGAAGTCCATCGAATCCGCCGGTGCGGGATCGTAGTTCTGCCATGGCAACCGAACTAGGCCCGACGCCGGTCAAAGCACCGGCGTCGGGCGGTACCCCCGTCCATCACGCGCCCAAGGGTGTGGGGGAGGACAACAGGATCGCCAGCCAAGGACGCTGGGCATCCTGGCTGCTCGCTCCCACCATCATTGCCTTGGGCATTGTCATTGTTTACCCCATCATCAGCGCCATCGTCATGTCCTTCCAGAAGGACGCCGGCCTTGACCCAGCCACCGGCCTGTTCACCGCGGGTGGCCCGGCAGGCATCCAGAACTATGTGAACTGGCTCGCGCAGCAGTGTTCGGCGCCGACAGGCGGAACAGTCGCCTGCCCGCCTGGCACCCTGGGCGGCCAGTTCTGGTCCGCCACCGCCACAACATTTTTCTTCACCGTCGTCACGGTCGCGTTCGAAACGGTGCTTGGTTTCTGGATGGCCATGATCATGGCCCGCGAATTCCGCGGCCGCAGCCTGGTCCGCGCAGCTGTCCTGGTGCCGTGGGCCATCCCCACCGCCGTGACGGCCAAGCTCTGGTTCTTCATCTTCGCGTTCGAGGGCATCGCCAACAAGCTGTTCAACACCACCATCCTGTGGACGGGCAGCGAGTGGCCGGCCAAGTGGGCTGTGGTCATCGCTGACGTCTGGAAGACCACGCCGTTCATGGCTTTGCTGATCCTGGCAGGCCTGCAGATGATCCCGGCTGAAGTGTATGAGGCCGCCAAGGTGGATGGAACCACTGCATGGCAGCGGTTCCGGCTGATCACCCTGCCGCTGGTTAAGCCGGCGCTCATGGTGGCGATCCTGTTCCGTACCCTGGATGCACTGCGCATGTTTGACCTGCCCTACATCCTCACCGGCGGCGCCAACAACACCACCACCTTGTCCATCCTGGTCATTAACCAGATCAGGCAAGGCTTCAACTCGGCAGCCGCACTGTCCACCATCACCTTCATCATCATCTTCCTTGTGGCCTTCATCTTTGTCCGCTTCCTCGGGGCAAACGTCGTTGAACAGAGCGGCGCCACAGGAAAGGGGAAGAAATGACCACGGCAACGGCAGACGCCTCGGCGCTGCGGGCAAGGCAGGACAAGGGCCGCAAGGCTGCGCAAAACCGGGAAAAGTGGGCGCAGGGCAGGACTTACATCAGCGCGGCCATCGTGCTGCTCTGGTGCCTGGCGCCGGCCTACTGGATGGTGGTGACCGCCTTCCGCGAGGTCGGGTTTACCTACGACACGTCGATCCTTCCCACGCACGTGACCCTGGACAACTTCAGGACCGCCTTTGATACGTCATTCGGCAACAGGTTCGGCCAGGCGCTGCTCAACAGTGTGTTCATTGGTGGCGTGGTGACGCTCGTGTCCCTGCTCATCGGCGTGTTCGCCGCCTACGCGCTGGCCCGGTTGAACTTCCGGGGCAAGTTCCTGGTGCTCGGCTTCATCCTGGGAGCTTCCATGTTCCCCGGTGTTGCCCTGATCACCCCGCTCTTCCAGCTGTTCACCAACATTGGCTGGATGGGCACGTACCAGGCGCTGATCATCCCGAACATCTCCTTCGTGCTCCCGCTGACGGTCTACACCATGACCTCGTTCTTCCGGGAAATGCCCTGGGAGTTGGAAGAATCGGCGCGCGTTGACGGCTGTACCCAGGGACAGGCCTTCCGCAAGGTCATCATGCCCCTGGCGGCGCCGGCAATCTTCACCACGGCGATCCTGGCCTTCATTTCCTCGTGGAATGAGTTCCTGATCGCCAGCCAGCTGTCCAGCGACGCAACCCAGCCGGTGACGGTGGCCATTGCCAACTTCGCCGGTGCACAGCCCAACCAGATCCCGTACACGGCCATCATGGCCGCGGGCACCATCGTCACCATCCCGCTGGTGATCCTGGTGCTGGTGTTCCAGCGCAAGATCGTCGCCGGCCTTACGGCTGGTGCGGTCAAGTGACGCCCAACGGTTCCCGCCCCCGCACTCCGGGGGCGGGAAACCGCAGCCGTATGGTCCGTTCGGGCGAAGACTTCGACATCATTATCGGCTTCCTCGCATTTTGGGCCCTTGTCCTCCTGGTGGTAACCGTGTGGATGGAAGTCACAGCCCAACCGGCCCTCGGCTGGGCCCTGGGCCTGCTGGCAACACTGCTGGCGCTGTATGGAATGGTTCGCCTGCGCCGAAAGCTGCCGGCCCGCAGGTAAGGGAGCCCATGCGTCGGTTCCCCGCCATAGTTATCAATGCCTCGCCGTGGAATGCGAAAATACAGGGCGGGCGTAACGCAGGGCCTTTCGGCCCTACGCCGAAAAGGAGTTAAAGAGGGGACACGGTGGCACGGACAACGGAAAGGTCCCAGCGGGGCGGCCATAACGGCGTCAGCATCGAGGACGTGGCGGCAGCCGCCGGAGTCTCAACAGCAACTGTCTCCCGGGCTGTACGCGGCCTGCCCCGGGTCTCGCCGGCCACCCGGGAAAAAATCCTGGAGGTGGCCGGAAACCTGGGCTACGTTGCATCGTCCTCCGCCTCCGGCCTGGCCACGGGCCGGACCAAGACCATCGGTGTCCTGGCCCCGTTCGTCAGCCGCTGGTTCTTCTCCAAAGCAATTGAGGGCGCGGACCGCGAGCTGCATGCCCGGCACTACAACCTCTCCCTGTTCAACCTCGGCGGCCACGGCAGCAACCGTGAGCGGCTCTTCAGCAAGACCATGGTCTACAAGCAGATCGACGCCCTGCTGGTTCTATGTATGGCGCTCAGCCACGAAGAGATCGAGCACCTGCAGAAGATCGACATTCCGCTGGTAGTGGTGGGTGGCCACGTGGAGGAATGCCCCTACATCGGCATCGACGACTACGCCGCCGCCTCAACAGCGGTCCGGCACCTGATCGACCTGGGCCACCGGGATATTGCCCTGCTGCATGGCGACGACGAAACCGACCTGAACTTCGACGTCCCCCGGGTGCGTATCCTGGCCTTCAAGGACGTGATGGCCGCGGCCGGCCTGCCCACCCGGCCGGAATGGGACGAATGGGGGGACTTCACGGTCCGCAGCGGACAGGAAGCCTTCCGCCGCCTGTGGTCCCGTCCCGGACAGAAGCCCACGGCCATTTTCTGCGCCTCGGACGAGATGGCCATGGGAGTCATCTTCGAGGCCAACCGCCTGGGCGTCAACGTCCCCGGCGAACTGTCGGTGGTGGGCATCGACAACCATGATTTCGCCGATGCCATGGGCCTGACCACGGTTGGGCAGCGCCCCGACGAGCAGGCCGAGCTGGCCACCAAGATGCTCCTGGACGAACTGGACGGCGAGATCGGATCCGTCCACTCAGCCGTCGCGCCCCATGAACTCATCATCCGGCGCACCACAGCGCCCCCCAGGAACTGACGCGTCAGGACGCGCGGGCCAGCTGCCGGATGGGGATCCAGCGGGACGCGAGCCTGCGGTAGGCGGCCGCAGCCCCGGTCATGTCACCCTCCGCCAGGCACTCGATGCCCAGCCTGATATCCATGGGGGATTCGTCCGGGTAGACCTTGTCTGCCACGGCGCCGTAGTCCAGTTCCACCATGGAGTTGACGTGGAACAGCTCAAGCCACTCCGTCAGCTGCGCCAGGTCGTCAAGCATGTCCAGGTCCGGGGCGGCGAGGGCCAGGTTGGCCACCGCGTAGCGGGCCCGTTCCAGGGCATCGGTGATGGGCGCCCAGACCCGAACGGTGAGGATGCGCCCAGCGGCCTCCACCACATCCTTGCGGTCCGACTCCATGAACAGCGAGAACCAGCTGAACGGGATTCCCCAGGTGGACGCCCGCGTATGTACCCGGATGGATCCGTCCCGGGCCTTCACCTGGTCGATCCGTTCCTGGTGCCGGTCACGCTGCTCCTCCGGGATCAGCAGCTCGGCCAGGGGGCCATGGATTCCCTCCATCAAGGCGTTGGCCGCCAGGCCGGCGCGCAGGACAAGCTGGCTGGGGCAGTACAGGAGGACGGGTTCGGCGTCGGCGTCAGCACCGTCGTCGGGCGCTCCACCCTCCGGGGCCGGCACGGTGGTGACGCGCACCAGGTCCGTGCGCCCCGTGGGGAAGGGGTCCCCGCCGGAGCGGGTGATGCGGCCCAGCGAGGCCAGCAGTTCAGCGTTTTCGACGGCGGCACGCGGGACCGCCCGGGCCCCCGCGGCCTTGATGGCCGGACGCTGGTCCTCCGGAAAGGCTTCCAGGGGTTCGTAGACGCGCAGGGTTGAGGAAAATGGCAGGCCGGCCTGGCCCCGATAGAGGTTTCCCGTCATTACGGTCTCCTTGAATGGGTCCAGGATGCAGTCATCAGTCCGCCAGTTCCACCAGCACGGGAGCGTGGTCCGAAGCGCCCTTGCCCTTGCGTTCCTCGCGGTCGATCGAGGCCCCGGTGACGCGCGCGGCCAAGGCGGGGGAGGCCAGGATGAAGTCGATCCGCATGCCCTCCTTCTTGGGGAACCGCAGCTGGGTGTAGTCCCAGTAGGTGTAGACGCCGGGGCCCGGCGTGTAGGGGCGCACCACATCGGCGTAGCCGGCAGCTTCGAACGCGTGGAACGCCTCCCGTTCTGGCGGGCTGACGTGCGTTGCGCGGTTCCGGATGAACAGGTCGATGTCCCAGACGTCGTCATCGAAGGGCGCGATGTTCCAGTCACCCATCAGGGCCACCTGTGCCTGGGGGTTGTCCGTGACCAGGGCCTGGGCGTGCGTCTTGAGGCTTTCCAGCCACTTGAGCTTGTACGGCATGTGCTCGTCGTCCAGCGAACGGCCGTTGGGGACGTAGAGGCTCCAGACCCGGATGCCGCCGCAGGTGGCAGCCATGGCGCGGGCTTCCTGCACGGGATCTTTGCCCGCCTTGCCGAACGAGGGCTGGTCCAGGAACGTCCGCTCCACGTCTTCAAGCCCCACCCGGGAGGCGATGGCTACGCCGTTCCACTGGTTCACCCCGAAGTGGGCCACCTCGTAGCCCATCCGTTCAAAGAGCTCCCAGGGGAAGTTATCGTCCTTGCACTTGGTCTCCTGGATGGCCAGGACGTCGCAGTCGCTGCGCTGGAGCCAGGCTTCAACACGGTCGGCGCGGGCACGGAGCGAATTCACATTCCAGGTAGCTATCTTCACGGTTCCTAACTTACCTTGGCAGCCGCAGGGCGGGTAAAGCCTTGGCCGTCCCCGCGGCCGCGATCGGCCGTGGTTGGTTCCGGGCGTGAAGGGGCGGGTATATTCGCAACAGAATGACCTGGATCACTCATCCGGCCACCATGCGAAGGAGCACCCAGCCGATGACCGCAGCCAAGGACAGCACAACGGACAACGCGGCAGGGGACGGAAGCGCGGACGTACTCTTTGAGCGCCGCGGCCGGCTGGGCGTGATCACCCTCAACCGGCCCCGGGCCGTCAACGCACTTACCGCGGGAATGGTGGAGCTGCTCCTGCGACAGCTCACCGCATGGGCAGGGGACGACGGCGTGGCCACCGTCCTGGTCCAGGGCGCCGGGGAGCGGGGCCTGTGCGCGGGCGGGGACATCGTGGCCATATACCGGGACATGCTGCACGGCGGGAACGGGACGGCCCACTTCTGGCAGACCGAGTACCGCCTGAACTCGCTGATTGCCCGGTACCCCAAGCCGTACGTCGCCCTCATGGACGGCCTGGTCCTGGGCGGCGGGGTGGGCATCTCCGCGCACGGGGACGTCCGGGTGGTCACCGAGCGGACCAGGATGGGGATGCCGGAGACCACCATTGGCTTCGCGCCCGACGTCGGCGGGACCTTCCTGCTTTCACACGCACCAGGCGAGGCGGGAACCCACGCGGCGCTTACGGGAGCACACCTGGCAGCCGGGGATGCCCTGTTCCTGGGCCTTGCCGACCACTACGTTCCGTCGAACGCGCTGCCGCGCCTCGTGGCTGCGCTGGAGAAGGAAAGCCCGGAAGACGCCGTCGCCCGTTATGCCGGGCAGCCCCCTGCCTCCATGCTGGCCGGGCAGCGGGAATGGATCGACTCCTGCTACGCCCCGGACGATGCTGGAGAGATTGTCCGGCGCCTCCGGGCGTGGACCGGGCCCGGACGCGACGATGCCGCGGAAGCCGCCGCCACGATCGAAGCCAAGTCACCCACCTCGGTCACGGTCACCTTGGCGTCGCTGCGCCGCGCGGCCGGCCTGACCCTGGATGAGGCCCTGGCCCAGGAGTACCGGGCCGGGATCCGCTTCCTGGCCGCACCGGACTTCCGCGAAGGAATCCGCGCCCAGGTAGTGGACAAGGACAGGAACCCGCAGTGGAAACCTGCCACGCTGGCCGAGGTGCTTCCCGCCCAGGTGGAGGGGTTCTTCCAGCCCCTGGACGGCGGGGAACTGGACCTCCATGTCCCGCCTGAGCTGCACCCCCGGCTTGAACCGCACTCCAACCCCGACCTGCAGATGAAGGAGACGGACCATGCCTGACAAGAGCGGTGTGGCCTTCCTGGGCCTTGGACACATGGGGCGTCCCATGGCCCTGAACCTGGTCCGCGCCGGTTACCGGGTTGCTGGTTTCGACGTGGTCCCTGAAGCCCTGCAGTCGGCCCGTGCACAGGGTATTCCGGTGGCAGGGAGCGCCGTGGAGGCGCTGGCCGGTGCCGACGTTGTCCTCACCATGTTCCCCAGCGGCCGCCACGTCCTGGACGCCTACGTGGGCGGTGCAGACGGACCCGGGCTGCTGGCAGCGGCGCCGGCCGGGACGATGTTCCTGGACTGTTCCACCATCAACGTCGACGAGGCCAGGGACGCCGCCCGCCTGGCCATCGAAGCAGGCCACCGCTCCGTTGACGCCCCCGTTTCCGGTGGCGTGGTGGGGGCCGAAGCAGGCACCCTGACCTTCATGGCCGGCGGCGACGGGGCTGACTTTGAGGCGGTGCGGCCGCTCCTGGAGGTCATGGGCAAGCGGGTGGTGCACTGCGGCGGACACGGAGCCGGCCAGGCGGCCAAGATCTGCAACAACCTCATCCTGGGCGTCTCGATGATTGCGGTCAGCGAGGCCTTCGTGCTCGGCGAAAAGCTGGGCCTGACCCACCAGGCCTTGTTCGACGTCGCTTCCGCCGCGTCCGGCCAGTGCTGGGCGCTGACCACCAATTGTCCGGTGCCCGGACCGGTTCCCACCAGCCCCGCCAACAGGGACTACCAGCCGGGCTTTGCCGCAGCGCTCATGGCCAAGGACCTCAACCTCGCCGTCAACGCCCTGGACAGCACAGGGGTGGCGGGACAGATGGGAGCGCTCGCCGCCCGGATCTACGATAGGTTTGCCGCGGAAGGCGGCGCGGGCCGCGACTTCTCGGCCATCATCACCGACATCCGCGACGCCTCCGGGCAGCATGCAGCGAGGCAGCAAGAGCCGGCGGCGGGGGAGAACACCGGCACGGAAATGCCGGGCCGGCCAGGGACCACAACAGCACACGACGACGGGAGCCCCGAATGACGGAGTACGCCAACATCCTGGTGGAGCAGCAGGGCAGGGTAGGGCTGGTAACCCTCAACAGGCCGTCGGCGTTGAACGCGCTGAACAAGGCCACCATGGAGGAGTTGGTGGCCGCCGTTGCCGCCATGGATTCCGATCCCGGTGTGGGTGCCGTGGTGATCACCGGCTCGGGCAAAGCGTTCGCGGCCGGAGCCGACATCAAGGAAATGGCGGACCAGGGCTACATGGACATGTATGCCGCCGACTGGTTCCGGGGCTGGGAGGACTTTGCCCGGCTGCGGATTCCCACCATCGCTGCGGTGTCCGGGTTTGCCCTGGGCGGCGGCTGCGAACTGGCCATGATGTGCGACCTCATCATCGCCGGGGACAACGCCAGATTCGGCCAACCGGAAATCAACCTCGCCGTACTCCCCGGCATGGGCGGCTCGCAGCGGCTCACCCGGGCCGTGGGCAAGGCGAAGGCCATGGACATGATCCTCACCGGCAGGTTCATCGAGGCGGAGGAAGCCGACCGGTGCGGGCTGGTGTCCCGTGTGGTTCCGGCGGCGGACGTCGTGTCCGAGGCACTCAAGGTGGCCGGGGTGATTGCCGCCAAGTCCAAGCCCGCGGCGATGGCTGCCAAGGAAGCTGTCAATGCCGCCTTTGAAACCGGGCTGGCCCAGGGGGTGTTGTTCGAACGGCGGCTCTTCCACTCCCTGTTCGCCACGGAGGACCAAAAGGAAGGCATGGCGGCGTTCGCCGAGAAGCGCCAGCCGGAATTCAAGCACCGGTAACCCGGGCGCAGGGGACGGGACGGGCGTATGTGGACAATCTTGACCGGTGCAGCCAGCCCCACTGAGGGACTCACCGGAATCGTCGGGTTTGCGGCGAGGGCCATCGACACTTTGGGGGAGTGGGGCGTGGGGGGCTTTACGCTCGCCGAAACCGTGGTGCCTCCCATCCCCAGTGAGGTGATCCTCCCCCTGGCGGGATATCTGGCCAAGCAGGGCTCCCTGAACCTTTTCCTCGTTTTTGCCACCAGCACCCTTGGCGCTTATCTGGGGGCGCTGTTTCTCTACTGGCTCGGCGCCAAGCTGGGGCTGGAGCGGTCCATCCGGTGGTTGTCCAAACTGCCCTTGGTGGACCGCGAAGACTTCGAACACGCGGCAGGATGGTTCCGCCGCCACGGCAGGTCATCCATCTTCTTCGGCCGCCTGTTGCCCGGCGTCCGCAGCCTCATCTCCCTTCCGGCGGGGGCGGCGGCCATGCCCTTTGCCACCTTTACCCTGTTCACCCTGGCCGGCAGCGGGCTGTGGAACGGCGCCCTCATCGGCCTGGGCTACCTGCTTGGCACCCAATACAGGCTGATCGAGGAGTACTCACGCTTCCTGAACTATGCCGTCTACGCCGGATTGGCCATTGCCGTGGTGCTGCTGGTGGTCCGGCGGGCCCGGCGCGCCAAGGCTGATCGGGCGGGCGCCGGCCGCGCCAATACCGGCCGCTAGGCTGCCTTCCGCCTCTGCCCTACAGATACTTCTCCGCAAAACTGCGAAGGGCCGCCCGAACGAAGCCCGCCCCCTCAACTCCGCCGTAATTGGCGGCGAAGCGCGGGTCTTCCACGTACATGTCCGCCAGCCCCAGGACGTATCCCTTGATATTCCCGCTGTTTCCGGCGGCCGGAGTCCCGGGGATGGACCTCAGCCAGTCGACGTGCCGCGTTGCCAGTTCCCGGGCCTCGGGACCGTCCGCAGCAACGCCGGAGCGGGCGGCAGCCTTCCAGTCGTTGCCAAGGGTTTCCACCTTGGACATCCACTCCTGCTTTTCGTCCGAAGCCATGCCGCGCCACCACGCGTCGGATTTTGCGTAGGCCTCCTTGCCCCACCGTTCCTCCACCTCATCCTTGTACTGGGTGTGGTCGAAGCCGTCGAACATGTCCTCTGCCATCAGTTGGCCTCCTGCCCTTACTGTTTCAATGGTTCGCCGCACGGATTGCATTTGCCGTGCCAGCCGCTGCTGCTCCTGTCCGAGCCACTCAAGATGACGGGTGAGCGCGGTGACCGGGTCAGCCTGCTGGTGGAAGACCTCCGCGATGGCCGGCAGGCCCAGGCCCAGCTCCCGCAGCAGGAGAATGCGCTGCAGTTGGAGGAGGGCGGCGCCGTCGTAATAGCGGTAACCGTTGCTGCCCACCCTGCTGGGCTTCAGCAGGCCGATGTCATCGTAGTGGCGCAGCGTGCGGCTGGTGGTGCCGGCCATCCTGGCTACGTCCTGGATGGACCAGTCCGTGCCAGTGTCGGGGATGTCTTCCATGCTCCGAGCCTAGGGTTTGACGCTGCGTCAAGGTCAAGGTCAAGGTTTGAAATTGTCACCGCGCCTGCCGGCGGCGCCTGGCCTGGGCCACCAGCCGCGTGAAAGCGAAAACAAACACTGCCTCGATCACCAGCATGAGGCCCGCCAGCAGCCACTGCTGCCGGCTGATGAACACAATGCACCCGGTCAGGGCCAGGATGGTTCCCAGCGCCAGGGCGTAAACGGCAAAGCCGACCGCCACCCGGGCGCTGCGTACCCCGGTGCGGAAGCCGAAACCGTAGGGCTCCCCGCCGGGCTGGCCCGGCACGCGGTCCGGTGCAGCGGGCCCCAGAGCGTCAAACTCCTCCCACGGATCCTTGTCCCTGTCCTGGTCCTGTCCGGTCATGGATCAATTATCCCAAAAGGGGAAACCGGAGGACTGGCCCCGGGAACACGTGCCCCACAAAACCCCCACATAAAAGCAGCGGCCCCTCCAACCTGAGCTGGAGGGGCCGCTGGATGGGGTCCCGGCAGGTGCCGGTGGCCGCCGAAGACTTAGAGCGGGCGGATGTTCTCTGCCTGCGGGCCCTTGGGGCCTTGGGTCACATCGAATTCGACCTTCTGGTTCTCGTCCAGTGAGCGGTAGCCGCTGGTTGCGATTGCCGAGTAGTGGGCGAAAACGTCAGCGGACCCGTCATCGGGGGCAATGAAGCCAAAACCCTTTTCGGCGTTGAACCATTTAACTGTGCCTGTTGCCATGGCTGCATTCCTTCATGTGACTCTGATTCTCTCCCCGGGGAATCATCCCGGAGTGCGCGGGAGTTAGTCCCCGCAGTCCCAAACGTACGGGGCACAGGGCCCGGGTGCAAGGGTAAGGGCCATAAACCGCGGTTACCGCATGCCCTCACGGCGTATCGCGGTGGCAATAGCGGCCGCCCGCGTATCCACTCCGAGCTTTGCGTAGATGTGCGCCAGGTGGGTTTTGACGGTGGCCTCGGAGATGAAAAGCCGCCGCCCGAGTTCCCGGTTACTGAGGCCTTCAGTGAGCAAACTGAGCAATTCTGCCTCCCGGGGGGTGAGGACTTCTTCGGGGTTGCGCAGCTGCTGGAACAACCGCGAGGCCACCGGCGGGCTCATCACGCTCCTGCCCTGAACCGCGCCGCGGATGGCGGCAAAGATTTCCTCCGGGGCGGCGTCCTTCAACAGGTAGCCCATGGCGCCGGAATCGACTGCGCGGACAATATCGGCATCCGAGTCGTAGGTGGTGAAAACCAGGATTGCCTGCCCGCTGTTGAGATCCCGGATCCGCCTGATGGCCTCGATTCCATCCATGCCAGGGCCCATGGCAAGGTCCATCACCACCACAGCCGGGAGGTGCGCATGCACCAGCTGCAACGCTTCCTCTCCCGAGGATGCCTCCGCCACAACCGCCAGGTCAGGCTGGGTTCCCAGCAACGCGCGCAGCCCGCTCCTGACCACAAGGTGGTCGTCCACCAGCAGGACCGTGATGCTGCTCATGCGCCCTCCAACGGCAATTGCGCCGCCACGATGGTCCCCTCGCCAGGGGCACTTTGGATCGAGAATATGCCACCCAGCTGCTCCACCCGCTGCCGCATGGCCCGCAGGCCGTAACCTCCGGCCGTCGACGGCGGAGCTGCCGCCGCCGGATCAAAACCGGCGCCGTCGTCGTAGATGTCCAGGGTGACGGCGTCCGGCAGGAAGCCCACCGTCAGGGCAGCGACTGAAGCCGCAGCGTGCAGCGCGGTGTTGGAGGCCGCACTCTGCACCACCCGCAGCAGTGCGTGCCGGATGTCCGGTGAGACTTGCCTGGGGGCTCCTGTCACCACAAGGGTGGCTTCCGGCAGGTATTGCCGGGCAGCCAGCAGCAGCGCCTCCGGCAGCGGCGTTGATTCCAGCCCGGGGGAAGCAAGCTCGTGGACCAGGCTCCGGGTTTCCGCCAGGTTGGTGCGGAGCAGGCTGGTGGCCTGGTGGAGATCCTGCTGCGCGGCGCCACTTGGCCAACCACGCCCCGCGGCTTCGAGCAGGAGCAGGCTGCTGGCGAGCCCCTGGGTGACGGTGTCGTGGATTTCCCGGGACACCCGCTCCCGTTCGGCGATGGTGCCGGCACGGCGTTCACTGGCCGCCAGCTGGCCTTGGGCCTGGGTGACCTCCGCATGCAGGCGGCGCTGCTCCTCGGCGTCGTGCTGTATCCGGTCATAGATGAGCGTCAGCATGACGCCTACGGCCACAGGCCCCAACAGCATGGCAAGGTCCGTACCGTTGCCCAGCCGGAACAGGCCGGCCGCGGTTGCCAGGGTGATGCCGCCCGCCAGGACGTAGGACGCAGCACCGCGCAGGGCACTCCTGCACAGGAAGAAGAGGGCGAAGGAACACCAGGCGAAGCTCGGTGCTGCCACCACCAGGACCGCCCAGACAGCCACCAACGCGACCATCCACGGCGCGCTGTGCCGGTCCCGCAGCGAGAGCAGGGCCACGACGGCGTACAGCAGGCAGGCGGCGGCGGCGAGTCCCAGGACCAGGACGTTGTCGGAAGGGGAATGCCGCATGACATAGCGCACCACCGATGCCACCAGGAGCACCGCGAAGCCCAGATGGACGGCGGCCTCAATGCTGCCCAGGCGGCCCTTGGGGGTGGGCGGCACCGGACGGGACGCGCCCCCGGCGCCCCCGGCGGCAACGGCGGCCGCCAGGCCGGTGGCCGGGGTGGAATCTTTGGCAGGCATGCGGGATCCGGATCTCGTGGTGGGAAGCACTGCCTTCCATGCTAGGGCTCCACGCCTGCCGGGTTCCTCAGCCTTTTGGCTGATACGGCTGGCCTTTCGGGCCAGCAAGGGGCAGCCGAAGGCCCGATGCCACGCCAACCGCTGCCGAGAAGGATGGAAACCGGCAACAGCACACCTACCAACCCAAGGAACGCACCATGAAGAAATCCCACAAGGCACTCACAGCCGCCGCAGCCGCAGCAATCCTGGTCACGGCCGGAGCCACGGCAGCCGCCAACGCCGGCACTGGCCGCGTCAGCGGCACTGAAGCGCCCGCCGTCGTGCCCGCCGTTGACGTGCAGCCGGCGCCGGAGACTGTGGTTCAGCAGAACCGTATCTCCGCCACAGCCTCCGCCCAGGCCGTCGTCGCGGCACTCGCCAAGTGCCAGGCGGACAAACTGCCGTTCGTCACGGTGGCGCTCGTTGACCGCTTCGGCACCGTCCAGGCACTGCTGCGGGGAGACAATGCCGCGGCGCACACCATTGAGGCCGCCAAGGAAAAGGCCTACACCGCAGCAGCTTTCGGCACCCCCACCAGCGAGCTGGCCAAGCGCATCAATGGCAATGGCCCCTCGATCGCAGACTTGCCGGGCACCCTGTTCCTGGCAGGCGGAGTCCCGCTGAAGGTCAACGGCGTTTCCGTGGCCGGCATCGGTGTGGGCGGGGCGCCCGATGGTGCCCTTGACGAAGCGTGCGCCACTGCCGGCGCCGAGTCCATCGCAGGCACTGCGAAATAGGCTGCGGTCCGCCGTCGTGAAAGCAGCCCACGACGGCGGACCGGTCCCGTACAGCTACACGGCCTCCAGGATGCTGACGTAATTGGCGATGCCCACGCCGCCCATGTTCTGCACGGCTGCCCGGCGCGGAGCCGGGAGCTGCATGTCGCCCGCGGTGCCCGTGAGCTGCATGGCCGCCAGGACGTGCTGGGACACGCCGGTGGCACCCACAGGGTGGCCTTTGGACTTGAGGCCTCCTGAGATGTTGATGGGAAGTTTCCCGTCCTTGTAGACCAAGCCTTCCTGGAGCGCCCGGGCGCCCTGGCCGGGTTCGGTCAGGCCCATGGCCTCGTACATGAGCAGCTCAGCGATGGTGAAGCAGTCATGGACTTCGGCCAGGTCCAGGTCCTCAATCCCGACGCCGGCCATCGCCAGGGCACGCTGCCAGGACACCCGCGTGGCTTCGAACGCCGTCGGGTCCCTGCGCGCCGCGGGGAAGAAGTCGTTGGCCTGGCCAAAGCCGGCGAGCCGTACCGGTGCCGTGAGGCCTCCGGTTGGCGAAGTGGACAGCACGACGGCGGCGGCACCGTCGGACACGGGGGAACAGTCGGTCCGGCGCAGGGGATCGGCCACCATGGGGTTCTTGTCCGAGACGGTTTGGCAGAACTCCTCGCCGAGGTCCTTGCGGAGCTGGGCGTACGGGTTGTCCACGCCGTTGCGGTGGTTCTTGGCCGCGATGGTACCCAGGACGTCGCCCAGCTTCCCGTCAGCGTCGTAGCGTTTGGCGTAGTGCCTGGCCACTTCCGCGAAGAGTCCGGTGAACCCGGTGGTGGAGGGCCTGCCGGCCATGTCGTAGTCGGCGCCCAGCAGCCCGGCGCCCACCACATCAGCTCCCGCGTGGGTCATCTTTTCGGCGCCGATCACCAGGACCGTTTTGGCGGTTCCGGCGAGCAGTGCCTTGGTGCCCTGCTGGAAGGCAGCCGAGCCCGAGGCGCACGCGTTCTCCACGCGGGTGGACGGGACGTCGGCCAGGTCCGGTGACACCTGCAGCGCCAGGGAGGATGGAAACGCCAGCGGCATCATGCCGGAGTTGAACTGTCCCACGTAGATTTCATCGATCCGGGCCGGCTCAATCCCTGCGCTGCTGATGGCGTCCGTGGCCACCTGGACGATGAGGGATTCCAGGGTGTCGTCGGTGAGCTTCCCGAACCTGCTGTGACCCCAGCCGGTGATCAGGACATCCTTGCCGAACTGCTTTTTGAGGCTCATGCCGAGGCTCCTTCCAAGGTGGTGGCTGGATCGAGGGAGTGGGCGACCTCAAAGCCGGCTTCGGTCATTTCCCGGATGTCCTCCACGGTGACCCCCGGTGCCAGCCTGGTCAGCGTGAGCTGCCGCCCGCCGTCGTCCTTTTTGTGAAGGTCGAAGACGGCGAGGTCGCTGATGATCCGGTCCACGCAGCTGAGCCCGGTCAGCGGCAGCGTGCATTCGCGGACGATTTTGGCGGTGCCGTCCTTGGCGTTGTGTTCGGTGAGGACCACCACGCGCGGTGTTCCTGCCACCAGATCCATGGCACCGCCCATGCCTTTGACCATCTTCCCGGGGATGGTCCAGTTGGCCAGGTCGCCGTTGCCGGAGACCTGCATGGCGCCCAGGATGGCCACCTTGACGTGCCCGCCCCGGATCATGCCGAACGAGGTGGCGGAGTCGAAGATGCTGCCGCCCGGCAGGACCGTGACGGTCTGCTTGCCGGCGTTGATGAGGTCGGCGTCCTCCTCGCCCTCGTACGGGAACGGGCCCATGCCCAGCAGCCCGTTCTCGCTCTGCAGCACCACCCGCACGCCCTCAGGCAGGTTGTTCGCCACCAGCGTGGGGATGCCGATCCCCAGGTTTACGTAGTCGCCGTCGTTCAGTTCCTCGGCCGCAATCGCAGCCATTTCATCCCTGGTCCATCCCATGGGTTTTCTCCTTTGGTCGTCTTGGCTGTAATTCAGTTGGGTATTACCGGCGGCACGAACTCGAACGTCATTCCCAGCAGCCAGGCGAGCAGCAGGACCACCGGCAGGTGGAACAGGAACTGCTGGAACGTGAAGCCCACCAGGTCCCGGGCGCGCAGGCCCAAGACGGCCAGCAGCGGCAGCATGAAGAACGGGTTGATGAGGTTGGGCAGGGCCTCGGCCATGTTGTAGATCTGCACGGTCCAGCCGAGGTTCATGTTCACGTCGGTGGCGGACTGCATGACGTACGGTGCCTCCACCAGCCACTTTCCGCCGCCGGACGGAACGAACATGCCAAGGAGTGCCGTGTAGATGGCGATGATGACCGCGAACGCCCCGTTGCCGCCGATGCTGGTGAAGAAATGGGCCAGATGCTCCGAGACCGAGAGGCCGCCCGCGCCGGTGGCCTTGGTCAGGATGGCCGCCATCGCGGCATAGAGCGGGAACTGGACCAAAATGCCTGCGGTTGCGGGCACGGCCTTGGTCACGGACTGGAGGAATTTGCGCGGGGTTCCGTGCAGCACAAGCCCCAGCATCAGGAAGACCAGCAGGTAGCCGTTCAGTGAACTGACCACGCTGAGGATGGGCAGGGTCAGGAGTTGGGACACCAGCCACCCCAGCGTCAGAACCCCGGCCAGGACGGGGAGGACCCTGCTGTATTCGAGCCACTCGCCGGGGCGCGACTTTTCGGCCGGCGGTTCGGGCTGGTCATCAAGGTCGACGCCGAGGTCTGCCGCGGTTTTGACGGCGCCGCCCGTGGGGGCGGAGAAGTGGGCAATGACGGTGGTCAGCAGCATCAGGATGACCAGGGTCAGCAGGGACTGCCAGGTGAAGATGGTGGTGCCGAAGTCCAGGACGCCGGTGATCTTCAGCAGCGCCGGGGGAATGGAGGCCTTTGTGGCCTGGAGCTGGGCCGCGGAGGAGGACATGCCCAACGCCCAGACGGCGCCCAGCCCCATGAAGGCCGCTGCCCCGAGCGCCCGGTAATCGACGTGCAGATCCGCCCGGCGGGCCACGGCACGCGCCAGGAGGCCGCCGAAGATCAGGCTCAAACCCCAGTTCACGAACGACACCGACATGGACATCACGGCAACGAAGCTGACGGCGGCGCGCGCGGAGTTTGGCACCTGCGCCAGTCGGTCAATCAACCGGGCCACGGGCGGCGAGGTGGCCACCACGTAGCCGGTCAGCACCACCATGGCCATCTGCAAAGTGAAGGCGGTGAGGTCCCAGAAGCCGTTTCCGAAGGAGTCCACCACTGCCTTGGGAGAGGCGCCGATGGCGAGTGCTGCGATGGCCACCAGCAGCACGCCTGCCAGGGCGAAGATGTAAGCGTCCGGGAACCACTTCTGCGTCCATCCGGCCAGCTTTTCAGCCATCAGGGCCAAGCCCTTCTGGCGGACGTCCGGTTGGTCGAGCTGGCTGGTGGCCATGGCGGTGTTTCTCTCCATTGAGTGATGTTCTTCCGTTGTTGGGGTGGCCGGCGTCGGAGGCCGGTCAGGCGGAGACGAGGCCGGCGCGCTGCCGGACGGTCCGCTGCTCGATGTCCTTGACCCGGTCCGACGCCTGCACCAGCCGCTGGACGAAGACGCCGGGGGTCGCAACGTGGTTCGGGTCCAGCCGGCCGGGCTCCACGATCACTTCCGCCTCGGCGATGGTCAGTGTGCCGGCTGTGGCCACTACGGGGTTGAAGTTCCGGGCCGTGTAGCGGTAGATGAGGTTGCCGTCCGTGTCAGCGGTGTGGGCATGGACAAGCGCGACATCGGCCCGGATGGCCCGCTCCTGGACGTACGTTTCGCCGTCGAACACCTCGTGCGGTTTGCCTTCGGCAACCAGGGTGCCCACGCCGGTTTTGGTGTAGAAGGCAGGGATGCCGGCGCCGCCGGCGCGAAGCCGCTCGGCCAGGGTGCCCTGCGGAGTGAATTCCACCTCCAGCCTGCCGGCAAGGTACTGCTCGGCAAACAGCTTGTTCTCGCCGACGTAGGACGCGATGACCTTGCGGACCTGGCCCGCCTCGATCAGGATGCCCAGCCCCTTGCCGTCCACGCCCATGTTGTTGGACACCACGGTGAGGTCCCGGACGCCGGAATCACGCACAGCTTCGATCAGGTCGGCCGGAATGCCGCTCAGGCCAAATCCTCCTACGGCGAGGGTGATGCCGTCCTGCAGGGCCCCTTCCAGGGCGCTGGCGGCGGAAGCCTGGAGTTTCTTCATGTCGTCTCCTCGTTGAGCACGGTGGTGTCCACTAAGTGGATGCCGGGGATCTGAGTCTGGAGACTACGGGCGCATTATTGCGCCTGTCAAGGACCACGGCGTGGCCTATTTACAGTGTGGACAGTACGATGGCGTGTATCCATATTGTGGACATTAGGAGGGTTTATGGCCATGCAGGTGCAGGGCGCGCAGGTGGTAACGCGGATCGCCGGCCTGCTGCGGCTGGTGGGCAGGAGCTCGGAGGGAATGCCCCTGGTGGACCTCGTGCGGGAATCCGGCCTTACCCGTCCCACGGTCCACAGGCTCCTGACGTCCCTGGCCGCGGAAGGCCTGCTGGACCATGATCCCGTGACGGGGAACTGGGTGCTGGGCCCCGAGATCCTCCTGATGGGCTCGGTGGCTTCGGCGCGGTTTCCCCTGGAGGACATCGCCCGGCCCAGCCTCCGCCGGCTGGCGCAGGCCACGGGCGAGAGCGCCTTCTTCTCCATCCGCCGCGGCGCCGGGACGGTCTGCCTGCTGCGTGAGGAAGGCAGCTTCCCGGTCCGCTCCTTCGTCCTGCACGAGGGTGTCCGGTTCCCCCTTGGCGTCGCGTCGGCCGGGACGGCCATCATGGCCTTCCTGCCGGAAAGCGAGCAGGAGGAAATGCTGGGGCGCTGGAGCGAACACGCGGGCGAGTTCGCCGGGAACCATACTCCCGAACTGGTGCGGAAGAACCTGGCCCGCACCCGGCTGGCCGGCTATTCGGTGAACCCCGGCCTGGTCCTGGAGGGAAGCTGGGGGATGGGTGCGGCGGTGTTTGACCGCTCCGGGAAACCGGCTTGGGCATTGTCGTTGACGGGCATCGAACCACGCTTCAAGCCGGAACGGCAGGAGGAACTCGGCGGCCTCCTGATGGCGGAGGCGCACCGGATTACGCAGCAGCTTGGCGTGGGCGGCGACGCCGGGCGGCGGCCCCGCTGAGCCTCCCCGGCTCTGGCCGCGAACGACGACGGCGGGCGGCACCTTCCGGTGCCAAAGGTGGGGAAGTCCGGCGAGGCTGCCTAGAGGCCCACGCGGGGCTCCTCGGGGCCCTGGTCCTTCCACCACGTGTCAAAGATGGTGACCGGCACGGTGCGCTTGTGGCGGGTCCGGAGGTACTTCTGTTCGATGGAATCGGCAACGGCGTCCGGAACCTCGCGGCCTTCGAGGTAGTCGTCGATCTGGTCGTAGCTGAGGCCCAGTTCGTCCTCATCGGTTCGGCCTGGCCGGTCATCGAGCAGGTCGGCGGTGGGTACCTTCTCCCAGACGCGCGCCGGCGCTCCAAGTTCAGCCAGCAGGGCGCGGTTCTGCCGCTTGTTGAGGCCGAACAGGGGCAGGATGTCCGCGCCGCCGTCGCCGTACTTGGTGAAGAAGCCGGTGACGGACTCGGCGCCGTGGTCGGTGCCAACCACCAGGTAGTTGTGCTCGCCCGCCAGCGCATACTGGGCGATCATCCGGGTGCGGGCCTTGGTGTTGCCCTTGTGGAAATCGGAGATCTCCGAGCCCACGGTCTTTTCGAACTCGTCTTCAAAACCGTCCACGGCGGCGGAGATGTTGAACGTCCATTCCGTCTTGGCCTTGATGAAGTCCAGGGCTGCCTGGGCATCTTCCTCGTCGTGCTGCACTCCGTAGGGAAGGCGGACGGCCACGAAATTGGCTTCCACGCCTTCGGCCTCAAGCTCATCCACCGCCAGTTGCGCAAGCTTGCCCGCCAGGGATGAATCCAGGCCACCGGAAATGCCCAGGACAAAGCCCTTGGTGTGGGTTGCCTTCAGGTATTCCTTGAGGAACGTGACGCGTTTGCGTACCTCCCCCGCGGGATCGATCCGGGGCTGAACGCCCATTTCTTCAATGATTTTGGCCTGGAGTTCGCGCATGTTGTCCAGCCTAGCCAGCACTGTCAACAACCCTCAACTGTTCCGGGCGGCCCCTGCGCGGCGTAGCGTAACTGCATGGAGCGGACAGGGTGTGCCGTGGTGGGCGGAGGCCCCGCGGGAATGATGCTGGGACTGCTGCTGGCCCGGGCCGGAGTGCAGGTGACCGTCCTGGAGAAGCACCGCGACTTCCTGCGCGACTTCCGCGGCGACACGGTGCATGCCTCCACCATCCGCCTGATCGACGAACTTGGCCTGGGCGCGGGATTCCGCAGCCTGCCCCAAAGCAGGCTGAACAACGTGGCTGTTCCGGTCCCCGGCGCCGGCCTGGTCACCCTGGCGGCCTTCGACTCTTTGAAGCCCCCGTACAACTACGTGGCCATGATGCCGCAGTGGGACTTCCTGGATTTCCTCGCCTCGGCGGCCGCTGCGGAACCGACGTTCAGCCTGCTTATGGAGAGCGAGGCCACCGGCCTGGAGTTCAACGGCGGCCGCGTCACCGGAGTGCGCTACAGGGCCACGGGCGGGGCCGGGCCGGGGGCGGAACACGTGCTGCATGCAGATGTGGTGGTGGCCGCGGACGGGCGCCATTCAGTGCTGCGGGAGGCGGCGGGAATGCGCACCAGGGAGTACCCGGTGCCGTTCGACACCTGGTGGTTCAGGCTCCCGCGCCACGCTTCCGAGCAGGGCGAAGTGGCGGGTGTGGTGCCGTCGCTGGGTGACGGGGACGCCATGATTGCCCTGAACCGCACCGACTACTACCAGCTGGGGTACCTCGCCCCCAAGGGCTCGGATGCCGGGATCAGGGCCGGCGGCGTGGAACGGTTCCGGCAGCGCGTGGCGGCACTTCGTCCGGATCTCGCCGACCGCGTCGACTCCATTCGCAGCCTGGACGACCTTCACTGGCTGGACGTTAAGCTGAACCGCCTGCAGCGCTGGTACACCGACGGATTCCTGTGCATCGGGGATGCAGCCCACGCGATGTCACCGGCCGGCGGCGTAGGCATCAACCTGGCCATCCAGGATGCAGTGGCGGCCGCCGAACGGTTGGCCCCGGACCTGCGGCGGGGCCACGTGCGGGCCAGGACCCTCGCGGCAATCCAGCGCCGCCGGCGCATGCCTACAGTGGTGGTCCAAAGCGTGCAGCGCATCCTGCACAGGGTGGTTTTTGTTCCGCTCTTCGCCGGGAGATTGTCCGGGGCGACCCTGGCCGGCGATGGTGCCCGGACTACGTTCTCCATCACGCGGATGGTCTTCTTCATGCTGCGCCACAACCCCGTGGTCAGGCGTGTCCTGCCGCGCGTCATCGCCTTCGGGCCCCGCCCCGAGCACGCGCCAGGCTTTGCCCGCCCACTCACCGTCCGCCCACCCACTAAACTTGAGCCCATGACTTCGCCCTCTGACACTGCGGTAGACACCGCAGCTGCCCGCGCCCGCCTGCTCGAACTCATCAAGGAACTCGCCGTGGTCCGCGGCAAGGTGATCCTCTCGAGTGGGGCCGAGGCTGACTACTACATCGACCTCCGCCGCATCACCCTGCACCACGAGGCCTCCAAGCTGGTGGGCCAGGTCATGCTCGCCCTGGCGGACGACGCCGGGATCGACTTTGAGTGCGCCGGCGGCCTCACCATGGGTGCTGACCCGGTGGGCACTGCAGTGATGCACGCTGCCGCTGATGCCGGCCGTGCCGTGGATGCTTTCGTGGTCCGCAAGGCCCAGAAGTCCTACGGCATGGGCCGCCAGGTGGAGGGCCCCTCCGTTGAAGGCCGCAAGGTGCTGGTCCTGGAGGACACCTCCACCACGGGCGGTTCCGCGCTGACGGCAGTGGAAGGCGTCCGGAAGGCCGGCGGCAACGTGGTTGCGGTGGCAGTGATCGTGGACCGTGACACCGGTGCCAAGGAAAAAATCGAAGCCGAGACCGGCGTTCCATACCTGTTTGCGTTCAGCAAGGACGAGCTGGGGCTGTCCTAGGTCCTGCTGCGGACCCGGGAAATCGCCTGGGAACAAGTATGCTGGCCGTTGGCCGGGCTGTTGGCGCTGCTTTATGATGTCCTTTAACACTTTTCAGTTGCTTGGAGATCATGCATTTGCTCCCCCCAGAACAGCCTTTGAGCGCAACCGACCAGGTCCAGAACCTCATCCTGGAAAGCGCTGATTTTGAGGACTTCCTCAACGAACTGGCCCGTTTCTCCGCCCACCAGATGGCAGGCGACGGTGACGACGCCCTGTGTGGCATCACCCTGCTCCGTGACCGCAAGGCGGCCACCATCGGGTGGAGCAGCGATTCGGCGCGGGAAGTGGACGAAATCCAGTACTCCTTGTCTCAGGGCCCCTGCCTGACTGCTGCGGAGGAGGAACGCGAAGTCCACGTTCCCGATCTGCTGGAGGAGAACCGGTGGGGTCCCGATTACGCAACGGCCGTTGCCGCCCATGGCCTGCGTTCGGTGCTTTCCCTCCCGTTCACCCTGCAGGGCGAGGCCAAGGCGGCCCTGAACCTCTATTCCGATGTTCCCCGGAAGTTCGAAGGACGGGCCACGGCAAGGGCCCGGGACTTCACCCGTGAAATTTCGCAGGCCCTGCGCCTTGCCGTCCGGTTCTCCCTGCATGCGGACAGCGCGTCGAACCTCCGGGCCACGCTGGAGTCCCGCACCATCATCGACATCGCCGTGGGCATTGTCATGGCCCAGAACCGCTGCAGCCAGGCGGCTGCCGTCGAAATCCTCACCGAGGCATCCAGCAACAGCAACACCAAGCTGCGGGACATCGCCAAGTCCCTGGTGGACTCAGTGGGCGGAGCCGGTGCCCGGACGCACTATGAGGAGCCGGGAAAGGTAATCCGCGCGGCCCGTTCCTAAGGGTTGGGTTGTGCAGGGGCTCCCGCGGAGGTTAGGCTTGCGGAGGTTGAGCCGTCGGCCATAGACCTCTTTTGGAGTACCTATGGACCGAGCATTAGACGCAGTTGTTAATTTTGATGTCCCTGCAGACATCGTCCGGATTGAAGTCCGGGGGAGCCTTGACAGCGGTTCCCGCCCCCACCTGGTCCACATCATCCGCCGTGTCCGGCGAATGGGCATCCGCTGCCATATTTGCGTTGACCTCTCAATGGCGGACCTGGTGGAGTCAACCGCGCTGGCCGGCCTGCGCAGCGACCTGAATGCGCTGGATGCCAACGCGCTGCCGGGAGCCTGTGGTGCAGGCGTTTCCCTGCAGCTGGTACCCGCTGCCCACAATGCTTCCTTGAACCGGCCATCCGGCGAGCAGCCACTTCCCCTGGACGGCGACGTCCGTGAGCTGTTCCCCGGAGGCCGCTTCGCCGGGGAGTATCCACACCTTCCTGTCATGTGGATCGAGGAGTTGTACGGGCCGCCCCTTACGGAATACTCCAACGAGGAGCTCCTTGCGGCCAGTGACGCGCTCTTCGCGCTGCTCGACAATCCAAACACCCAGGACAGTGCCGACCTGCTGGGCCGCTACAACGACATCGGCCTGGAGATCCATCGCCGCCGGCAGGAACCCACGTCCCCAATCCCCGCCGCGGAGGGCCAGGCCGCCTGCTGACCCCAGCGTCACCGAACGGTTACCCCCGCCCGTTGCGGCGGTACGTTTGGGTGGGTTTACGGTAGGAGTGTGCCGTATGAGGGGGAGGTAAGTCCGCAGGGCGGGCGCGGGGTTTCCCACGCCCGGCTGCTGGCGGAGGCGGCTGCGCTGAAGCGCTTTTCGCGGCGCACGTTCCTGGCGGGTGCAGGGGCGTCCGGGCTGCTGGCTGCCGACATGCTGGTGACCCGCGAGGTCCAGTCGCAGCGCCGGACCACCAGAATCCTCAGCGTTGCGGACGACTTCGCGGACGCCTATTACCCGGATGCCAGCTGGTTCCTGTTCCCGGGGTACAAGACCAGCTGGGAAGAGGCACAGTGGATCCTCAACACCCTGCGCGGGGCGCTGAACAAGCGCGCCCGGCTCGCCGCCGTCGGATATTCCAACCTGGGGCTGAACATCACGGAGGTGGTCAACGCGATCACCGACTACATTGCCGAAGAGAAGATCACCAAGCTCTTCTTCTACGGGCACAGCTTCGGCGGGATGCTGGCCACCCAGGTGGCTGCCCGACTCCTTGCCCTGCAGGGAGTCCAGGTGCAGTTCATCCTCCTGGACTCCAGTCCCTTCAGTGCGCACGACGTGCTGGACCAAAGCTGGTTCGACGGCGTGGTGTTCCTTTACGAGCGCGGCGTCAGGTTCCCGTCCACGCTGCGCGGTGGGTATGAGCTGGGTGAACGGATCATCCACAAGGACGAACGGAGCTGGCGGCAGGTCCTGGACCAGACCCTGGAGCAGCTGTCCCCGATCGCACCTTCCAGCGTCCTGATCCAGACCGAGTCCGCGTATATCTACCACTTCGAGGGAAGCCAGTTCGCCGGGAAGCTGGGCACGGCCAAGATGGCCTATATCGGGAACCCCAAGGACAGGACGGTCGACTACGAAACCGCGGCGGAAACCTGGGCCGTGGTCTTCAAGGACAACATGGTCTCAAGCAACCTGCAGACCACCGGCGCGGCACCCGCCCACGCCAGCCCCGGCTGGAATCCGCAGGTCTACCGGCCCCTGGTGACGGAACTGCTGGACGGGTTCTTCCCGCTGCCCCGGGGCGGCTCCCGGGTGAGCATCTTCTAGTCCTAGATCTGGTTCTTCAGGTCCGCCACGGAGTTCAGCACCTGGTTGGGGCGGAACGGATACGCGGCAATGTCATCCTTGTGCGTGATGCCGCTGAGGACCAAGACGGTGTGCAGGCCCGCTTCCATGCCGGCGATGATGTCCGTATCCATCCGGTCACCGATCATGGCGGTGGTCTCGGAGTGTGCATCGATCTGGTTCATCGCGGAGCGGAACATCATGGGATTCGGCTTGCCCACAATGTACGGCTCGCGGCCGGTGGCCTTGGTGATCAGGGCCGCGATGGCACCGGTGGCGGGCATGGGGCCGTCCTTGGAGGGGCCGGTGGCATCCGGGTTGGTGGCGATGAACCGGGCACCTGCAAGGATCAGCCGGATGGCCATGGTGATGGCTTCGAAAGAGTACGTGCGCGTCTCGCCAAGCACCACAAAGTCCGGGTTCTGGTCGGTGAGGATGAAGCCGGCCTCATGCAGCGCCGTCGTGAGCCCCGCCTCACCGATCGTGTAGGCGCGGTTGCCGGACTCTGAGCCCCGCACCTGGTCCTTGAGGAACTGCGCCGTGGCCAGCGCCGAAGTCCAGATGTTTTCCTCCGGAATTTCCAGGCCGGAGGAACGCAGGCGGGCGGCAAGGTCGCGCGGGGTGAAGATGGAGTTGTTGGTCAGCACCAGGAAGCGCTTGGACGTATCCACCCACCGCTGGATCAGTTCCGCGGCGCCGGGGATCGGCTGGTTCTCGTGGACCAGGACGCCGTCCATGTCCGTCAGCCAGCACTCGATCTCCTGGCCGCTGCGGTAAACCGCGGGGTTTGCTGCTACCTGGTCTTCTTCTGCCACGTTTACCTCCACCGGTGATGAATGCTCCAGTGCTCCAGTCTAGTGTTGAGGGGTGAACCAAACGCCCGGCCTGCCAGACGAACCCCGCCACGAGCCCGGGGAGGCCGAGCCCGCAAAGGCGGAGGTCGGCGTCGGGCCCTGGGAAGGCGAACTGCCCGAAGGCGACCACTGGGACCCTGACCTCCTTGCCGACGGGGACCGCCGCAACGTCCTGGACAAGTACCGCTACTGGAAGCACGAAGCGATCGTGGCGGAGCTCGATTCCCGGCGGCACAACTTCCACGTGGCCATCGAGAACTGGCAGCACGACCTGAACATCGGCACGGTGGTGCGCACCGCCAACGCCTTCCTCGCCAAAGAGGTGCACATCATCGGCCGGCGGCGATGGAACCGCCGCGGCGCCATGGTCACCGACCGCTACCAGCACGTCCGCCACCACCCCACGGTCGAGGACTTCGTCCAGTGGGCGCAGGGGGAGGGGCTGGCGATCATCGGCATCGATATCTTCCCGGACTCGGTTCCCCTGGAGACATACGAGCTGCCGCGCGACTGCGTGCTGGTCTTCGGACAGGAGGGCCCGGGCCTGACCCCCGAAGTCCACCAGGCCGCCGCCGCCACCCTGTCCATCGAGCAGTTCGGCTCCACCCGGTCCATCAACGCCGCCTCGGCAGCCGCCATCGCCATGCACGCCTGGATCCGGCGGCACGTGTTCAACCAGCACGTCTGAGTGTTACTGAGCGGTGACCCGAAACACCCTCGTGGTCCGGGAATGGCTAGGATGGTGCCTAGCCGTAAGCGGTCTACTTGAGGGTCTTCCACCCACAGACGAAACTCAGCAGAGGAGCCAGCATGCCCATTGCAACCCCAGAGATCTACTCCGAAATGATCGACCGCGCGAAGGCGGGCGGCTTCGCATACCCGGCCGTGAACGTCACGTCCTCGCAGACGCTCAACGCAGCGCTCCGCGGCTTCGCCGAGGCGGAGTCCGACGGCATCGTCCAGGTTTCCACCGGCGGTGCGGCCTACTGGTCCGGCGCATCCACCAAGGACATGGTTGCCGGTTCCCTGGGCTTCGCAGCCTTCGCCCGCGAAGTAGCCAAGAACTACGGCGTCAACGTCGCCCTGCACACTGACCACTGCCCCAAGGACAAGCTGGACGGTTTCGTCCTGCCCCTGCTGGCTGCTTCCGAGGCTGAGGTCAAGGCCGGCCGGAACCCGCTGTTCAACTCCCACATGTGGGACGGCTCCGCCGAGACCCTCCAGGAAAACCTGCGCATCGCCCGCGAACTGCTCGGCCGCACTGCTGCCGCCAAGATGATCCTCGAAGTGGAGATTGGCACCGTTGGCGGCGAGGAGGACGGCGTCGAAAACGCCATCAACGACAAGCTGTACACCACCGTTGAGGACGCCCTGGCCACCATCGATGCCCTGGGCTCCGGTGAAAACGGCCGCTACATCACGGCCCTGACCTTCGGCAACGTCCACGGCGTCTACAAGCCCGGCGGCGTCAAGCTCCGCCCGGAGATCCTCAAGGACATCCAGGCCCAGGTGGGCGCGAAGATCGGCAAGGACAACCCGTTCGACCTCGTGTTCCACGGCGGCTCCGGCTCCTCCGACCAGGAAATCGCCGACGCCGTCTCCTACGGCGTGATCAAGATGAACATCGACACCGACACCCAGTACGCCTACACGCGTCCGGTTGCTGACCACATGTTCAAGAACTACGACGGCGTCCTGAAGGTGGACGGCGAAGTGGGCAACAAGAAGACCTACGACCCCCGCGTCTGGGGCGCCTCCGCCGAAGCCGGCCTGGCGGCCCGCGTGGTGGAAGCCACCAAGCAGCTCGGTTCGGCCGGAAAGACCTTCTAGATGTCGGACGAGTTCCGCCGGAACCTGATGGGGCCGGAGCCCACTCTCCTGCCTGCCGAAACCGAGGTGAACGCGCAGCTTGAGGCCGGCCAGGAGGCCCTGGACCTGGTGGCGAAGCACCCAACGTCCTCGCTCCTGTGGGCCGTCCTGGCTGAGGAGGCGTGGACGGAAGGCCGCACCATCGACTCCTACGCCTATGCCCGGGTGGGTTACCACCGCGGACTGGATGCGCTGCGCCGCAACGGCTGGCGCGGCGTGGGGCCCATCCCCTGGGAGCATGAGCCAAACCGCGGGTTCCTGCGGGCCCTCTACTCCCTGGGCCGGGCCTCGTCGGCCATCGGCGAGGCTGAAGAGCCGGAGCGGATCGAGAAGTTCCTGAACGATTCCGACCCCACGGCAAAGGCAGCCATCGAGGGCGAATAACTCCCTGGGCCCACGCCCGCACTGTTTCCTGGTGCAGAGTGCCAGGGAGGGGTTCGGGCTGGGAACGACGGCGGGCGGTCACCTTTCAATGAGAAGGTGACTCGTATCCGGCCTGGAATGCGCCGTCCCTCATTTCGGTTAAAAGAATCGAAGGGCCAGGGGAAGAAAGGAGGAGCTGCGCGAAGCGTGGGAAAGCAGGAGAAAGCGCGTCTCAGGTTCTGTGACTACTACTCGTGGATGTCGTACGCCGACTTCACCACCTGGGTTGAAGCCGAAGACGAATCGGCACCGGGAATTTCGTTTACCGAGTCCGATGCCACAGGCTGAGCGGCGCAGGACTTAAGGTTTGGCAATACCCGTGCGGGCCATGGCGTCTGCATAGGCAGTGCGCATGTCCTCCAGGTACTCCTCCTGGCGGGCCGGGGAACCGGCGAAGGCGCGGCCGCTCAGCGAGCGGACCTTGTAGGTCTTCAGGCCGCGGCGCCAGAGGAGGGGCACCTCGGTCTTCAACAGCAGGTTGGCCAGGCGGTTGGCTTCGGTGCCATGCGCCACGATCACCGAGGCGCGGGGGACCAGGGCCAGGAACTTCAGCAGGGGCTTCAGGCCTGACTGGATCTGGTCCGGAGTGAACTTGCCGTTGGGTTCGCCCGGGACGTGCCAAGGGCGGACGTTCCACGGCATGACGAACTCCGGGCGCAGGCCAAGCTTCCACTGGATCCCCAGCATGCGGGTAACAGCGTCCTGGTCGCCGGGGGTGATGAACCCGGACGGATCCACCTCGCCGATGTTGGAGAACAGGCTGATGATGCGGCATTCCTCCACGTCGTGCATGGGGTCCACGTAGGGCACCACGGTTCCGGGCTTGGCCTCCTGCAGGGAATCACACAGTTCGTTGACGGCGGCAACGCTGGGTTCGTAGCGGCGGCTCATGAGCTGTTCGTGGAATGTTTCGGGTGCCAGGGCTGTCATGAAGTGCTGGATCTCCTGCGGGGATTGGCGTTGCTGCCGCCACGGACATGGGCGCACGGCGGCACGGCACATCAGTGGCGGTTGATTGGGGTGGACCAACTCCTGGTCGGCCTACTCCAGTTTAGCAAGCCCAGGCAAGCGAAACGCCGGCCGCCCCTTCCGGTGATGGAAGGCACAGCCGGCGCGTCGGTGCGGGAGCGGCTAGAAGAGGCGCTTCGAGGCGCGGCGGGCACCCTCACCCAGTGCCTCCAGCTTGGCGAAGGCGATCTGCGGGTGCACCCTGCCGCCCAGGCCACAGTCGGTGGAGGCAATGACGTTCCCGCGGCCCACGAGGTCCGCAAAGCGGACGATCCGGTCCGCCACCAGGTCCGGGTGCTCCACCACATTGGTGGCATGCGAAACAACGCCCGGGATGATCACCCTGCCCTCGGGGAGCTTTGTGTCCTCCCACACCCGCCATTCGTGTTCGTGGCGGACGTTTGCCGCTTCAAAGGAATAGGCGCCGGCGTTGACCTGAAGCACAGAGCCGATGATGTCGGCGAACGGGATGTCCGTGGTGTGTGGGCCGTGCCAGGATCCCCAGCACACGTGCAGCCGGATCTGTTCCTGCGGCAGGCCGCGCAGCGCCCAGTTGGTCGCTTCGACGCGCAGCTGGATGAACTTCAGGTAATCGTCCAGGGACGGCTCGGGATTGATATGGTCCCAGCTTTCGGCCAGGGACGGATCATCGAGCTGCACCGTAAGGCCGGCCTCGATGATGGCCTTGTATTCCTCCCGCATGGCATCAGCGCAGGCGTAGACGAGTTCCTCGTCGCTCTTGTAGTACTCGTTGGCTACCCGCGCGCATGAGCCGGGGGAGAGGGAGGCCACGAAGCCATCCGTGAGGCCTGCGGCGGCGAGCCCGGTCTTCAGGTTCCGGATGTCCGAGGCCACCAGGTCCTGGCCCGTGTAGGTCAGCGGTCCGGCGATCTTGGGCTGGGCAACGCTCCTGCGGTGGGTGAGGATGCCGGATGCGGGATCGCTGTAGGCCTCGTTGAAGGCCTGCCGGTCGCGCCGGTCCGGGAACGAGGTCAGGACAACGTTGCCGGGGGACGAGCGGCGGACCCCGGACTCGGCCCAGCGGTCAACGGTGGTTGGCTCAAGGCCCCCGAGCCGGGCGAAGGAGTAATTCCACCACGCCCCGTAATCCACCGAGCTGGACATGGTGTGCCCGTACTCGCCGTCGTTGGGGATGTCGATGCCAAGGTCCATCTGGCGCTGCACCACGTCCACTACGGAGGCTTCGAGGAGTTCCAGAAATTCCGGCGTGATGCCGTCGGCTTCCTTGGCGGCGTTGGCCGCAATGAGTTCAGGGGTGCGGGGCAATGAACCGGCGTGGGTCACGCGGATATGGTCGGTGTTCTGGGACATGCTGGAATCTTCCTTTCCATCGGTCCTGGCAGTAGCACCTTCGGCCGGCAGGAGTCTGCCGGGACGTGGTTGCTGCGGCGTCATCGAGCCAGGTCTCTCGGCCGCTCCGGATGGTCCACTCTCAGATAAATCGACGCGCGTGGAGCCGCGCAAATCCGCACCGCTTTATGTCGTGGGCATGTCCGGCCGGCCGCCGGCGGCAGGACCGGAACGTACTTACAGCGTTTGTCCAGCATATTGACAGGTTTCGTTAAGCTTGGTTGGCTGAATGTCACATGCCTCCGCTGCGACGGAGCGGCGGATGCCACCCGAGCACTCGAAAGAGGTAACTGTGACGAAATCCCTCAGGACCCTTGCCGTTAGCGGAGCCCTCGCGCTCGCCGTCGCAGCAGGTCCGGCGCCCCTGGCCGGCGCCGTAGGCGAAGGGCCTTCCTACGACGGCAACGGCCAGATCACCACGTCGAAGCTGGCCACCTACGACCAGATGGTCTCGTTCCTGAAGGACCAGGATGCGCGCCAGCCCGCCATGGAGCTGGAGGTCATCGGCCAGACCGTCAAAGGCCGCGACATCCACCTGGTCAAGTACATATCGGACCCGGCCAAGCCCACCATCCTGTATTTGACCCAGCAGCACGGCAATGAACAGCTCACCACCGAGGGTGCCCTCGAGTTCGTCAAGCACCTGGGCACGGGCAAGTCGGCAGGCATCCTGGACGGCGTGAACATCCTCATCGTGCCCATGCTCAACGCGGACGGTGCCATGGGGGATGTCAACTTCTCCCTGGACGACTACCTTGCCAGAGGGGACCGCCACCTCACCCGCTACAACGCGGAAGGCGTGGACCTGAACCGGGACCATGTGGCCAAGGTCCAGCCGGAGACCCAGGCGCTGCACAACAACGTGATGCGCAAGTACCGCATTGACTACATGATCGACCTGCACCACCAGGGCACCCGCGCCGAGCGCGACGGCAAGCTGGTTTCCGGCTCCATCCTGTACCCCACCACCCCGAACGCCGACCCCGCCGTCGTCGAGAAATCAAAGCGGCTCGGCGCCGTTGTCTTCAACAACGTTGACTCCACCGGCTGGGGCCACCTGGGCAGGTACCAGGGCGGCAGCGCCGAGACCATCAGCCGCAACGGCATCTCCGTGGAATACGGCATTGCCACCCTGCTTTTCGAGATGCGCGGCATGTCGGACCACTACCTGGATGGTTACGCGCTGGGACAGCGGAGCAATGGTTACCTGATCAAGCAGACGGTCACCACGCTGGCGTCCACCGCCGCGGCCATAGCGGACGGATCCATTGCCGACGCCGACACCTCCTTCTGGGACACGCTCGCCGAGCAGACGTCCCGGCCCGCGGGGGAGGCCGAGGACGAGTAGGAGGCCCGGCGCCCGCCGCGGCCCATATTTGCGAAAGGGCCGCGGCGGGCCACAACAGTGGACAAAGTGCCCCATCGGCTAAACTTGGGTGGTAAGAGCCCCGGAACTCTTGCTTCGCCGTGCCGTGCTGCGGCTGTGCGAAGGCCGGTATGTTCGGGGCATTCTCATGAACGGCGCTGCATGGGCCCGCCACCAGATGGCTGGACCCGGGCAGCCCGAACGAATGGGGGAGGATCCCATGCCAGCAATTGTGATCGTAGGAGCCCAGTGGGGCGACGAAGGAAAAGGCAAGGCCACCGACCTTTTGGGCGGCCGTGTTGACTACGTCGTCAAGCCCAATGGCGGCAACAATGCCGGGCACACCGTCGTCGTAGGCGGTGAAAAGTACGAACTCAAGCTGCTGCCGGCAGGCATTCTCAGCCCCAACGCTGTTCCCATCATCGGCAACGGCTGCGTGGTGAACCTCGAAGCCCTCTTCCAGGAAATCGACGGGCTCCAGGCCCGCGGTGCGGACACCTCGAAGCTGCGGGTTTCCGCCAACGCCCACCTGGTGGCCCCGTACCACCAGGTCCTGGACAAAGTGACCGAACGCTTCCTGGGCAGCCGCGCCATCGGCACCACCGGCCGCGGCATCGGCCCCGCCTACATGGACAAGGTGGCCCGGCTGGGCATCCGCGTCCAGGACGTGTTTGACGAATCCATCCTCCGCCAGAAGGTGGAAGGCTCGCTGCGCCAGAAGAACGAACTCCTGGTCAAGGTCTACAACCGCCGCAGCGTTGTGGTGGACGAGATCGTGGAGTACTTCCTGTCCTTCGCCGAGCGGCTCCGTCCGCTGGTCATCGACAGCACCCTGGTCCTGAACACCGCGCTGGACGAGGGCAAGGTGGTCCTGATGGAAGGCGGCCAGGCTACGTTCCTGGACGTGGACCACGGCACCTACCCGTTCGTGACCTCCTCCAACCCCACCGCCGGCGGCGCGTCGGTTGGCTCCGGCATCGGGCCCACCCGCATCTCGCGCTCCATCGGCATCATCAAGGCCTACACCACCCGCGTTGGCGCCGGCCCGTTCCCCACGGAACTCTTCGACGAGATGGGCATGTACCTGCAGAAGACCGGCGGCGAATTCGGCGTCAACACCGGACGCCCGCGCCGCTGCGGCTGGTACGACGCCGTCCTGGCCCGGCATGCCTCCCGCGTCAACGGCTTCACGGACTACTTCGTCACCAAGCTGGACGTGCTCACCGGCATCGAACAGATTCCCGTGTGCGTGGCCTACGACGTGGACGGCGTCCGGCACGATGAAATGCCCATGACGCAGACCGAGTTCCACCACGCCAAGCCCATCTTCGAGTACTTCGACGGCTGGACCGAGGACATCACCGGGGCACGCACCCTGGCGGACCTGCCGGAGAACGCCCGGAATTACGTGCTGGCCCTTGAGAAGCTCTCCGGAACCCGGTTCTCCGCCATCGGCGTGGGCCCGGACCGGGACCAGACCATCGTGGTGAACGACCTCATCAACGACTGACACTCCCCAGGGCAGCATGACGACGGCGGCAGGCCACCTTTGCGGGTGGCCTGCCGCTTGTGCGTCCCGGGACGTTCGGCCCGGGTGGAAAAGCAATTTACACAGGCTTAACGCGCACGGTCTTGTGAGGCTGCACGCGTACCGGCAAGACTCGGTAGTACCCCCTGGTGCCCAAGGAAGGATCGTCATGGCCGGAAAATTTGAAGCATTCATTGACGCTGATTCGTTGTTCCGGTTCCGGCTCCTGGCCCCGGATGGCGCAGTGGTGGCTGTCTCCGGGCCGTACCAGGACAAGCAGGCCCTGGCGGCAGGGATCGCTGCCGTGCGTGAGTGCGCCGGCACCGGCCTGGTCACCGACCTCTGTCCCGCCGGGGACGTATCCCGTCCCGCAACCGTGCCCGTAGCGGCAGCCGCCGCCGTTCCCGCGCAGCTGCCCTCCGCCGTCGTACCTGTCTGTGGCGACGGGCGCCTGCCTGCCAGGCTGCACTTTTTCGCGCTGGCCAAGGCATCGCGCAGGCAGGCGACGCCGCCCCGGTGGACCAGGGCAGCTGCCCGCTGACAGCCGCGGAACGGCTGCCCAAAAAGTTTTTGAAATCGCGTAACCCTTTGGGGGTGCGTAGCGATTACCCCTATGAAGTGTCGGTCTGGAACCTGTCCCCCATCACGTTCCAGACCGGCTCTTTTGTTTTCCGCCCAGCCGGCTTCAGGTGCCGGGAGCCCGCAACGGCCCGCTTACCCGGCGCCGTGGCGCTTCCGGCAGCGGTTGTTACTGAAGGGTAAAGTAGGGGCAGCGTTCCGGATGTACTGAGCGTTCACCTTGCCAACTCCCTCTTTGACGGAAAGCACTACGTCAGTGACCGATGCACAGACAGACGAGGCTCCGGACCAGCCAACTCCCGGGACCGCTGCCTTCAGCCTCGTCTACAAGACGTACGCGTCGCAGGTACTGGGCTATCTCACCGCCCGGGGAGTCGAGGATCCGGAGGCCGCCATGCAGGAAGTGTTTCTTTCCGTCCTGCCCAGGCTCGACAGTGTCCGCGGAGGGGATGCGGGGCTGCGTACCTTCATTTTCTCCGTTGCCCATGCGCGGATGGTGGACGACCACCGCCGCCAAAGCCGAAGCCCGCTCAAACTGCCGTTCGAGCCAGAGCTTGACCAGCGCCAGGACAGCTCAGCGGAAAAGCTGGCGCTGGAGCGCATCTCACCCCGGGAAGTCCTCGGGCTGCTGGACGGGCTGCCGCAGGACCAGCGGGACGTGCTGTCGCTTCGCCTGGTGGGTGGCCTGACAGTGGAACAGACCGCGGAAACCATCGATAAGAGCGCCGGTGCCGTGAAACAGCTCCAGCGGCGCGCGCTGCTGAAACTTCGGGAACTTGCGGCAGTGAAGGAGTATTTCACGCCATGACGTCCGCTTCGGATAATCTCATCGCCCTTGTCGACGACATGCTCCAGGACGCCGGTGCAGCCCAGGATGCGGAACTCCGTGACACCCTGGTCGCGCTGGGCGCCCTGGCCTCACTGCCCGTACCCGCGCCCACCGGCGAGCTTGCCGCGATGCTGGCAGCAGGAGGTCCGGCAGAAGACGCCACTTCCGGGAATCTCGAGGGTGAGCAGCGGGTTGAGCAGCCGGGTGCCCACCGGGGTGCGCGGCCGGACGATGAACTGGCGCGCCGCCGCCGCCGTCGGCACCGCCCCACCGCGCTGGGCCTGGTCCTCGCGGCGGGAATGGGGCTGGGCGTTGGCGGAGTAGCCGCCAGCTCCACCGCTCCCGGAGACAGCCCCATTGAGCACGTGCTGACGGAATGGATGCCGTGGAACCATACGGCCGACGCCGCGTCGGCCGTCTCCTCCACCGACGGCGGGCCAGACGTGGGCGCGGACGGGGAAGTCACCCAGTCCGGCGCAACTGCCGCACCGGCTGGGGCTGCGGACGCGTCACACCGTGCGTCCCGCTTTTTGCGCGATCCTGCCGGACTGTTCGGCCGCACCCGCACGCCGGCGTGTGGCGGCCCCGTCAAGCACGACGCCGGCACAGGTCCAGGGAACTGCGCGGCCGAACCCGGGGCTGCTGCAGTGGGTGGAGCCGTCGGCGGCATGGATGGCAGCGGACGGGCTGTGCCGGCGGGAACCCCGGCGGATCCGGCTGCGGCCGGACCGGGCAAGGCCGGGGCGCCGGCACCGGCTACTGTGGCAGGCGGCGTGGACCCGGCCGGGACGGCGCAGAAGGCGGCCGGTTCCGCTGCCACCACCGGCCGGGTGCCGGGCCAAGGCCAGCCACAAAACCCAGGGACGCAGGAACCAGGGACACAGGGCGCAGAGGGTTCAGAGTCGCAGGGCACAGGCCCCAAGGCCGCCACCCCGCTGAAGTAGCTGAAGCATGACAGGACGGGCAGCGTAGGCTGATCCCATGGGCCACACGAACGATCCCGCAGTCATCGAACGCCTTCTGCGAACCAAGGGCCGGTGGGCCATCGTCGGACTCACCACCAATGAGTGGCGCTCCGCCTACGACGTCTCGCTGATGATCCGCGACCGGCTCGGCATGGAGATCATCCCCGTCAACCTGAACGGCGACACTGTCCACGGCGAACCCGGCTATCGCACCCTCGGCGACATCCCGGCGGATAAGCAGCCCATCGACGTCGTGGACTGCTTTGTGAACTCGCAGAAGGTGGGCAGCGTGGTGGACCAGGCCATTGCCGCCGGGGCGAAAGCCGTGTGGCTGCAGCTGGGGGTCATCGACGAGGCAGCGGCGGAACGTGCCAAGGCGGCGGGGCTGGACGTGGTGATGAATCTGTGTCCGGCGCAGCTTGCCTGGAAGTACAACCTTTAGCGCTTCATCAACTGCGGATAGTGCCGTTTGGTCACGTCCGGGTGTGCCCGCATCCGGCCCTTGAGCATGTTGAGGCCGAACGATGCCAGGAGCGGGTTGTCCGGATCGTCCGTGATACCCCGGGCAGCCGCCTTTAGCTCGGGTGCCAGGGGGACGGGCTCGATGACCGCGTCGAGCCGCGGTGACCAGAAGAACGGCACCGAGTACCGGTCGACGCCCGGTGGCGGTGCCTGGACGCGGTGGATGGTCGCCGCCAGGTATCCCTCCGTGGCTACTTCGAGCATCTCGCCAAGGTTCACCACCAGTGCCCCAGGCAGGGGCTCCACAGGCAGCCACTGGGTGGTTCCGGGCGGCAGCACTTCCAGGCCGCCCACGTTGTCCTGCAGCAGGAGGGTTACGAAGCCGTAGTCCGCGTGCGAGCCAACGCCCTGGTCCCCGGCCGCTTCCACCACGCCGCCCACGTAGTGGACCAGCTTGCCCATCCATGCCGGTGAATCCCGGAAGGGCCCGTCGAAGTAGTCCTCCGGCAGCTGGAGCGAAACGGCGATCGCCCTCAACAGTTCCATGCCGACGCCGGACATCAGCTCCGCCCACTCCATGGCAGCAGGCTTCAGCTCGGGGAATGTTTCATCGGGCCAGAGATTGGGACCCTGCAGCAGCCAGTAAGGCTGGCTGTCCGGGTAGTCCCGCACCGGCTCGCGCTCCGGTGAATAGTCGATCTGCTCCCGAGCGTCGGCCCGGCCCTGGGTCACCTCGGTGCCCATGCGCGTGTAGCCACGGAAGTGGGGGGAGAGGCGGTTGTCCAGCTTCATCCGCTCCTCAAGGGGCAGGTCGAAGAAGCGCTGAATAGTGTCCAGGAGCTCTTCGGCCTGTCCCGGGCTGCCACCATAACCGGTGACCTGGAAGAACCCGATGTCGTGGGTGGCGTGCCGCAGCTGGTCGATGAACTCCGGGCTGAATGTGCCGTCGGCCCGCCGGGCGGCACGCAGGTCCAGAACAGGTATGGCTCCCTGGTCGCGTGACATGTTCGCAGACTAGCACCGCGCAGGTCTGCTTTATAGGCTTCCGTTATGGACCCAAGTGCGCTGCGGAAGATCTGCCTTTCGTTTCCCGGAGCCTACGAGGATTTTCCGTTCGGACCGGAGACTTCGGTCTTCAAGGTCCGTGCCGGGACTGCCGGGGGAGCGCGGCACGAGGCTAAACTGTTTGCCCTGTCGTCCATGGACGAACGCGATTTCTACGTGAACTTGAAGTGCGAGCCGGCCCTGGCCGTGCAGCTGCGCGCGGTACACCCGGCAATCACCGGGGCATGGCACATGAACAAGACCCACTGGAATGGTGTGCGCATCGACGGGTCGCTGCCGGACGGGATGATCCGGGACATGGTTGAGGACTCCTACGACCTTGTGGTGTCAGGCTTGAGCCGGAAGCAGCAGGATCAACTGGGGTGGGCACGCCTCGAAAGGGCAGGCGGCGATGATTGACGCGGGAAGACTCGGCTATCCGGGAATTGGCGGCACGGAGCACGGCGTCGCGCCAGTGGGGTACGACCGCGTCCTTGAGGAAGCCCGCCTGGGTACCGGCCTTGGCGTCTACCGGCGTGTGGCGGACGGCATCCTGGGCTGGGAACTGCAGCGGAGGGCTGGCCTCACGGTGCGGGCAGACTCGCCAAGGGCGGTGCCCGGGGCACGCGTGGTGAGCGGTTTCGGCGTCGGGCCCTTCCGCCTGCCCGCGCCCTGCCAGGTGGTGTGGGCGCGGGAGCCGGCACCGGACGGTGTTCCCCAATCCGCCGGGTTTGGCTACGGGACGCTGCCCGGCCACCCCGCCCGTGGCGAGGAATCCTTCGAGGTGGAGATCAACAGCCACGGAGAGGTGTGGCTGCGGATCCGTGCTTTCAGCAGGCCTGCCAACTGGTTCTACGCCGCCGGTGGCCTGGTCACCCGCGCGGCACAGCGCTACGTTACTTCCCGGTACATTGAAGGGGCACGCACCCTCGCCGCGGAAGGAACATCCCAGTGATCTTTATCGTCGTCAAGTTCAAGGTCAAGCCCGACTGGTCCGGGCGCTGGCTCGATCTGGTGGCAGACTTCACCCGGGCTACCCGGGAGGAGCCGGGCAACCTGTGGTTCGACTGGTCCCGCAGTGTGGACGATCCCAACGAGTTCGTCCTGGTGGAAGCGTTCAAGGACGACGCCGCGGGAGACCATGTCAACAGCGGGCACTTCAAGAAGGCCATGGCCGACATGCCCCAGGCACTCGCCGAAACACCCAGGATCATCAGCCGCCAGCTGGACGGCGAAGGCTGGGACCTGATGGGTGAGCTCACTATCGAGTAAAGACAGGGGCGGCCATGTGGATCGGCTGGATCGAGTTCGACATCCTCCTTGGGGACGTGCAGAGCCTGAAGGAAAAGCGCTCCGTCGTCAGGCCGCTCCTTGCCGAGCTCATACGCCGCTTCGAGGTGTCCGTCGCCGAAGTCGGGGACCATGCCCAGTACCGGCGCTCGCAGGTCGGCGTTGGCCTGGTGGCAGCTGACCGGGCCCATCTCGTGGAGGTGCTGGCCGCCGTCGAACGTTTTGTGGCAGCCCGGCCGGAGTTCGAGCTGCTCAGTGCACGGCAGCGGGAGCTGCACAGCGAGGACTGAACCGGTCCTTAAATGCGGACGGACACCCAAAGCCCTCTCTATGGGCTTGAGTGTCCGTCCGCGTTCTGTGGGGCCTAGCCGAAGTACTTCGGCAGGGTCCCTTCGTGGGCTTCGCGGAGCGCGGCCAGGGGCAGGCCCTCCACGCCGTTGATCTCCAGCTTGCCGCTGGCCGCGTCCACCACGCCGATGCGGGTGTGGGTGAAGCCGCGGGCGGTGCACATGTCCGTGAAGCGGACTTCCTCGGAGCGGGGGACGCCCACAACGGCACGGCCCTGGGACTCGGAGAACAGGGCCGTGAACAGGTCCACGCCGTCCCGGTCCATGACGTCCTGCAGCGCGATCCGGGCACCGACGCCGTAGCGCAGCGAGGACTCCACCAGGGCAGCCGCGAGGCCGCCTTCGGAGAGGTCGTGGGCGGAGTCGATCATGCCGTCGCGGGACGCGTTGATCAGGATCTCGCCCAGCGCGCGCTCGGCCTCGAGGTCCACCTTCGGCGGCTGTCCGCCCAGGTGTCCGCGCATGTTGGCCCATTCGGAACCGTCCAGCTCGGCGCCCGTGGTGCCCAGCAGGTAGATCGCCTGGCCATCCTCACGCCAGCCCGACGGCGTGCGGCGCGCAACGTCGTCGAGCTTGCCCAGGACCGCCACCACCGGGGAAGGGTGGATGGGCGTGGTGCCGGTCTGGTTGTAGAGCGAGACGTTGCCGCCGGTGACAGGGATGCCCAGCACCATGCAGGCGTCGGACAGGCCGCGGATGGCTTCGGCGAGCTGCCACATGACGTCCGGGTCCTCGGGGGAGCCGAAGTTCAGGCAGTCGCTGACGGCCATGGGGATGGCGCCTGCGGTGGCTACGTTGCGGTAGGCCTCGGCCAGTGCCAGCTGCGCGCCGTGGTACGGGTCCAGGTAGGTGTAGCGGCCGTTGGCGTCGGTGGCCAGGGCAACGCCCAGGCCGGTTTCCTCGTCCACGCGCACCACGCCGGCGTCGTCGGGGAACGCCATGGAGGTGTTGCCGCCCACGTAGCGGTCGTACTGGTTGGTGATCCAGGACTTGGAGCACATGTTCGGTGACGCCACCAGTTCGGTGACGGCCTTTGCCAGCTCAGCGGGGGCGGCCGGGCGGCCGGCGTCCTGCACGGAACCGGTGAAGGTGTCCGCCTGCACGGCATCCTGCCACTCGGGGCGGGCGAACGGGCGGTCGTAGACCGGGCCGTCGTGCGCCACGGTGCGGGGATCGACGTCGACAATCACCTCGCCTTCCCAGGTGATGATCAGGCGGCCGGTATCGGTCACCTCGCCCAGCCAGGAGTACTCCACGGCCCATTTGTCCATCACGGCCTCGAACGCTTCCACGTTCTCCGGGGTGACAACGGCCATCATGCGTTCCTGGGACTCGGACATCAGGATCTCGCCCGGGGTCAGCGTGGGGTCGCGCAGCAGGACGGAGGTCAGCTCAACCTGCATGCCGCCGTCGCCGTTGGAGGCCAGCTCGGACGTGGCGCAGGAGATGCCTGCGGCGCCAAGGTCCTGGATGCCTTCCACCAGCGAGCCCTTGAAGAGCTCCAGGCAGCACTCGATGAGGACCTTCTCGGCGAACGGGTCGCCCACCTGGACGGCGGGGCGCTTGGAGGGCTTGGTGTCGTCGAAGGACTCGGAGGCCAGCACCGAGGCGCCGCCGATGCCGTCGCCGCCGGTGCGGGCACCGAACAGGACCACCTTGTTGCCCTTGCCGGAGGCGTTGGCCAGGCGGATGTCCTCGTGCCGCATGACGCCGACTGCCAGGGCGTTGACCAGCGGGTTGCCCTGGTACACGGAGTCGAACACCATTTCGCCGCCGATGTTCGGCAGGCCGAGGGAGTTGCCGTACCCGCCGATGCCCGCAACGGCACCGTGCATGACGCGGGCGGTGTCCGGGTGGTCGATGGCGCCGAAGCGCAGCGGGTCCATGACGGCCACGGGGCGGGCGCCCATGGAGATGATGTCGCGGACAATGCCGCCGATGCCGGTGGCCGCGCCCTGGTAGGGCTCAACAAACGACGGCGAGTTGTGCGATTCAATCTTGAAGGTCACGGCCCAGCCGTCCCCCAGGTTGGTCACGCCGGCGTTTTCGCCGATGCCCACCAGCATGTCCTTCTTCATTTCCTCGGTGACCTTCTGGCCGAACTGGCGCAGGTGGTTCTTGGAGGACTTGTAGGAGCAATGCTCGCTCCACATGACGGAGTACATGGCCAGTTCCGCGCCGGTGGGGCGGCGGCCCAGGACCTTGACGATCTCGTCGAACTCGTTCTGCTTAAGGCCGAGTTCGGCCCAGGGCAGTTCCGTGTCCGGAGTCTTCGCGGCGTGCTCGACGGTGTCGATATTGAACTTCTTGGTGGTTTCCGTGGTCACTTGTCGCCTCCCACAATCTTGTTCAGGACGGAGGTGAAGAAGCCCAGGCCGTCGGTGTCGGAACCGCCGATGCCGTCCAGCGATTCGGGCCCGAAGCCCGGCTCCACGGCGTGTTCGGGGTGCGGCATGAGGCCCACCACGTTGCCGGCGGCATTGGAGATGCCGGCGATGTCGCGGCGGGAGCCGTTCGGGTTGAAGCCCACATAGCGGAAGACAACGCGGCCCTCAGCCTCAAGGGCGTCCAGGGTCTTCCCGTCCGCGATGTACTGGCCATCCTGGTTCTTCAGCGGGATGGTGATCTCCTGGCCCGCCTGGTAGTCCAGGGTCCACGCAGTGTTGCTGTTCTCGACACGCAGCACCTGGTCGCGGCAGAGGAACTTCAGGTGGTCGTTCTTGATCATCGATCCGGGCAGCAGGTGCGACTCGGTGAGGATCTGGAAGCCGTTGCAGATGCCGAGGACCGGCAGCTTGGCATCGGAGTTGGCGGCGTCGATGATTTTGGACATCAACGGCGCGAAGCGGGCAATGGCGCCGGCGCGGAGGTAGTCGCCGTAAGAGAAGCCGCCGGGGATGACCACGGCATCCACGTCGCCGAGCTGGCTGTCGCCATGCCAAAGTTCGACGGCGGTGCCGCCCGCAAGGCGCACGGCGCGGGCGGCGTCGCGGTCATCAAGGGTGCCGGGGAAGGTAACGACGCCGATGCGGGCGCCGGCGAGGCGCGGCTCCGCCGCGACTGCGACGGCTTCGCCGATCAGGGGGAGTTCAGTCATGTCAGGCCTCGACGACCTCGACGTTGACGACATCTTCGATCACGGGGTTGGACAGGAGGGTCTCGGCGGCGTCGCGGGCCTGGGCCAGGATTTCTTCGGTCACCTCGCCGTCGACCGTCAGTTCGAAACGCTTGCCCTGGCGGACAGAGCTGAAGCTGGTGAAGCCCAGCCGGGGGAGAGCGCCGACGATCGCCTTCCCCTGCGGGTCCAGAATCTCGGGCTTGGGCATGACGTCAACAACGATCCGGGGCATCCGGCAACTCCTGTGCGTGAGCTTGGGTAAGGGCGCAGCGGAGTGGTGCCGTCTCACGCCGTACCGGGGTTGGGGGGACTGTTGGTCACCTGCGTTGGTTCACCATGAGGTCGGGCGCTCCGCGAGCTTGCCTTACCATTCTACCGGGCCGGGCGCACCCCTTTGCATCCGGCCTCCTGGGCAGCCGGGCGGCCGGGAATGAACCGGGGACGGGGGCGCCCCTGGGCGGGGTTATGGAGTTGCCGGAGGGCGTTCACTAGAGTTGCTGAATGGGAGAAAATTCGAAGTCCGTGCTGTTGCCGATGGTCGCCGCGGCCGTGTTCGCCGGCCTGGGCAGGATGGTGTTTCAAAAAGTGAAGGCGGACCGCCTGGCCCGGGAGACGCGGGTAGCCGGTCCTGTGGATGAAAAAACCAGGCAATGGATCAGTGACGTGGTGCGCACTCCCCGCCAGTAGTTTCGCCTGCGGTCTCTCGTTTGCCAGGGCGTCCTTCGGGGCGCCCTTTTCCATGCCTGTTTCCGGGTCCTGCGGGCCAACGCCCCACCCCGTATGACAAGCGGAAAATTCTCGAATGTGCCCTATGTCATATCGTGCTCTCAGTCTGTACCCTGTGAACAGTCTGGTCTCAGCAAATTACAAAATCTGTAATTCCCTCTGCAGTTCCAGTCGTTCGGGCTGTCCACCAAGGCTGGGCGGTACATCGTGAAAGGGTTGCACGTGAAATCAACTGGAAAGAGCCCCTCGCGGGCTGGGGGCCTCCGGAAAGCGGCCGCACTGGCCGTCGGGTTGCCCCTTCTCCTTAGCTCCATGGCCGTGGGTCCCGCGTCGGCGGCACCCGGCGGCCAAGGTACGGAAAATGCCTCCTCCACTGCGAAGGACAGCCAATTCAAGGACGGCCGGTACATCGTGGTGCTGGCCGGCCCGGCTGCCGCGGCGTACGAAGGGGGAGTTGCCGGACTGGGAGCCACCAAGCCCCAGCAGGGCAGGAAGCTCGACGCCGGCAGCCCCAACTACAACGCCTACGACGCCCACCTTCGCAACCAGCAGCGTGAAGTCGCAGCGGCGCAGGGTGTCAGCCCCGCAAAGCAGTACACCGCAGCACTGAACGGGTTCACTGCCGAGCTGACCGCAACGCAGGCGGCAGCCTTGTCCAAGGACAACCGCGTCCTGGTGGTTTCACCCGACGTCGAAAACAAGCCTGACTACACCACCACCGACTTCCTCAAGCTCACCGGCCCGGACGGCGCATGGGCCCAACAGTTCGGCGGCCAGGCAAACGCCGGCAAGGGCGTTGTGGTGGGTGTCATCGACTCGGGGTACGCACCGGACAGCCCCTTCCTGCAGGGCGAACCCGTGAAGCCACTGCAGGGTGACCCGCAGGTGGGCGTCCCGTACCGCACCGGCGATGGCAGGATTGCCATGCTCAAAGCGGACGGCACCACCTTCGAAGGGGAATGCCAAAAAGGCGAGGGCACCGGGGCCGGGTTTGACGGCTCGCTCTGCAATACCAAGGTCATCGGCGCCCGATACTTCGCCGATTCCTTCCTGCAGTACGTGGCGCCGGAAAACCGTGCCCCGGAAGAGCAGATTTCCCCGGTGGACGTTGGCAGCCACGGCACCCACACCGCCACCACGGCGGCGGGCAATGCCAATGTCGAGCAGGTGATCGATGGAACCAGCTTCGGCAAGAGCTCGGGAGTGGCCCCCGCAGCCAAAGTCTCGGTGTACAAGGTCTGCTGGGAGGACACCAACCCGGACACGGGCGGCTGCTACTCCTCGGCGTCGGTCGAGGCCGTGGACGCAGCCATCAAGGACGGCGTCGATGTCCTGAACTACTCCATATCGGGCAATAACAACAGCACCACCGATCCCGTGGCGCTGGCGTTCCTGAACGCGGCTTCCGCAGGTGTCTTCGTTTCGGCTTCGGCCGGCAACTCCGGCCCTGCGGCCTCCACCGTGAACCATGCCTCACCGTGGCTGACCACCGTGGCTGCTTCCACCTTCCCCAGCGACCTGCTGGGAACGGTCAAGGTGTCCGACGGCTCCCTGTACCGCGGAGCGTCCATTATGAAGTCGGAAGTGGCGGACAAGCCCGTTGTCCTTGCCGCGGCCGCCGCGGCCGCGGGTGCGGCAAACCCGAACCTCTGCGGCCCGGGGACCCTTGACGGCTCCAAGGTGGCCGGCAAGGTTGTGGTCTGCGACCGCGGCGTGGTGGACCGCACCGCCAAGAGCCAGGAGGTCCTGGACAAGGGCGGCGTGGGCATGATCCTGGTGAACCTCACCAGCAGCTCGGAGGACGCAGACAACCACGTTGTTCCAACTGTCCACGTCAATGCCCCCAAGAGCCTGGAGCTGAAGTCCAAGCTGGAAGCCAATCCGGCGCTGACCGTCAGCCTGGTCAAGGGCGACCTGACCGGCCTGCCACCAGCCGCGGCACCCCAAATCGCGGGCTTCTCGTCCCGCGGGCCCACCCTGGCATCCGGCGGCGACCTGCTCAAGCCGGACATCTCCGCCCCGGGCGTCAACGTCCTGGCCGGTGTCTCCACGATCGGTAACGACGGCGACCAGTTCGGGTTCATGTCCGGCACCTCCATGGCCGCACCGCACATCGCCGGTTTCGGTGCCCTGGTCCTGGGCAAGCAGCCGAAGTGGACCCCGGCAATGGTTAAGTCCGCCATGATGACCACCGCCTACCCTCTGGTCAATGCCGACGGTTCGCCCAACACCGACCCCTTCCAGGGCGGCGCCGGCCACATCGATTCCACCCGCGTCCTTGATCCCGGGCTGGTCTACGACTCCGGGATCCAGGACTGGCTCGGCTTCCTGAACGGGCAGGGCGTTGACACCGGAGCGCCGCAGGCCGGCAGCATTGCCGCCCGCGACCTCAACCTGCCCTCCATCGCGCTGGGCAGCCTGGTGGGCGAAGTCCAGGTGAAGCGCAAGCTGACCGCCCTGGTCCCGGGCATGTACCACCCCGAGGTGAACATGCCGGGCTTCAACGTCAACGTCGAACCCAAGGCGCTGAACTTCGCCAGGGCCGGCCAGACCCGTGAAGTCACCGTCACCATCCGGAACGTCAGCGGACCGGTTGGCAAGTTCAGCACTGGAAGCCTCACCTGGAAGGGCCCGCGGACGGTTACGTCCCCTATTGCCATCCGTCCTGTTGATGCCCAGATTGCCCCGTCGTTCTCCTTCAGCTCGGCCACGGGCACCGGCAGCGGCACGATGGAGCTCGTATCCGGCTCCGACAACCCCATCGCCGTCGGCGTGGAGGGCCTGGCACCACTGAGCCAGACCGCCATCACCAAGACCCCGGGCGAGTACGCGGCCACGAATGACGCGCACAACGCCCTGCTCCAGGTGAAGGTGCCGGCCGGTGCCTCGTTTGCGCGGCTGGGCATCCAGGCACAGTCGAACGACGTCGACTGGGACATGGTGGTCTACGCACCGAACGCGTCGGGCGGGTTGACGGCCACCCAGGTGGCCACTGCCTCGGCCAGTGAATTCCTGGACCTGGAGTCGCCGCGGGCGGGCACCTACTATGTGGTGGCCAACCTTTACGCCACGCCGGACAACGGGCCGGCCACCGCATCCGTCCAGGCTGTGACCTTCGCCGGTGACGCGGGCAACCTCACGGTGAACCCAAACCCCATCGTGGCGCCGAACGGAACCGCCACCTCGGCGACCCTGAGCTGGACCGGACTCCAGGAGGGCTCCTACCTCTCCCGGCTGAGCCTTGGCAGCAACGGCATCAAAACCTGGGTGAACGTGCAGGTGGGACAGGGCGCTGCCCCCGCCCCGGCCGGCGCTCCCCGGCTTGACCTGGCCCAGGCGGTACCCGCAACCTGATCCGGAAGGCATGGGGGGAGGTCCCGGGCGGCTATCAGGCCGCCCGGGACCTTTTTACGTTCCTGCCGGCGGGAAGGCCAGGCAGCGGAAGGCTAAGTGGCTGTGCCGCCCAGTAAAGGTGCCATGGCCTTCCATCGGGCGATCTCGCAGCCGTCGTTGCGGGTAAAGGTCGAGTTGACGTGGCGCCCATGGAAAGTTCCGGTGACCGTGGCAACCTGCGGGCCGCCGTACTGCTGGGTGCACAGCTTGGGAGGACCAGGTTTGGGGAAGAAGATGCCTTCACCGAACCGCTCCACGGCGGCGAGGGCTGCTCCAGGTCGGGGCAGGGTGGTCCCGGCTGCGGGGGCGCCATCCGTGGCTACCAGCCGGAACACATGCTCCGGCGCATCGGGGGCCTCGCGGATTCGGATGGTCAGGTCGATCAATGCGGCGCTCCGTCCGACACGGCCCCGATTTCCGCGGCGAGCCGTTCCCGCAGGGCCCCCGCTTCCGTGGCGAAGGCACGCTGGTGCTCGACATAGGCGGCCTTGCCCTGCGGCGTCTCGATGGGGATGGCCGGATAGCCCCAGCCAGCCAGATCGTACGGGGAAGCCTGCATATCCATGGCCCGGATCCGCCAGGACAGTTCAAAGCAGTCCATGACCAGTTCACTGGACAGCGCAGGCAGCAGCTTGTACGCCCACTTGTAAAGGTCCATGTTGGCGTGCAGGCAGCCCGGCTGTTCCATGTGGCGCTGCGTGTCCCGGCTGGGGGAGTGTTCGTTGAGCGGGATGGCGTCGGGGGTGTAGAAGCGGAACGCATCGAAATGGGTGCAGCGGATCCTGTTCTCCTCCACCACCCGGTCGGTGCCGGCCGCTCCCAGCCGCAGCTGCAGATACTCATGCCGGAGGTCGAATTTGTCCTGGCGGTACACCATGGCCCACTCGTGGAGGCCGAAACAGCCGAACTGTGCCGGCCTGGCCGCCGTCCCCCGGAGGATGATGCCGGCAAAGACCACGGCATCCTTGCGGTCGGCCAGGAAGGCGCGCCGATCGAAGGTGGCCGCGGTGCTTCCCGCGGCCAGCCCCAGGGAGGCGAGCTCGCCGTCGTCGAGCATCCTGTAATGCTTCCACCCCAGCCGCGTGGCTGCCTGGGCGCCGGTAAGGACCGCTCCGGCGCCGGGGTGCCAGCGCTTCAGCTGGCCCGGCTTCTGCGTGTAATAGGTGAAGAGAAAATCCTCCACCGGGTGTTTTTGGCCAGCGGACCGTCGGGCCAGGTAGGGATCGGCGTAGCGGCTCACGCGCTGCAGGTGGGCTTCTTCCCTCGCCTGGGCGTTGTCTGCCGCCAGGAGCTTAAGAGGCTCCACCGGCGGCACCCAGCACGTCCTTGGCAGCGTCCCACGCACTGATTTCGCATCCGTTGGTCCGGGCAAATGAGGAGTCCACGGCAACACCGTCAACCATGCCCGTCACGGTTGCCTTCTGGGGGCCGCCGTACTGCTGGGTACAGGGTTGGGAAGTTCCCGGGGCCGCCGGGGACAGGATGGCTGGGTTGGCTTTCAGCGCTGCGCAGGCCGCGGCAGCGTTGGGGTGGCTGCTTTCCGCGGCAGGGGTGCCGGCGGAACAAACCAGGGTGTAGTCGAGTTCATCCGCGCCCTGGGACGGCACCACCGTGATGGCGAGTTCAGCGTTTCCCTGCCCCGGGCCGGCACTTGGCCGCGACGTGGTGGGGGCGGGAGCCGGTACCGACGTTTCGGTGTCCGGGGAAGGAGTAGGGGAGCCGGCGGATGAGCTTCCGGCTGCGGAGGTGGAGGGCGCAGGTGAGGCGGACGTGCCATTGTCAGGAGTGCCGCTGCAACCGGTGATTAGCCCGGCGCCAACTGCCAGGACCGTTGCGAGTATGCGGAAACTACGCATCAGGCTTCCTCTCCTTGGTCTGGTTATTCTAGTCGCTTGACGCCCTGCCGACGTGCCCGGGACGGGTCCTGCCGGCACTTAACGGGACGTCGCAGCGATCAGGCCCATCATGGACGCGTGCAGTTCCGTCACCTGCTCCCGGGTCAGCCCGAGCCGCTCCATCATGGTCCCCGGTACCTTGAGCGCCTGCTGCCGCAGGGCGGCACCCTTGGCCGTGAGTTCGACGGCGAGGGCGCGCTCGTTTCCGTCCGCCCGGTGCCGCGTGAGCAGGTCCGCTGCCTCCAGCCGCCGGAGGAGCGGGGAAATGGTGGCCGGCTCCTGGGCAAGGGCCTCGCTGATGTTCCTTACTGTCCGCGGGCTGTCTTCCCACAGGCAGAGCATCACCAGGTATTGCGGATGGGTGAGGTTGAGCTTCTCGAGCACGGGTTTATAGGCCCCCACCACACTGCGGGCAGCCACCGTGAGGGCGAAGCAGAGCTGGTGCTCCAGCAGCAGGTCGTCCTCCTGCACCCCGGATGGCCCTTCTGCAGAGTGTTCTTCCGTTTGCGCTTCTGCTGCGGCGGTCATACGTCCTCCATTGTTAGTGCACTAATCATTAGTGTACATTTGTTGGAGGTGAACAGTGAGTGGAAGGAAGCCTCTTCATGGGCAGGGATAAGTCCGCAGGCAAGGGCAATGCTTCCCAGCGCTTCATGCGCGCCACAGGCAAGCTGCGGGCGGTTTTCGGCCCCGCCAGCCGCACCGCGCTGGCGCACGACATGACCGAAGAAAACCGTCGGCTGCTGGTCCAGCGCCAGGCGGAAACCCAGCAGTGGGAAACCATCACCAGGCCGGACGGCAGCACTTACGTGGTGCCACGGAACCCCGAAGACCGGTCCCTGCGCTAGCAGCCCGTTCCGCCGCGAACAGGCGCCTTTTTCCTGCCCCGGGTCTAAAATAAGGGCACTGGCTCCTGCCGGAGCCTGCTGCACTTTCGCCCGAGGTCCGGGAAGGGGGTGGAAAACAGTGGCACATGTCCTCAGCGGTTTCATGAGCCTGACTGACAGGCTGCGCTTTGTCTTTGGTCCCGCCACCCGGCTGGATGCCGATGCGCCTGTAGTGCACAAGCATGATGAGTTCGAACAGGCCTCCGAAGAGGAACTCTCGCACTTCGTGGTCGAGACCGATTCAACCGGCCACCACTACGCGGTGCGCCGCGAAGACCTGGAACGCGAAAGCTAAACCTGTCCAGGCGCACGGTAAGACCAAAAAGCCGGGCTGCCTTTCCCGTGGGAGGAGAGGCAGCCCGGCTTTTTCGTTGAGTCCTTAGCGGCCGGTGCCGCCGTAAACCGTCGCTTCGCTTTCAGTGTCCAGCCCAAACGCCTTGTGGATCACGCGGACAGCCTCATCCAGCAGGTCGGCGTGGGTCACCACGGAAATGCGGATTTCCGAGGTGGAGATCATGTTGATGTTGATGCCGGCGTCGGACAGCGCCTTGAAGAAGGTGGCGGAGACGCCCGGGTGGGAGCGCATGCCGGCACCGATCAAGGAGAGCTTGCCGATCTGCTCGTTGTATTCAATGGCCTCAAAACCGATCTGGTCCTGGGCAGCGTGAAGTGCGGCCAGGGCGTCCGCGCCTTCAACGATGGGCAGGGTGAAGGAGATGTCGGTCTTGCCCGTGCCATGGGTGGACACGTTCTGGACGATCATGTCGATGTTGGAGTGTGCGTCGGCGATGACCTGGAAGATTGCGGCGGCCTTGCCGGGGATGTCGGGGACGCCGACCACGGTGACCTTCGCTTCGGAACGGTCATGCGCAACGCCGGAGATGATTGGCTGCTCCAAGGCAACTCCCTCTTGAGTGGTGATCTTGTCGTCGGCGCTGGGGATGACCCAGGTGCCTTCATGCTGGCTGAATGAGGAACGGACGTGCAGGGGGACGCCGAAACGGCGGGCGTATTCCACGCAGCGCAGGTGGAGGATCTTGGCACCCGAGGCGGCGAGCTCCAGCATCTCCTCGCTGGAAATGGTGTCGATCTTCTGTGCCGACGGGACCACGCGCGGATCGGCGGTGAAGATTCCGTCCACGTCGGTGTAGATCTCGCAGACATCCGCTTCGAGGGCAGCCGCCAGAGCCACCGCCGTCGTGTCGGAGCCGCCGCGGCCCAACGTGGTGATTTCGTTCGTGGCCCGGCTCATGCCCTGGAAGCCTGCCACGATGGCGATGTGGCCCTTGTCCAGGGCGGTGCGGATGCGGTGCGGGTCGACGTCGATAATCCGGGCCTTGCCGTGGATTCCGTCGGTGATCATGCCTGCCTGCGATCCGGTAAAGGACTGGGCGGAGGCGCCGAGCTTGTTGATGGCCATGGCCAGCAGGGCCATGGAGATGCGTTCACCGGCCGAGAGGAGCATGTCCATTTCGCGGGCGGGGGCGGAGTCGGTCACCTGGGCAGCGAGGTCCAGGAGTTCATCCGTGGTGTCACCCATGGCTGAGACGACTACAACCACCTCGTTGCCGGCTTCCTGGGCATCCACGACGCGCTTTGCCACGCGCTTGATCCCGTCGGCGTCCGCAACGGAGGACCCGCCGAATTTCTGCACGATGAGCTGTTTCGTCACCGCGCCGGCGGCGGGGGCCACCTGGGGCTGGGTTGCGTTGTGCACTTCGGCAGTGGGCGTACTCATGCGCGTACCTTCATTGGATCAATTGGAGTTCTGGGAAACCAGGCAGCCTGACGCCGGGACGGCGCGACTTTCCTCCGACAGTTTATCGCCGCGCCCGGAGCGGCGTTGAATTGTGACCACATACCGGCCACGACGGTTCCTATGGACAGGCCCGGGGTGGTGGACCACGATTGGACCAGTTACCCGGCTTCACGGGCCGCAGCCCGGACCTTGGAAGGCACAGGGCCAGGGGTCCTTTGGAGATATGGAGGATTCCGTAGTGGCCGACGACCCGCAGCCAACTGCAGGAATGCCCCAGGAGCCGCTTTTTGAGCCGATCGGCCCGGACGCGGATAAGCGCGGCGGGGAAAGCGCCAACGAGGGCCTGGATACCGCCCGTTCCGGGTCTCCACGCCCGGGCTTCGCAAGGATAAGCCTGGTCAAGGGACTGGCCGACTGGCTGGTCAGCCTGACAACCATCCGGTTCTGGTTTACGGTGGCGGCCGCGGTCCTGTGCACGTGGGCTGCTGCCGGTTCCGTGGTCCTGCTGGCGCCCCTGGGCGGCGGGGCCGGTCCGGAAGTCTTTCCCCTGCTGGTCTACTCGCTGGCGTCAGCCCTGATGCCGGCGACCGCCACTTTGCCCGCTGTTGCCTGGGGCGTGCGAGCGGAGGGCAGGTTCCGCGGCATGAGGGGGCGTACCGGAGGTTTTGCCCTGTTGGCGGTACTGCTGGCCACGGCTTTGCGGGGACTGGTGTTGGCAGCTGTTGTTCTCGGTGTACTGCTGGTGCAGGCCTGGATCGCGGGCGCTTCGGAGGCAGTGGCGGCCGTTTCTGCGGGCGTCGTCCTGGTGGAGTGCGGGGTGTTTGGTGCCATGGGCGCTGGGCTCTCCGCATGGGCTGGACGTCCGCGCCTGGCGAATGCCGCCGGCGGGTTGCTGGCCTTGGCCTTTGTGGCAGGGGCCCCGGCCGCAGCCATCGGATTGTTGCCCCTGGTCCGGGCGGAGGAACGTGTCACGGTGGCGCTGAATGTCGAACGGGCGCGCGACGGAACCCACGTGGCCTTCCGATGCTCCGAGATCGAGGCCGGCATCAGCGAGGTTTACCACACCGAGCGTCTGATGTGGCTCCCGGCGCTGAGCCCGCCCGTCCTGTTCCTGATGGCTGGGGCGGAGGCAGACCGCGCCGGCCAGGTCCTGGGATGGGTGCCCGCAGCGATTCAGGAAGCTGCGGACGGGATGCAGGTGCCATGCGTGCAGGGGCAACCGCGCAGCCGGGACGAGCCCCGGGCGCCCATGCCCGGGATGGGGCTCCTTGGCCAGGCGGCGATTGCCGGCGCCGTCGTGGCGGGAGGTTACCGCGCAGCGCGGCGCCGCGACGGGGCACGGGGTGATCCGGCCTGAAGGGCGTGCTTCGGAAAAACCGGGCGCCTGCGCTCAGCCCAGGGCGTTGCGCCGGCCCTCGAAGGCCCGGCCCAGGGTGACTTCGTCCGCATACTCCAAGTCACCGCCCACGGGCAGGCCGGAGGCAAGACGGGTGACGGCTATGCCGATCGTCTTGAGCATGCGGGCCAGGTAAGTAGCCGTTGCCTCGCCCTCAAGGTTGGGATCGGTGGCGATAATCACTTCCTGGATTTCGCCGTCGTTCAACCGTGTGAGCAGCTCGCGGATCCGCAGCTGTTCCGGTCCCACGCCGGCGATGGGATTGATGGCACCGCCCAGCACGTGGTACCTGCCGCGGAACGAACGGGTGCGCTCCACGGCCAGGACATCCTTGGATTCCTCCACCACGCAGATGATCGCGGGATCACGGCGCGGGTCGCGGCAGATGTTGCACAGTTCCTGCTCCGTGACATTGCCACAGACCGTACAAAACTTGACCCGCTCCTTGACGGTGGTGATTGCTTCCACCAGCCGCTTCATATCCTGGGGGTCGGCTTCAAGGATGTGGAACGCCAGCCGCTGTGCGGACTTGGGGCCCACCCCCGGAAGGCGTCCGAGCTCGTCGATCAGCTCCTGGACAGCACCTTCGTACACGTTTCCCTCTTTAGTTTGGTGTGGATGGCGGGTGGAACACTCAGTTGGTCATAGCTGCGGGGCTGCCCGCCGGCGGTCGACCTTGCCGGCCGTCAATAGCGTGGCGTGACCGGGCTTCCGTCCAGCGACCGCTCCTCGATCAATTTTCCGCCCAGGATGCGTTCCACGGCAGCCCGGCCGAAGACGCCGGACTCCTCGATGGTTTCATCGTCGGCGCTGGGCACGTCCTGGACATAGGAGCTGGGTGCGGACGCGGCCCTGGCCGGTGCCTTCGCCCGTCCTGCCTCAGCCTCTGGGCTGTTGGACAGCCGCTGGTAGAGGCTTTGCCGCGTTTCAGTCCGTCCGGCCACGGGTGCAGCCGCCGCCGGCTGGGGACGGGAGGGCGCAACCGCTGCCTTGGCCACCGGGGCGGCTGCCGCCGAGGCCATGGCGAATTCCGGCGCGGGAGCGGAGGCGGGGGACTGCGCCGGGTAGGATCCCGCGGCGGGCGCGCCGCGACCGGGGCCGGAGACTGCACCCGGGGCGGAACCTGCGATGGAACCCGTACTCGTGCCCGAACCCCATCCCGCTGCTGCGACAGGGGCAGGGGCAGGGGCCGCGGCCGCGGGTGAAACGGGGATGGAGGGCGGTACCTGGGCTGTTGCAGGGGCGTAATGCGGAACGTCGGCCTGTGTTCCGATGTTATCGGGTACAGAGCCGGGTGCGGGGTTGGCACCCACGTTGCTCTTGTCTCCGACAACCCAGACGCCGGGGGCCTGTTCCACAGCCCGCGTCCAGGGATCGTGGGCCGGACCCGCATCTGTGCTGCCGGGCTGGGCAACGGTGCCCGGGGTGGAACCACTGGTTGCTGCCTCCCGGGGGCGCGCAGCGGCGTCACCGCGGGAGCCTGACGGTTCCTGGCTGCCGCCCACCTCGGGGGGTGGTGGCGTTGCCCGGTTGCCGGACGGCGTGGCGGGCACCCAGTCCATCGGGGGTTCCTCATCCAGCGGGGGAGCGTCCTCATCCCGCGGCGGGCCCCAGTCGTCGTCGGAGTAGGAGTAGTCGCCACCCACTGACGGGTATGGGGATTGGCCGGCGTCCGGGCCAGAGGCGCCGGCGGCTGTTCCCGGGACCTGGGCGCCGGGACGGGAGGGCTGTGCGTCCCCGTGGCCGCGCACGCCGGCGTCGGCCACCGGACCTTCGCCTGGAGAGCCGGCCACAGCGGGAGTACCCTCCGGTACGGCTTCCGGGCTTGCGGCAACAGCTGTGCTCCCGGAGCTTCTGCCAACAGCGGAACCCTGGGCAGGCACCGGGTTCCGGGCAGCGGCGGGGCTCTCAGGGCTTCCGCCCGCCGGAGCCGCCGGAGCCGCGGGTGGGGCGGCTGTGGGAGCCTGCGCCGGCGGGACAGGCTGCGCGGGGGCAGGAGCAAGCCCCCAGGCAACGTCAGCTGAAGTGGCCGGAACCACCGGGCTGGACGGCACTTTTGGGTTTGGCTCAGAGCTCGTTTGGCTGGTGCCGCCGGAAACCGCGTTGATCTGGCAGTCGATGCCGACGGTCTTGTGGATGGCCTGGCGCAGGTTGTCCGAGTGGTCCGCCCTCCCAAAGGCGCCCGCGAGTCCCGGCGTGGTGAAGGACAAGGTCACAACGCTGCCGTCGAAGGCGCTGACCTGCGCGTTGGGCTCAACGAGGGCCCAGGTGCTGCGCTTGATTTTGGACAGTGCCTGCAGGACATCCGGCCACGCCCTGCGGAGGACCTCAACGTCACCCATGGCCGCGGGAGCCGCAGGGGCGGGCCTGGCGGGCGCCTCCTGGTGCGGCGGCGGCACCGCTGCCTGGGCGGAAGCCTGCCGGTCCTCCGGAGACCGGGATGCGGCAATGGCTGGCGTTGCTGCGTTGCTTGGCGGCGCGGCATTGGCTTGCGGCGCTGCGCTGCTGGACGGCGCTGCGTTACTTTGGGGCGCTGCATTGCTTTGGGGCGCTGCGTTACTTTGGGGCGCTGCCTGGCCGGTGCGTGCGGCGGCGGGGCGCTCCGGTGTCCCGAGGCGCGCCGGGTCCTCGACAGGCCAGTCATTGGTGCTTACCCGCGGCGGTGTCAGCGGGCTCCGGGGCGCGTCAGTGCCAGGCCGGGCGGGCGCGGCCTGGGCCGGAGTGGACCCGGCAGCGCCGGGCCGGGTGGGTTCGGATGGCGTGGGGACGGCTTGGGCCTGTGGCTGTGGTGCCGCCTGAACGGAAGGGCCGGCCGCCACCGCTGGGTGCAGGGGCTCGGGCGAGAAGGTGCCCGGGGTGGCGGCGGCAGGTGCGGCTGCCGGCACAGCCGTTGCGGGAGCAGCCTGTGCCGCCGGAGCGGTGACGTCGTTCCCTGTGTAGTTGAGCCGCCGCTCCACCCGGTCAATGCGGGCCGCCATGCCGCGCTCATTCTGTTCCGAGCTGGGCAGCAGGATCCGGGCACACAGCAGCTCCAGGTGCAGCCGCGGGGACGTGGCTCCGGTCATTTCGGTCAGGGCCGTGTTGGTGACATCCGCGGCCCGCGAGAGTTCCGCGGCGCCAAGGTTGTGGGCCTGGTTCTGGAGGCGGGCGATCTGGTCCGCTGGCATTCCCCGAAGGATGGCGTGCGCACTTTCGGGCATGGCCTGGACAATGATCAGGTCCCGGAAGCGCTCCAGCAGGTCCTCCACGAACCGGCGGGGATCGTGCCCAGTCTGGATGACCCGGTCCACGGCGCGGAAGACTGTGGCGGCGTCGGAGGCGGCCACGGCCTCCACGACATCGTCCAGCAGCGAGGCATGGGTGTAGCCCAGCAGTGCAACGGCGAGCTCATAGTCCAGTCCATTGGGTCCGGCGCCTGCCATGAGCTGGTCCAGGACGGAGAGCGAATCACGGACGGAGCCGCCGCCGGCGCGGATGACCAGTGACAGGACGCCGGGGGCGACGGGAACGTTTTCCTGGCGGCACAGGAGCTCAAGGTAAGCCATCAGCGGCTCGGGCGGCACCAACCGGAAGGGGTAGTGGTGGGTCCGGGAGCGGATGGTTCCGATGACCTTGTCCGGCTCCGTGGTGGCAAAGATGAACTTGATGTGTTCCGGCGGCTCTTCGACGATCTTCAGCAGGGCGTTGAAGCCGGCGGAGGTGACCATGTGGGCTTCGTCGATGATGAAGATCTTGTAGCGGTCCCGCACCGGGGCGTAGGTGGCGCGCTCGCGGAGGTCCCGCGCGTCGTCAACACCGCCGTGGCTCGCCGCGTCAATCTCGATGACGTCAAGGGAACCGGAACCGCCGCGGGCCAGCTCGACGCAGCTGGGGCAGGTTCCGCAGGGGGTGTCCGTAGGGCCCTGGGCGCAGTTGAGGCAGCGTGCCAGGATGCGGGCGGACGTGGTCTTGCCGCAGCCCCTGGGGCCGGAAAAGAGGTAGGCGTGGTTGACCCGGTTTTTCCGCAAAGCCGTCATCAACGGCTCGGTGACATGCTCCTGCCCGATAACGTCAGCGAACGAGTCGGGACGGTATCTGCGGTACAGGGCGGTAGTAACTGTCACAGAGAAAACCCTACCAATCCGGGCCGACATCATGCCGCCCTGTGGGGGAATAGTAAAGACCCCCCATGCACCCGCCAGAGCCCGTCTACCCTTGCTACCTTCCGGTCCTGGGGGAGTTCAACAGGATGACGCCACATGAGGGGCCGCGAGCTACTTTACCCGAACATCCGGCTCGACTCGAATCGGCCGTCGCCTGCTTCCCGGAGCCCGCTTCTGGGGAACAACACAGTGCCGGAAGCTATTCAGACGGCGGTCTTCATTGCTTATCCCACCGGCAGCCGCGATCATTGGTATGTACACCGATTGGGGCAATCTCAAGGTTGTGAGCTGCGTGGCCTGGCTGAACGGGACGGACCCGGCAGCTCAACGGTGCATCGGGGAATGGGCGCGTTGGGGGCGTCCATTTCCAGCTTAAGGGCGATGCGCAGGCGTCTCCGGGCACGGGCAGGGGAGCGCGGAAATCCTGCTCCGAACAGCCCAATTGGGCGATGCGGAAAAGTTCAGGTAATCTAATACCTGCTTTTGATTCAGAAGCAGTTGGAGAATTCGCCTAGCGGCCTATGGCGCACGCCTGGAACGCGTGTTGGGTTAACGCCCTCGGGGGTTCAAATCCCCCATTCTCCGCCGGTTAAGAACCCGGCCCCGGTGATTCCGGGGCCGGGTTCTTGCGTTTCCGCCGTCATGGGCTCCTGGTCGTGGACCCCCTAGGCCATGTCCGCCAAAGGCTCGCCCAGCCGCCTCAGGCGCTGCCTCGCAGCCAGTTCGCTGGGACCCATCCGCCGGCGAAGCCCGCCCAGGGCAAGATGGACGACGCCGAGCACCACCTTTGTGCCCAGCCTCACGGGCAGGGGGAAGGGGCCCAGCCGTGGAACGGAAAGCCCGAGCATCTGGCGGTACCGGGGTTCCAAGCTGTAGACGGCGGCCGCAAACAGGATCCGGTAACCGGGCTTCAGCAGGGGATGCAGCGGAGCGTTGCGGATGAACTGAACCGTTTCCTTCACCCTGTCGTCCGCGCGCAGGACGCCCTGCGTGTACCACTGGTCCAGCTGGCCGCGCATCTCCGCCTCGGTCAGCGGCGGGTTGTCCACTCCCACCAGCCGCCCGGCCTGGGCCCACTCCCGGACGTAGGCGTCCGGGCCGCCAGGAATGGGTCCGCCCCAGATCTTATGGGCTGCCAGGAAGCCATCCGTGAAGGCGATATGGATCCAGCCGGCCAGCCCGGAGTCGTTGGCACTGTAGGTGCGTGTGCCGCCGTCGTTGTCTTTGTAGGTGCCCTGGACCGGCTCATGGAGCCGGCGGACACGCCGTGTTGCCTCCTCCGCGGCCGCCGTTGAGCCGTATGTCACCGTGAAGATCCACCGGATGGTGTTGGCCAGCCGGCGCAAGGGGTCTTCCCGGAAGTTGGAGTGTTCGTGCACTCCCGCCAGGGCACCGGGGTGCAGCGACTGCATGAGCAGTGTCCGGATCCCGCCAACGATCGGCGTCATGGAGCCATGGACTGCCCAGACGGCCGAGCCGGGCAGGTGGTAGCCGGCGTCGTCGCCTTCCGCCAGCCGCAGCGACCAGTCCGGTGGTGCATCAGCCTTCCCTGAAAAGGTCTTCTTGATTTCGTCCTGCCATGTACGAAGGACATTGCGCATGAGATATTGTTGCCCATTTCTGCAGGGGCACCGCGACCAACCTCCTGAGCAGCGGAAACTCCCAACCCCCTAACGCCCGCAAAAAACCCGCAATGTGCACCCATGGGGTTTCCACCCCTGCGGTGCTGTGGTCCCATGGGACATACCGTCGAGACAACGGGCGGCAGGCCACGACGTGGAGTCAGTCACTTGGGCAAGAATCCAGCGCCCGGCACCAGAAAGCCGGCCCAGCGTAGCTTTCCCCCCGTTGCACGCGCCGTCGCCGCGGCGGGGGTGCTGGCGGCGTCCGTTTATGCCGTCAACCTTTCTGCCGGCCCGGCAGGGCCCGTGCAGTGGACGGGATCAGTTGCGGGCACCGGGACCGAGGGTGCTGCAGTCCCCGGCGGAACATCCGGCGGGAACAGCATCGAGGAAGCGCAAAGGGAACCCGGTCCGCCGGCATCGGACCAGGTCGGCGCCGGCGCCCTTCCGCCGGCCATCCTGTCCAGTCCTATGGTCACCCTGGCCTTCCCACATACGGCGATAGGAAGTACGGGCGCAGATGCCCCGGCGGCCCTGACAGTAGGGCCGGCGGGCACGGGCAGGCCCGGAGCCGGCTTTTTGATGGCCCCGCTTCAGCTCCTCGAGCCGAGTTCGCCGTTCGGCTTCCGGGTCAGCCCGATCAGCGGGACTGCTGGTGATTTCCATCTGGGGCAGGATTATGCAGCGGCCTGCGGCATGCCCGTCCACGCAGCCGACGCCGGTGTTGTACGCGCGGCCGGATGGCATCCCTGGGGCGGCGGCAACCGTGTGGAGATCGATCATGGCGACGGCCTCATCACCACCTACAACCACCTTGAGTCCATCGGCGTCCATACGGGCGATACAGTGCAGGCAGGCCAAGTCATCGCGCGCGTTGGTACCACCGGATGGTCCACGGGCTGCCACCTGCATTTCGAGGCCATCCTGAACGGGCGGTATACAAACCCCCTCAGATGGAGCTTCCTGCAGCTCCGCACTTTGAACTGGGCCCTTCCTGCCGACATGGTCTCCTATGCGCCCGGCCAGGGGCTGTCTGCCGGCAGGATCAGCTGGACCATCCCCCTCCGGGTGGATCCGGGCGGAGAAATCCCCGCTGCCGGGCTGCAGGTTTCACCCTTCCCGCCACTCCTGCCGCTTGCACCGGCACCTGCGCCCTCGGAGGCGACGGGTGTAGTGCTTGCGCCCCCTGACGCGCAATTGACGACGACGGCCCCGCCACCCGCTGAACCTTCGGGGAGTGCTGCGTCGCCGTCGCCCACGGACCCCGCGCCCGGCCCGTCGCCGTCGCCGACCGACCCGGCAACTCCGACGGCGACTTCGACGGCCTCACCCAGCCCGACGCCGTCGCCGTCGCCGTCGCCCAGTGACCCTGGTCCGACTCCGACGCCGACTGAACCATTGCCCACCGCTCCAGCGGCCGCTACGCCAGCCCCGGCCCTGACCCCAACCCCGAGCCCCACTCCGACCCCGAGCCCCACGCCAACCCCAACCCCGAGCCCGGCGCAGACAACCCTCGAACCGACCCCAACCCCGAGCCCGGCGCAGACAACCCTCGAACCGACCCCAACCCCGACCCCGACCCCGACCCCGAGCCCCACGCCAACCCCAACCCTGGCGCCTCCGCCGGCAGAACCCGAGCCCACGGCAACCACCTCGTCAACCATGACGCCAAGCGCGACGGCCACCACCCTGCCGGCCTAGGAAATCTTCACTTTGGACCCGTACGGTGGGACGTCGGCAACGAACTGTCCATATGAGCAACCTTCCGCAGACCCGACGGCATGCGCCGCTGTATCCCATCCCGCTGGTCCTCAACGACGGCACCCGGACGGACTTCAGCCAGTTCAAGGGAAAAGTGGTGTTGGTGGTCAACGTGGCCTCCAACTGCGGCTTCACCCCCCAGTACGCCGGACTGGAAGCCCTTTACGAGAAGTTCCGGGACCGCGGATTCGAGGTCCTGGGCGTTCCGTGCAACCAGTTCGCAGGGCAGGAGCCCGGAACCGACCGCGACATCGCGGAGTTCTGCGAACGCAATTTCGGGGTCACGTTCCCGCTCACCGCCAAGGCCGATGTCCGGGGCAGGAATCAGCACCCGCTCTACACCGAGCTCACCAAGTTCAAAACGGGGCTGCTGCCGGGGCTGGTGAAGTGGAATTTCGAGAAGTTCCTGGTTAACCGCGACGGCGAGGTGGTGGCCCGCTTTGCCCCCACCGTTGAACCGGACTCGGCCGAGGTCATCGACGCGGTCGAGCAGGAGCTCGGATAAACGCGGTCTGGCCGAACCGGGTCTGCAGAAGCGCAGTTCTTCCAACTTTTTCCACATCAGCTCCGGCGATTTACCCCAAGTTTGCCAAATGTCTGATTGGATAAATATTACTGAAGGGTACAAGGGAAGAACGGCTTCCCACCGACCATAGAGGTAGCAATGGAGCACATCGAGGCCGAACACCCCCGGCCACGCCACTTCCTACTCCACCTGAGCGATCCCCACCTGTTGGGAGGTCCAGACCCCCTCTACGGAACTGTCGACAGCGAAGCCAGGCTCATCCAGCTCTTCGACGAAGTCAAAGCATCCGGCGCAAGGCCGGAAGCCGTCATCTTCACCGGCGACCTCGCTGACAAAGGCGATCCGCGGGCCTACGTGAAACTGCGGGCCATTGTGGACCCTGCCTGCAAGGAGCTCGGCGCCCAGGTCATCTGGGCCATGGGAAACCACGATGACCGGGCCAACTTCCGCAAGGGCCTGCTCGACCAGCCCGGCAGCGACGAGCCGGTGGACCACAGCTACTTTATCAATGGGCTGCGCGTCATCACGCTGGACACCACTGTGCCGGGCTTCCACCACGGCGAACTGAGCGGCGCCCAGCTGGACTGGCTGGCCCGGCAGCTGGAAACCCCTGCCCCGGACGGCACCATCCTGGCCCTCCACCACCCTCCGGTCCCGTCCGTGCTTGACCTTTCCGTGCTGGTGGAACTGCGCGACCAGGCCTCGCTGGAGGCAGTGGTCCGCAACTCGGACGTCCGCACCATCCTGGCCGGCCACCTGCACTACTCCACTACGGCCAGCTTCGCCGGCGTCCCCGTCTCGGTCGCTTCCGCCTCCTGCTACACCCAGGACCTGAACGTCCCGGTAGGAGGCACGCGCGGGCAGGACGGCGGCCAGGCCTTCAACCTGGTGCACGTCTACGAGCACACCATCGTGCACTCCGTGGTCCCGCTGGGCGCTTCACCAACGGTGGGCGAGTACGTGTCACCCGAGGAAACGGCCCGGCGGCTGGAGGCTGCGGGGATCCGGATCCCGGAGACCACCAAGCAGCGCGGCAACGCCAAGCTCGGAGCGTCCACCAGGCGGTGACTACAGCCTGGACCGGGCTACTTCTCCCAGGGCGCCTTGATGGGGAAGTACCTTTCCAGGAAGTCCGTGACCACTTCGGCGCGCTCGTCCGCGCTGATCTCCGGGAAGCTCCCGTCGTTCAGGCAGAAGAAGTCCATGTTCCGCTTGGCCAGCAGCTTGGGCAGGTATTTCAGCCCTGAGCGCATGGTGGTGTCAACGTAGCGGACCTTGGCGGCTGTCTGTGTAACGGCCCGGCCGGTGAGCAGTGCGTAGTAGTGGTAGAACGAGTTGGTCACGGAGATGTTGTCCGCAGCGCGGAAGCGGCTGGCTGCCGTCTTGCTGAACTCCGCGGGGAACTCCTCCTCCATCTGGGCCACCACGCTGCGCCGCAGCGGCGCGGCGGTGTGCTCCAGGTGGCGGGTGGTAATCCGGCCGAACCGGTTCCACAGGAGCTTGCGGTTCACCCTGGCGGCATTCTCAAACCCGCTGCGCTCAGCGGCGTTCTCACCCAGGCCGATCCTGGTTTCCGCCTCGATGAACTTGGTGATGCCGCCGGGCGTGAAGAACATGTCAGGGCCCACGGGGCGGCCAAAGAACATGTCGTCATTGGAGTAGAGGAAGTGCTCGGACAACCCTTCGATGTGGTGCAGCTGGCACTCCACGGCCTGGGAGTTGTGGGTGGGCAGCACGGAGGGGTCCGCGAAGAACTCCTCGCTGCGGACAATGGTGACCGACGGGTGCTCTGCCAGCCAGGCAGGCGCGGGGGAGTCGGTGGCGATGAAGATGCGGCGGATCCACGGCGCGAACATGTACACGGACCGCAGCGCGTACTTGAGTTCATTGATCTGCCGGAACCGGGCCTCGTGGTCGTCACCTTCGCCCAGGACGACGCCCTGCTGCTGCGCGCGGCGGGCAGCAATGTATTCCGGGGAGCTTCCGTCCACCCAGGAGAAGACGAGGTCGATGTCGAAGCTGATGTCGCTTGCGTGGTCGGCGAACATGTTCTCGATGGTGGGCCAGGTGTGGCCGTAGCGTTCCACGGTGCCGCGGACGGCGTCCTGGCGCAGCAGGGTCCTGCGGGTCAGCGAGTTTTCGATGGGAAGGATGAGTTCCTCGCCCTCGAAGGACCAGAGTTCGATCTGCACCCCGGCAGAGGCGCCGAACTCGAAGCCGCCCACCGGCTCCACCCGGGGCCGGTACAGGCGGAAGATGCGGCCCTGCCGGTTGGGCGAGAGCTCCCCGTCGGCCACCAGGACAGACGTCTTCTTCTTGGCGTCCACGGTCATGGAATAGAAGGGCTCGTCCCGGCACGCCTCCACCAGGGCGGCCCGGAGCTTCTTCCGGTCCTTCCAGTCCAGGGCCAGGACAGGGCGGTCGTTGTTGCCACGGACCAGCAGATAGTTGAGGCCCGCGTTCGCCAGGACATTGCGGAGGAACAGCAGGTCCTCCACCATGGCCTGGTACGGAGTCCTGGTGTCATTGATCAGGGCAAAACGGCCCTTGTGCCGGATGACATCGGGGCGGTGCCTGAGCCGCTGCTCTGCCGCCGGAGACGTGATCTCGGCGTGAAATTGTTCCTCCACGGACGCCTGGCCGCCGTAGTAGACCTCGTCCTGGACCGGTGCTTCTGTAATGGTTGTCTCCGAGCTGGTGGAAGTGGGCATTCTTAACTGCATGATAGTCCTGCTGGAGTAACGGAAGGTTTCGGGGCCCGGTTGAAGCCCCTTGGCGACGTTTCGACCGCGGCCCGGCAGGGGCTCAGGCGTCCAGCGCCTCACGCCAGCTGCGCAGGAAGGCCCCGCCGGCGTCGTCGTGGATCACTGTTTCCTCCAGCCCGAGGTCCGCTGCGGTCAGCACCGGATAGGGCTTGGCCGGCACACCGTCCGCCGGCCGCACATCCACGTGCTTCACCGGGTGGTCGTTATGGTGCAGCCAGTCCGCCATGGCGTAGTCGGTGCGGGAATCGCCCACCGTCCGCCACGCCTGCGGCGTGATGCCCTGGGCCGCCAGCAGCTCCACCGCCCGGCTGGCGCCAAGATCCTTCCCCAGCCGCACCGACTCGATGTCCGTGGAAATGATGGTGGGGTCCACGCGGTAGTCCACCTCGTCGTCGGAGTTCGGTGCGTGGTGGTCCAGGCGGACAACGCCCAGCCCGTGGCGCCCCATGAGCGCCATGGCCTCGGCGTCGAAGAGCTTCTGCTCGGCCAGGTAGTCCGCGCTGGGCACATCGATGTGCTGCTCCACGGACACCATGGCGCGCTTGGTTTCGTCGAAGAACATGTGGGCTGCATAGTCCTCCGCCACCAGCCGGCGGATGTCGTCGCCGTACGCCGCCGGAACGGCAAGCTCCCGGTCCACGTGGATGGGGCCGGGGCCGGCAGAGGTGTAGCTGAACCAGACCGCACCCTTTTCGCAGACGGCATGGATGACAGTTCCGGCTGGAATGCCGGCGGCGATCATCGGTTCCATGACCTGCTCGCGGATGAAGGCGTCGGAACGGCCGGTGTTGAAAATGACGGGGATGCCGGCTGCGGCCAGCGCCACCAGGTCCAGGATGATGTCCGGTTTGACGTCCCGCGTCAGCGGGCTGGCCACGGGGCCGTCCACGTCAAGCAGGAGCGCCAGCGGCGGCGCGGACGGCTGGCGGATTCCGGGCACGGGCGCGGCAGGGGACTCGGATACTGTCATGGTTCCATTCTGTCAGCACGGCAGGCGCTGCCGCTGTGTGTCCGCCCTACGGCCGGGGCGCATGGCATATGGTCACTGTTTGGCTACAACCTGGCGCCGGTCCGCCCTGCCACTTTCGCTGGGGCAGCGCGGTGCCTACTGTGGCATGGTGATATTCAAAGCTGTGGGCGAGGGCCGCCCTTACCCCGACCATGGTTACAGCACCCCCAAGCAGTGGGCGTCGCTGCCGCCGCGACCGGTCCGGCTGGACGAACTGGTCACCACCAAGCGCACCCTTGACCTGGAAGCGCTGCTGGCGGAGGATTCCACATTTTTCGGCGACCTGTTCCCGCACGTAGTGCAGTACAAGGGGACCCTCTACCTCGAGGACGGCCTGCACCGCGCGGTCCGGACCGCCCTGCACCAGCGCACCGCGATCCACGCCCGGGTCCTGGTGCTCGATGGCTAGGGGGCGGCCGAAGGACCCGAGTGTCCTTCATGGCCACCATGTTGTTTCCGGCCCTGAGCTGCGCGCCGCCATGGAAGCGGCCGCGGATGCCGATGAGACCGCCCGGGTCCGCCGCCGCGTGCTGCACGGGGTGGTGCTGGTCCTCCTGGCAGGCCTGATCGCCGCAGGCATCATCATTGCCATGGCCATCATCAACGGCCGGTTGAAGATCCCCGCCGCCGAGCCCGCCCCGGCACCGGTTTCCTCCTGCCCGGCCTCCATGTTCGACTACGTACCCAACGACAAGATCAACCTCAACGTCTACAACTCCACCACCAGGGCCGGGCTGGCGCGCTCGGTGGCGGACGAGTTCCTGGCGCGGAAGTTCGTGGTGGGGAACGTCTCGAATACCAACGCCGGCTACCGGGGTGTGGCGGCCGTGGTGTCAGGTGCGGGCGGACAGTCGGCGGCATTCACCGTGCAGCGCAACGTGCCGGGGTCGGACTACTTCCAGGACGGCAGGACCGACGCCAGCGTGGACGTGATCCTGGCGCAGGACTACAAGGCACTTGTCCCGCCGGATCTGGTGGACCAGACGCCGGGAAAGCTCAGCTGCCCCCGGGAAAGCCGGCGCATAGCGGACACCAACAGACTGCCTGTCACCCCCGCGGCCTGACCTCCAGCCAGCCGGTCCTTAGCCGGCCACTGCGGGAAGCTGCGCCGCTGCCGGAAGCTGCGCCGCTGGCGGAAGCTGCGCCACCCGGATGGGCCGCCCGTCGTCGTCGAACCGCGCACCCGCACCCAACTGGATGAAGCGCACCGTCCTGGCCACGCGGGCTTCCAGCTCGGCCGGCTCGTCGCTGCCCCTGGCCGCACTGGAGGACAGGGTCCCCAGGATCAGCTGGGACTGCTGGCCCACGTCCGCCACCGGCAGGTACCCCTGCTCCATGCCGTCGCGCAGGATGTCCTGCAACAGGACGCTCAGCTCGCCTACATGGTCCGAGAGCTTGGCAAAGGACGACGGCGACAGCACCGCCCCCATGGCAGGTCCGGGCGGGAGGTGGCGGCGGCTGAGGTCAACCACCTGGGCGCGGACGTACAGGGCCAGCCGTTCCACGGGGTTCTCCAGCCGGGCCAACGATTCACGCAGGTCGGAAAGGAACTTCTCGGTCTCATCCAGGGCGTAGGAGATCAGGAGTTCTTCGATGTCTGCGTAGTAGTTGTAGACGGCCGTGCGGCCCACCCCGGCATGCCTGGCCACGTCTGTCATGGTCAACCCCGGGAGGCCATGGGTGAAGAGGAGTTCCCCAAAAGCGGTGAGGATGCGCCGCTGGGTGTCCGCGCGTTGTTCGGCATTGCTGGCCGCTGAAATCCTGGGCATGCAGACACTTTACCGCGATGTGTCAGTAAAAGGCGCTACACCGCGCAGCCGTCGGGGCCGCAGGCGCCGCCGTCGGAGGAGTTGACCAGGACCAGCGGGTTGGCAGCCTGCCAGGCCTGGGCGAGGGCGGCGGTGAACGTCTCCGCCGGCTGGGCTCCGGACAGCCCGAACTTGCGGTCGATCACGAAGAACGGCACGCCGCTGATGCCCAGGCCCTGTGCCTCCTGGACGTCGAACCGGACCTCGTCCGTGTACTTGTCCGTGGTGAAGAGCTCCTCCACCTCATCGGACGGCAGGCCAAGATCGTTGCCGAGGGAGGACAGGTATTCCCGGCTGCCGATGTCCTTGCCGTGCTCGAAGTGGTCGCTCAGGAGGCGCTCCTTGGCCGCATCCTGCCGGCCGTGCGCCGCTGCAAGGTGGATCAGGCGGTGCGCGGTGAAGCTGTTGGCCACCACCACTTTGTCGAAGCGGTAGTCCAGGCCTTCGCCTTTTGCCTGCTCCGCCACGTGCTCAAACATCTGCGCGACCTGCCGTGACGGCATGCCCTTGCGGCTGCTCAGGTACTCCAGCTCGGTCCCGTCGTAGTGTTCCGGCAGGGTGGGATCCAGCTGGTAGCTCCGCCACACCACCTCAACGGCGTCACGGTGGGGGAATGCTGCCAGGGCCGCCTCGAACCGGCGCTTCCCGATGAAACACCACGGGCAGGCAACGTCAGACCAGATCTCAATCTTCATGCCTTGCACAACCGGGCCGCGCCTGCGGCCATTCCGCCGGCGCCTTATGAGATGGCACACATCCGCTCTTGTGGCCGGGGCAATCCTGGGCAATAGTCGGAGTTAGGTGAAGCAGACGCCAAACAAAATGAGAACACCACGGGACCCCAACGGTCCCGCGGGTTGATGCGCCTGGCGGCTGGGGAGCTCGGGCCCCTTCCCTGGAGGCCAGACATGCGAATTGGACTGATTGCGGGACCCTGGATTCCCATCCCTCCGTTGACTTACGGCGGCATCGAAAGGGTGGTGGACACCCTGGCGCGTGGCTTCGCGGCCGCCGGACACCAGGTCCTGCTCGCCGCCCCTTCCGAAAGCACATGCCCCGTGCCGCTGGTGCCGGGCATGCGGCCGGCGTCCCGGGACGAGCTTGGCTCAACCATGTCCGAACTCAGCCACGTGATCCGGGCCTACAAGGGGCTGCAGGACGTGGATATCATCCACGACCATACGCTCGCCGGCCCGCTCTACGCCCACCGTCCGGCCAAGGTTCCGGTGGTCACCACCATCCACGGCCCGCTCCACAAGCAGGCAGAGGACCTGTACCGGGCCATGGCGCCGGATGTGGCAATCGTGGCGATCTCCCGCGACCAGGCTTCACACGCTCCCGAGGTTCCCGTCACCCAGGTGATCCATCACGGCATGGACGTTTCCACTGTCCCGGTGGGAAGCGGCCGCGGCGGTTACCTGTGCTTCGTGGGGCGCGCATGCCATGACAAGGGGCTGCTTGAGGCCATCACGATCGCCCGCAGGGTGGGCATGCACCTGAAGATAGCGGTCAAGATGCGGGAGAAGGACGAGGTCCGCTACTTCCGGGAGGTCATCGAGCCCATGCTGGGCCCAAACGAGGATTTCGTGGGGGAAGTGGACGATGCCGCCAAGTACCGCCTGATGGGCGAGGCCACGGCCTTCCTCAACCCCATCCAGTGGTCCGAACCGTTCGGCCTGGTGATGATCGAGGCGCTGGCCACGGGCACTCCCGTCGTCGGGACGCGCATCGGTTCAGCGCCCGAGATCGTGGAGCATGGCCGGACGGGCTTCCTGGGGCAGACAGAGGATTTGCCCGGCTTCGTTGAGGCAGCAGCCGGCTTGAGCAGGGAACGGTGCCGGGCATCAGTGGAGGAGAGGTTCAATGCCCAACGGATGGTGGCGCAGCACCTGAGGCTCTTTGATGAACTGCTGGCGGGCAGATTGCCCGGAGGGGTTCCGGATGCCGCGCCCGTGCACCAAAATCGTTAAGGGGGCGGGCGGCCTTCCGGCTCCCCGGCAGCAAATCGCCTGAGAAGGGAGTCCTTCATGACCGCCTGGAACGAAGACAACGAGGCCTCCGGGTCGGACGTCGGCGCCGTCACCGTCCTGGAGGGTTCTTCGTTTTGCATATCGGCCGGAACCGGTGACATCAGCCCAGACGCCGGCACGAACGGCGCGTTCTTCCAGGACACCCGGATCATCTCCCGCTGGGTGCTGCGCATCAACGGCTCGATGCGGGAGCCGCTGTCTGCCCAGCGGCCGCATCCGTTCGAGGCCACGTTCGTTGGCCGTGCCGCGTGGCCCGGGGGCAGGTTCGACAGCCCGTTGGTGGTCCGTCAGGTCCGCCACATCGGGCCCGGCCTGCAGGATGACATCAGCCTGGAGAATTACGCGGCGGAGCCTGTTGAGTGCGACATCGAACTCCTCGTGGATGCGGATCAGGCCGATCTCTTCGACGTTAAGGGCGGGCGGACCACCGGCCCGGACGATACAACGCGCACCGTGGTGGATGGAAAGCTCATCATCGAGGCATCACGGCATGGCCAGCAGCGGGGCTCCGCCATCGGGGCACGGGGTGCAGAGGTGGACACGGACGGGTTGCGTTTTCACATCACCGTCCCTGCCCGGGGCAAATGGGCCACCAGCGTGATTGTGGTGCCGCTGGTGAACGGGGAGGCGCCGGAAAAGCCCTTCAAGGAAGGGCAGCTTCCGCACCACCGGGAAGGTGTGCGGCGGCATCTGGCCTGGGAAGAGAACGTCCCGCGGATCAGCGTCGAGGACGCAAGCTTCCAGAACGTGCTCAACCGGAGCCAGAGCGATCTTGGTGCCCTGCGGATCTTCGACGCCCATCACCCCGACCGCGCGGCCGTAGCCGCAGGTGCGCCCTGGTTCATGGCGTTGTTCGGACGGGATTCGCTGCTGACTTCCTACATGAGCCTGATGGTCAACCCGAACCTTGCGCTGGGCACGCTGCAGACCCTGGCCGGGATCCAGGGGAAGAAGGTTGACCCGGACTCAGAGGAGGAACCCGGCCGCATACCGCACGAGGTCAGGCTTGGTGTCACCGCCGGCCTGTCGTTGGGCGGCACCGCGTATTACGGCACCGTCGACGCAACCCCCCTGTTCGTCTCCACCCTGGGCGAGTTGAGCCGGTGGGGGCTCTCCCGGGATGCGATCCAGCCCTTGCTGGCGCACGCGGACCGGGCCCTGGAATGGATCGAAAAGTACGGCGACCGCGACGGCGACGGCTTTGTGGAATACCTTCGTCCCAACGACCATGGCCTGGTGAACCAGGGCTGGAAGGACTCCTGGGACGGGATCAACTTCGCGGATGGGACCATCGCGGAGGCGCCGATCGCCCTCTGCGAGGTCCAGGCTTATGTGTACTCCGCCTACCTGGGCAGGTCCTTGCTGGCCCACTGGAGCGGCGATTCGGGGCTGGAACAGCATTGGGCCGGAAAGGCGGCAGCTTTCAAGGAGGAGTTCAACAAGAAGTTCTGGCTGCCGGACAAGGGGTACTTCGCGGTGGCACTGGACAAGGACAAGCGGCATGTTGATGCGCTGACCTCCAACATTGGCCATTGCCTATGGACGGGGGTGGTGGACGAGGACAAAGCCACGTCCGTCATGGAGAACCTGATGTCCCCGCAGATGTTCACGGGCTGGGGCATCCGCACGCTGGCGTCGGACATGGGCGCCTACAACCCCGTCAGCTACCACAACGGCTCGGTGTGGCCACACGATACCGCGCTGGTGGCCACCGGGCTGATGCGCTACGGATTCGTGGACGAAGCCAGGCGGGTGGCCTTGGGCATCCTCGACGCTGCCGAGCACTTTGACGGCCGGCTGCCGGAACTGTTCTGCGGCTTTGACCGCGGCGAATTTCCCGGCCCCGTTCCGTATCCCACCGCTTGCTCACCGCAAGCCTGGGCTGCGGCCGCGCCGGTGCAGCTCGCCCGGATCCTGCTCCGGTTCGACCCCGTCTTCACCCGCGGGGTGGTGCACCTCGCACCGATCCTGCCGGAGTCCGTGGGCTCGTTCCGGGCGGAAAACGTCCTGCTGGACAGCAGCCGGGTGACCATCAGCGCCGCCGGATCCACCGGCACCATCGACGGTCTCCCGCCGGGGCTGAAACTCCTGGACGAACCGCGTCCGCCGCTGGCCTACCCGGTGGAAAGGGTGGGCGCCGGCGCGAACGCCAGCAGGCTGCACTGACAGCGGCGCTGCTAAGCAAGGACCTGGACCGCTACGGCAGTGCGCGCTCCAGCACGAAATCATGCTCCACTGTGCTGCCCAGCCGGAAGGATTTGGTACCCACCCTCCGGAAGCCGGACTTTTCATAGAAGCGGATGGCGCGGGCATTCTGGCTGTTGACACCCAGCCATGCCCCGGCGCCGCCGGACGCTGCGGCAGCCGCCAGGCTGGCATGCATGAGTTCGGCGGCGGCGCCCAGTCCGTGGTAGTCCGGGTGGACGTAGCATTTGCTGATTTCCACGGACGGCAGCAGGGTCAGGACGGACGCCACATCCGGATCCGCGGCTGGCCGGTCCACCAGCAGGCTGTAGCCGTTGAGCCGGCCGTCCGCGTCGATGACCAGGATGGTGGTGTCCGGGTCCGCGAGGTATCCCTTGAAGTGTTCCTCGCTGAGCGTGTTGGCCAGGTGCGCGGCGATGTCGGCAGGTGACGACGACGGCGGGCAGGCCAGCGGAAAGGTGACGGAAGCCAGGGCGGCGAGCGGGCCGGCGTCGTCCGTTGTTGCCCTGCGGATGGTGTGGGTCATGCGTTTCTTCCAGGTCAGGCGGTGAGGGTCCGGATGGGGGCGCCGGCGAGCCAGGCGGTGATGTCCTCAAGGGCGCCGCCGTAAAACAGCCGGTAGCTTTCCTGGGTGACGTAGCCCAGGTGGGGGGAGAGCACGGTGTTCGGCGCGGCCAGGAGCGGATGGCCGGCCTGAAGGGGCTCCTGGTCGAAGACGTCCAGGGCGGCGCCGCGGATCCACCCCTGGTTCAGCGCCGTGACCAGCGCGTCCTGGTCAACCAGCGGGCCGCGGGCGGTGTTCACCAGGATGCCGTCCGGGCCCAGCAGCCGCAGCTCGGCCTCGCCCACGGTGTTCTCGGACCGCGGGGAGAGCCGCAGGTGGAGGGTGGCGACGTCGGCTGCCGTGAAGAGCTCCTCCTTGGACACCAGCCGGGCGCCGGCCTGTGCGGCGTCCTCAGCCGTGAGATTCTGGCTCCAGGCCACCACGTCCATGCCGAACGCCTGCCCGTAGGCGGCCACCCGCCGGCCGATCTTCCCCAGACCCACGATGCCCAGGGTTTTGCCGGCGAGCTCCACCCCCACCGTCGACTGCCAGGTGCCCGCCCGGAGCGAGTTTTCCTCCGCCGGCAGGTGCCGGGCGATAGCCAGCAGCAGGGCCCAGGTCAGTTCCGGCGCAGCGGAGGGCGAACCCGGCGTACCGCACACCGTCACCCCGTGTTCAGCAGCTGCCGCCAGGTCGATGGAGGCGTTCGCCATCCCGGTGGTGACCAGCAGCTCAAGTGCCGGCAGTTTTTCGAACACCTCACGGGGGAAGGCCGTCCGTTCGCGCATCGCGATGACCATGGTGGTGTCTGCCAGCGCCGACACCAGCGCATCCGGGGATGTGAAGGGCTCCCGGTAGGACGTCACGGTGACATCCTTCGCCTCCAGGGCCGCGAAGTCGGCGAAGCCGTGGGCCACGTCCTGGTAGTCGTCGAGGATGGCAAGGCGGTGCGTCATGGCTGTCCTTCGCGGTGTCCTACGTCCTTGGGTCACGTTCATCGTATGGCAGGGTGCCTGAAACTCCCGTCACGCCGGGCATGATAGCAATGGGAGTGATGAATCCACGCCCATTCCCGATTTTGCCCCTGTGAGCGGCCACGTCCTCTCCCGTGTCCCGAAGAGTTGGGTCCTGCTGGCCTGCATCGGCCTGCTGGCGCTGAACCTCCGCGGCCCCTTCGTCGCCGTCGCGCCCCTGGTGGACCCCATGCAGGCGGAACTGCACTTTTCGCCGGTCCTGCTGGGACTGCTCACCAGCATTCCGGTGCTCTGCTTCTCGCTCGCGGCTCCGCTGGCGTCCCTGGCCGCCCGGAAATTCGGGGCCGAGTTCGCGGTCACGCTGACCATCCTGGGCGTACTGGCGGGCGTGCTGGTGCGCTCCGCCGGGGGCCCGGTGCTGGTGGTGGCCGGCACGGTGGTCATCGGGTTGGCCATCACCGTGGGGAACATCGCGGTGCCGCTGATCATCCGCCGTGATTTTGCGCCGCGCCGGCAGGGGACAGCGATGGGAATCTACACCGCCGCCCTGAATATCGGGTCCTTCCTGACCTCGGTGGCCATGGCCCCGCTGGCGGCCGTGACGGGGTGGAGGCTGGCCCTGGCCGCCGTCGCCGTCCTGGCAGTCGCCGCGGTGGTGGTGTGGGTCCTGGCCGTGGGACCGCGGACGGCGTTCCTGGTATCGGGGGACGACGGCGGGGACGCGCCGCTGCCCCGGGCGGCCGGTTCGGGCTGGACCACCTTCGGCCTCACGGCCGGCTTCGGCGGCCAGGCGTTCTCCTACTACGGCGTCACGGCATGGTTGCCCAGCTACCTCCACGACGAGCTCGCCATGTCCACGTCCGAGGCGGGCGCCGCGTCCTCGATCTTCCAGATCCTGGCCATCGTGGGCGGCCTCGGCGTGCCCTTCGCGGCCAAATACATGAGTACGACGGCGGTGGCGGTCACCCTGGGTACGTTGTGGCTGGCGGTTCCCCTCGGGCTGCTTTTGCTGCCTGAGCTCTGGTGGCTGTGGTCCACGTCCGGCGGCATTGCGCAGGGCGGCGGCATTACCCTGATCTTCATCGCCATCATCAAGCTGGCACGCGACCAGGCTTCCGCCGGCCGGATGTCCGCCACCGTCCAGGGCCTGGGCTACTGCCTCGCCGCAGTGGCCCCGCCGCTGGTGGGCTTCGTCCACGACAGCTCGGGATCATGGACTCCCGCACTGCTGGTCATCCTGGTGTCGGTACTGGCCTTCTTCGTCAGCACTACCCTGTCTGTGCGGAAGGTGCCGAAAGGGCGCTGAGGCGGGCGTCCGCCGTCGAACGTTCCGCCACTCAAACGCCCGCCCACTTTCTTTGGGAAAGTGAGCGGGCGTCTTGGTTTTCCCGCACCAAGTGAGCGGGGGTGTGGCGGTTGCTCCGTCGCCGGGCCGGCGCCCCGGATTTCGGGGGGCCTGTTGCGGAGGGCGTGCCGGCCCGGCGGACGGAAGTGTGTGGTGCTGGTCCCTGGCTAGGCTGCGGCCAGCTCCTCGACGGTGGCCTTTTCGCGGGCCTCGGTGAGGTAGCGGGCGTAGGCGGGGAGGGTGAGGAAGGACGGGAACTCACGGGCCAGCGTTACTTCTTCGAAGATGTCCCGGGCGTCTTCGAAGCGGTCGCCGTCGAAGCGTTCGAGCCGGGCGAATTCTTCGTCGAGGAGTTCTTCGATCCAGTGGTGGGTGATGATCTCGCCGTGGTCGGTGATGGCGCGGGCGTAGATCCACTGCCAGAGCTGGGACCGGGAGATTTCGGCGGTGGCGGCGTCTTCCATGAGGTTGTGGATGGCCACCGCGCCGTTGCCGCGGAGCCAGGATTCGATGTAGCGGATTCCGACTTCGATGTTGTTCCGGATGCCCTGTTCGGTGATGGTGCCGGTGGTGGCGGCCACATTAATCAGGGCGCGGTCATCGGGGGTGACGTCCTCGCGGAGCCGGTCCAGCTGGTTGGGCTTGTTGCCGAGGACGCCGTCGAACACTTCGCGGCAGACGGGCACCAGGTCCGGGTGGGCTACCCAGGAACCGTCGAAGCCGTCGTTGGCCTCGCGGGTCTTGTCCGCACGGACCTTTTCGAGGGCGTTGGCGTTGGCTTCCGGGTCCTTGCGGTTGGGAACGGCCGCGGCCATGCCGCCGATGGCCATGGCGCCGCGCTTGTGGCAGGCCCTGACCAGCTGTTCGGTGTAGGCGCGCATGAACGGCTGCGTCATGGTGACCTGGCCGCGGTCCGGGAGGACGAAGCGGGGGCCGCGGGTGCGGAAGTTCTTGATCAGGGAGAAGATGTAGTCCCAGCGGCCGGCGTTCAGGCCCGAGGCGTGGTCGCGCAGTTCGTAGAGGATTTCCTCCATTTCGAAGGCCGCGGTGATGGTTTCGATGAGCACCGTGGCGCGGATGGTGCCCTGCGGGATGCCAAGCAGGTCCTGGGCCAGGATGAAGATGTCGTTCCAGAGCCGGGCTTCGAGGTGGTTCTCGATCTTGGGCAGGTAGAAGTACGGGCCCTTGCCCTGGGCCAGGAGACGGCGGGCGTTGTGGAAGAAGAACAGGCCGAAGTCCACGATGCCGCCGGCGATGGGCTGGCCGTCGATGAGCATGTGCTTTTCCGGCAGGTGCCAGCCGCGGGGGCGGACCACGATGGTGGGCAGGTCACCGGCGGGGCGGAGCTTGTATTCCTTGCCTTCTTCGCTGGTGAAGTCGATCCGGCGTTCCAGGGCGTCGGTGAGGTTCAGCTGGCCCTTGATGACGTTCCGCCAGGTGGGGGTGGAGGCGTCCTCCATGTCCGCGAGCCACACCTTCGCGCCCGAGTTCAGGGCGTTGATGGTCATCTTCTTGTCCACCGGGCCGGTGATCTCCACACGGCGGTCCTCCAGCCCGGGTGCCGGGGGAGCCACCCGCCAGGACGGATCATTCCGGATCTCCTCGGTCTCCCGCAGGAAGCGGGGGTCCGCCCCGGCGGCAATGTCGGCCCGCCGTGCCCGCCGTGCCTGCAGCAGCTCCTGCCGCCGCTCAGCGGTGGCCCGGTGCAGCTTGGCAACGAACGAGAGGGCGTCCGGAGTCAGCACCTCGTCCTGCCGGCAAATGGGCTGGGCGGTCAAGGTAATGCCATTGATCGTGAAGCTGTCAGTAAAGCTGTTCATCTCAGTCTCCTTAAAGACGAAAGGGAAGTTCGACGGCGGGTAGCAGCAGGGTGGCGACTGAGGCACGAGGCCGAGGAGCCGGTGTCGCGGCAGCCTGCGTAAAAGGGGCCCTGCGTCCGGCCTCGGCGAGTTCTACGAGCCCAAGGCCGGACGTGGGGAATAGCAGGCAGAGCGATGCCGGTCCGAAGGCCGGACGGAAGCGCCGCCGTCGTAAGCGTTAGTGGAACTGGCCCTCTTCGGTCGATCCGACCAGGGCGAGGGTGGAGGCGTTGGGGTTGAGCGCCGTGGAGATGGTGTCGAAGTAGCCGGTGCCGACTTCGCGCTGGTGCTTGGTGGCGGTGTAGCCGCGGGATTCGGAGGCGAATTCCTTTTCCTGGAGCTCGACGTAGGCGCTCATGCCTTCACGGGCGTAGCCGTGGGCGAGGTCGAACATCGAGTAGTTCAGGGCGTGGAAGCCGGCCAGGGTGATGAACTGGAAGGTGAAGCCCATGGCGCCGAGTTCGCGCTGGAACTTGGCGATGGTGGCATCGTCCAGGTGCTTGCGCCAGTTGAAGGACGGCGAGCAGTTGTAGGAGAGCATCTGGTCCGGGAACTCGGCCTTGACGGATTCGGCGAACTTGCGTGCCAGTTCCAGGTCCGGGGTGCCCGTCTCCATCCAGATCAGGTCGGAGTACGGGGCGTAGGCCTTGGCGCGGGCGATGCAGGGTTCGATCCCGTTGCGGACCTTGTAGAAGCCCTCGGCGGTGCGCTCGCCGGTGATGAATTCCTGGTCGCGTTCGTCGACGTCGGAGGTGATCAGGGTGGCCGCCTCGGCGTCAGTGCGGGCAATGACGACCGTGGGGGTGCCGGCGACGTCGGCTGCCAGGCGGGCGGCGTTCAGGGTGCGGACGTGCTGCTGGGTGGGGATCAGCACCTTGCCGCCGAGGTGGCCGCACTTCTTCTCCGAGGCGAGCTGGTCCTCCCAGTGAACGCCGGCCGCGCCGGCCTGGATCATGGATTTCATGAGTTCGTAGGCGTTCAGCGGACCGCCGAAGCCGGCCTCGGCGTCCGCGACGATCGGCACCATCCAGTCCTCGACCGTCTGGATGCCCTCGGAGAACTCGATCTGGTCCGCCCGGAGCAGGGCGTTGTTGATGCGGCGGACCACCGTGGGAACGGAGTTGGCCGGGTAGAGCGACTGGTCCGGGTAGGTGTGGCCGGAGTTGTTGGCGTCGGCCGCCACCTGCCAACCGGAGAGGTAGATGGCACGCAGGCCTGCCTTGACCTGCTGCACGGCCTGGTTGCCCGTCAGGGCACCGAGGGCGTTGGTGTATCCGCCGGTCTTGTGCTCCTCGGTGAGCTGCTTCCACAGCTTCTCCGAACCGCGGCGGGCCAGGGTGTGCTCTTCGGAGACGCGGCCGCGGAGACGGACGACGTCGGAGGCTGAGTAGTCCCGGGTCACACCTTCCCAGCGGGGGTTGGCGGCCCACTCGAGCTCCAGGGCGGCGGCCTGCTGTTCGGGCGTCTGCTGGGTGGGCTCAAATGCTGCGGTCATCGTTGATCTCCTTGATTGAGCTCCGGATGGGGTAGGTGGGAACCGCGCCGTTGAGGTTCCCACCGGCTTTTCCGGTGCGGTGTTTCTTTCCGTAGCCACTACTTTTCAGCACTTCCAGCCCCCTTTCTAGAGAAAAAGGGTGGAAAGAAATGCAGTTCTTCACGTATTCTTCAGAAATGTCACCTTCAAGCTGGAACAGGGACGTTTCCCAGCCGTCGTCCACCGCCGCCCCGGAACTGGACGTCATTGCCCTGGGTCGCCGCGTCCGCCATCTGCGCAAACAAGCCCGGCTCACGCTCGATGACCTGAGCGCCGCCGTCGGCACCGCTCCCAGCCAGCTCAGTTTGATCGAAAACGGCAAGCGTGAACCCAAGCTGACCCTGCTCCAGCACCTCGCGGGGGCGCTCAATGTCACCATCGACCAGCTGCTGGGGGCCGAGCCGCCCAGCCGCCGCGCCGCCCTGGAAATCGAGCTGGAACGGTACCAGCGCGGTCCGCTCTACGAATCCCTGGACCTGCCGAAAATCCGCATCAGCTCAAGGCTGCCGCTGGATGTGCTGGAGGCCCAGGTGGGGCTGCTGCATGAGCTCGAACGGAAGATGAACGAGCAGGTGGCCACCCCCGAGGAAGCCCGCCGCGCCAACGGGGAACTGCGGGCCATGATGCGGGAACGTGGGAACTACTTTCCGGAGTACGAAGCCGAGGCCCAGAAGGTCCTCAAGGAGGTGGGCTACACCACCGGTCCGCTGAGCCAGCACGTCATCGCAGATATCGCCGCGCACCTCGGTTTCACCCTGCACCACGTGGGTGATTTGCCGCATTCCACCCGCTCAGTGACGGATTTGAAGAACCGCAGAATTTACCTGACCCAGAGCCAGCGGCAGGACCACGACCCCCGCTCCGTGCTGCTCCAGGCTCTTGGCCACTACGTCCTGGGCCACGAAACGCCCCGGAACTACGGCGACTTCCTGGCCCAGCGGGTGGCCACCAACTATTTCGCCGCCGCCCTGCTCCTGCCCGAGCAGGCCACCGTGGAATTTCTGCAAAAAGCCAAGGCGGCCAAGGAAATCGCCGTCGAGGACATCCGGGACGCGTTCGCTGTATCCTACGAGACCGCCGCGCACCGGTTCACCAACCTGGCCACCAAGCACCTGGGCATCACCACGCATTTCCAGAAGACACACCAGAGCGGCATCATCTACAAGGCGTATGAGAACGACGGCGTGAACTTCCCTCAGGACCATACCGGCGCCATTGAGGGCCAGCCGTCGTGCAAGGCCTGGACGTCACGTGCGGTGTTCGACGTGCCGGACAAGTTCAGCGCGTACAGCCAGTACACTGATACGCCGTCCGGGACCTACTGGTGCACCGCCCGTACCGAGCGCTCGGCCGCCGGGGAGTTCTCCCTGAGCATCGGGGTCCCGTACCAGCACGTGAAGTGGTTCCGCGGCCGGGAGACCACTGCGCGGGCCACATCCAACTGCCCGGATCCCACCTGCTGCAAGCGGCCACCAGCCGAACTGGCCACGCAGTGGGCCGGCAACGCGTGGCCCTCAGCGCGGGCGCACTCGCACCTGCTCGCCGCCATGCCTCCGGGAGCCTTCCCGGGCGTGGACGAAACCGAGGTGTACAGCTTCCTGCAGGCCCACTCGGGGAGCTGAACAACGCCCCATCACTTTCTGCAGGTTTCTTCCTGACGCCCCATCACTTTCTCGGCGAAAGTGATGGGGCGTTTCGGTTTGTGGGACAGAAAGTGATGGGGCGTTTTGGTTAGCCGTGCAGCGCCCGGTACGCGTCCGCCGCGGCCGGGTGCAGGGGGACCCCGGCGGTGTTGATGAGGCTCTCGGCGCTGAGGAACTGCACGCCCAGGCTGGACTGCGGGATCAGCTCGGCGGCCGAATGCACCAGCAGCTGAACCGTCCGCTCCACGGTGGCATTGTCCAGGTCCCGGCGGCACAGGAGCAGGTTGGGAGCGCCCACCGTCCACACCTCCGGCACTCCGGGATAGCTGCCCTCCGGGATGAGCACGCGGTCGTAGATGCCGCCGTACCGCCGCCGCAGTTCCGGCAGCAGGCCGGACAGGTCCAGAAGGCCCAGGGCCACCTCCTGCTGTGCCGCGGCGATGGCGGCAGTGGGAACGCCACCGGACCAGAACAGGGCGTCGACGGCCCCTGCCTTGAGGGCGGCGATGCCGTCGTTCAGGCCAAGGTTTTCGACGGCGGCGCTTCCGGCCGGGGGCGCCGCGGCACCCGTTGAGGTACCCAGTCCCGCCGCTTCGAACAGCCGCGGCGTGGTCAGCGACGTGCCGGAGCCGGGCTGGCCCACGGCAACCCGGCGTCCGGCCAGACCGGAGATGTCCCGGATGCCGCTGTCCTTCCGCACTACACAGTGGACATAGTTTTCGTACACCTTGCCGATCGCGGCGATCCCGGCAGCATCAGGGCCCGGCTCCTGGCCCGCAGCGTCCGCCAGGGCAACGGCAAACGCGGCGCGCCCAGCCCGCAGTTCCGCGATGTTGTCCAGGCTTCCCCCGGTGGTCACGGCCCTGGCGTGCTGCGCCAATCCGTGGCGTTCCAGGGCAGCGGCCAGCAGGGTTGCGAACTCAAGGTAGAAACCGCCCGGTTCGCCGCCCGCCACAATGAGGCTCTCCGGCCGGTCCCCGCCGGTGCAGGCACTGAGCGCAGGCGGCAGGCATGCGGAGAGTCCGACGGCGAGGGCTGACTTGAGCACGGAACGCCGCCGCGGGTGGGCGGCAGCACCGCCCGGGGCGCCAGGTTCACGCACGGGCACCATCCCTGCCGGAGCCAACTGCCAGCTGGGCCGCCGATGGGGTGGGGAACCGGATCCGGGCCGCGAGACCGTGGGGGGCCGCTTCGGCCAGCACCAGCCGGGCCCCGTTCGCGGCGGCAAGCTCGCCCACAATGGTCATGCCCAGTCCGGTCCCCGGAACCGAAGAGTGCCTCGGAGACCGCCAAAACCTGGTGGCAGCCGAGGCGCGCTCGGACTCCGAAAGCCCCGGCCCGTCGTCGGAAATCTCCACCACCACCGCGTCCTTTTCCGTCCGCACGGCAGCGGTGACGGTGGCACCCGGGGCGTACTTGATGGCGTTGTTGAGCAGTTCGCCGGCCATCTGCGCCAGTTCTGCCGGGTGGCAGGCAACCAGTGCCGCCGGCTGCGGCGCCGCGGCAAGGACCAGCCGGCAACCGGCCTGCTCCGCCAGCGGTGCTGCCCGCTCCAGCTCCCCCTGGAGGATGGGAAACGGGTCCACGGGCTGGGCGGCCGCATGGTCTGCGGGAGTGCCGGACGCCCGCAGGTACCCTTCGGATGCCCTGTGCTCCGCGGCGGCGAGCTTCAGGACCCCGTCCAGGATCTCCTCCACCCGCTCAAGCTCCGTCAGGGCGCGCTCGGCGGCGTCGTGCTCGCGGGCGGTCTTCAGCTCGAGCTGGAGCAGGTCCAGCCGCAGCCGGAGTGCCCCCACCGGGTTCCGCAGCTGGTGGGACGCGTCCGAGATCAGCTGCCGCTGGGCCGCCATGCTGGCGCTCACGGTCCGTGCCATCGCCGTGAAGGACCGGCTCAGTTCCCGCAGTTCGGGCGGTCCGTCGTCCGGGAGGCGCCCGGCCCGCCCGGTCCGCTCCAGCTCGTGTACCGCTGAGTCCAGCCGCAGGACGGGCCGCAGCACCCAGCCGGTGACCCGCGCGGCGCCCACCAACAGCACGGCGGCCAAGGCAAGCGCAGCGATACCCACCGCGAGCCACCGCTCCCGGAGTTTTTGCTGCGCCGTGCCGGCGCGGACGTCAAGGACCACGGCGCCCAGGACCTGGCTGGCACTGCCGAAGGGCCTGAAGATGACGCGGGAACTGGAACCGAAGGGCTCCAGCGGTTCCAGGGATGTGTTGCTCACGTTCAGCCGGGCAAGGGACAGGGCATCCTGCACGTCGGACCGCCCTGCATCCAGGCCGCCGGACGCCAGCGTGTCCTGCTGGACCCGTACTACGATTCCTTCCCCGTAAAGCCCGGAATAGGTGTCCATCTCCCGCTGCAGCCGCACGGTGTCGCCGTCGCCCGCGGCATCAAAAGCGACCTGCGCCAGCCGGTTCAGGGACGCCGCCCGGTTAATCTGGAGTTCCTGCGTCAGCTCGCGGGAGGCAGACCCCAGGATGGTCCCCGAAATCAGGAAGACCACCACCAGGCAGAGCACGCTGAGGACGCCCAGCACCCGGAGCCTCATGCGCCGGCCGCCTCCACCCGGTAGCCCACCCCGCGGACATTGATGATGAAACCTGGTTTCTGCAGTTTTGCCCGCAGCCCGGTGAGGTGCACGTCCAGGGACCGGGAAGAGGCCAGGAACGCATCGCCCCACAGGGCGTCCAGGATCTGCTCACGCGTGACCACAGAGCCGGCATGCCGTGCCAGCAGTGCGAGGAGTTCGAATTCCGTGGCCGTGAGGGGGAGCGGGTCACCGCCCTTGGATGCGGTGCGCCGGTTGAGGTCGACGGCAAGGTCGTCCAGGACAATAACGTCCTCCTGCGGTGTCCCGCGGCTCCGTCCCGCCCGCCGCGTCACGGCTTCAATCCGGGCCAGCAGCTCCACCAGCTTCACGGGCTTGACCAGGTAGTCGTCGGCGCCGGAGCGGAGCCCGAGCACCACGCTGCGTTCGTCGTCGCGGGCGGTCAGGATCAGGATGGGCACGTCGGTGACCTGCCGCAGCTTGCGCAGCACCTCCAGCCCGTCCATGTCCGGAAGCCCCAGGTCCAGGAGGATCACCTGGAAGTTCCGATGCGAGAGCAGCGCGTCCGCACCCCGGGACAGCCGCTGCGGGTGATGGCCGGCGCTTTCGACGGCAGCGGTCAGGGCACCGGCCATGGCGTCGTCGTCCTCGACGATCAGCACGTCCATGGCCATCTTCCTTGCTGTAGTGCGGTGTCCGGTTCACCCCCGCTTGGTGAGATTACCGCGTGCCGGCCCGATTTGCCCGGCTGCAGCGGGCAGAACAGCGGAGCCGGGCGCCGAATCCTAAGGAAGTGTTAGGAAATGCCCCACAACGTTGGTTGTGCGGTGGATCACCCATACCGTGGATGAGGCCCTCCGCTGCCGGAGGCCGCCGTCACTACAAGGAGGAACTCGCCGATGAGCACCCAACAGACCGCACCCCCATCGGAGGCAGCCCAGACCCGACGGGCCGTGGGCAATATCCTGAAGGGCTCCGCCGGCAACCTTGTGGAATGGTACGACCTTTACGTCTACACCGTCTTCGCCGCCTACTTCCAGGCCCACTTCTTCAACTCCAAGGACGAGCTCCAGGCCGGCCTCGAAGCGATGGCCGTGTTCTCGACGTCGTTCCTCATGCGCCCCATCGGCGCCTGGTTCTTCGGCCGGTACGCGGACCGCAAGGGCCGCAAGGCGGCGCTCACGCTCAGCGTCACCATGATGTCCGCCGGCTCATTCGCCATCGCGGTGCTGCCCACGCAGGACGTGATCGGCCTGTGGGCCATGATCCTGCTGGTGCTCATCAGGGTGATCCAGGGCTTCTCGGTGGGCGGTGAATACGGCACCAGCGCCACCTACATGTCAGAGGCGGCCACCACTAAGCGCCGCGGCTTCTTCTCCAGCTTCCAGTACGTCACCCTGATCGGCGGCCAGATGCTGGCCCTGCTGGTCCTGGTGATCCTGCAGAACGCCATGCCCAAGGGCGACCTCAACGAGTGGGGCTGGCGGATCCCGTTTGCCATCGGCGGCGTGGCGGCCCTTGTTGTCCTGTGGCTGCGCCGCTCCATGGAGGAGACCGTCTCCGCCGAACAGATCAACGCCGCAAAGACTCCCGCCGTGGCCGGCCAGGCCCAGCCGGGCACCATGAAGCTGCTGTTCACCGGCTACTGGAAGCCGCTGCTGGTCTGCATTGGCATCACCCTTGGCGGCACCGTGGCCTTCTACACCTACACCAACTTCATCCTGAAGTTCATGAACGATACGTCCGGCATCGCCAAGACCGACACCTCCGTGATCAACTTCTGGGCCCTGTTTATCTTCATGCTGCTGCAGCCCGTCTACGGCATCATCTCGGACAAGGTGGGCCGCAAGCCCCTGCTGCTCTGGTTCGGCATCACCGGTGTGCTGTTCACCTGGCCGCTGCTGTCCACGCTGGCCGGCACCAAGGATCCATTCACCGCGTTCCTGCTGATGATGGGCGGCCTGCTGATCGTGGGCGGCTACACCTCCATCAATGCCCTGGTGAAGGCCGAGCTCTTCCCGGCCTCCATCCGTGCCCTGGGCGTGGGCCTGGGCTACGCGATCGCCAACTCCCTCTTCGGCGGAACCGTGCCGCTGATCGGTGCCGCCTTCCAGAAGTCCGGACGGGAGGACCTGTTCTTCACCTACGTCACGGTGGCGGTGGCCATCTCGCTGGTGGTCTACATCTTCGCCCTGAAAAACAAGAAGGCCACGCACCTCGACGCCGAACAGGGCCACGCATGGGCATCCAACGCGGCCGACGGCGAAGAGCGCGTGGGTGCCGGACGGTAGCCTTTAGCGGCACCCGGGGGCCAGCTCCCCAAGGAGGCGTACGACGGCGGCTGCCAGGCCGCCGTCGTACGCCTCCTCTGCATGCCCGTCAGGTGCCAGCCCAGGTGGGCGGACTATATTGGGCCATGTCAGCCACCACCACAAATGCGGGAGTCTGCACCCATGGCCAAGGAACTTGCCACCCAGCTCATCGAACAACTCCAGGCTGCCGGCGTGCAGCGGATCTACGGGATTGTGGGTGACAGCCTCAACCCGATCGTGGACGCCGTCCGCCAGACGGGTGGCGCCGCGAAGGGCGGCATTGACTGGATCCACGTCCGCCATGAGGAAGCGGCCGCCTTTGCCGCGGCTGCAGAGGCGCAACTCACTGGCAAGCTCGCAGTCTGCGCCGGCTCCTGCGGCCCCGGGAACCTGCACCTGATCAACGGCCTCTACGACGCCAACCGGTCCGGCGCGCCGGTGCTGGCCATCGCCTCGCACATTCCCAGCAAGCAGATCGGCAGCAGCTTCTTCCAGGAGACCCACCCGGACCGGCTGTTCAACGAGTGCTCGGTGTATTCGGAGCTGGTCAGCACCGCGGAGCAGGCGCCCCGCGTGATGCACAGCGCCATCCAGCACGCGCTGGGACTCGGCGGAGTCGCCGTCGTGACCCTTCCCGGCGACATCGCAGGCCTGGAAGCCACGGCACCCACGCCGCTCCCGGCCACCTTCCGGCCGGCCAGCCTGGTCCCGGACCCGGCAAGCGTCCAGTCGCTGGCGGACGCCATCAACGACGCCGGGAAGGTGGCCATTTTCGCCGGTGCCGGCGTGGAAGGCGCCCACGGCGAGCTGATGGCGCTCGCGGAGCTGGCGAAGGCGCCGGTGGGGCACTCGCTCCGCGGCAAGGACTTTGTCCAGTACAACAACCCGTTCGATATCGGCATGACCGGTTTGCTGGGCTACGGTGCCGCGGCGGAGGGGATCGAGGACGCGGACCTGCTGATCCTCCTCGGCACGGATTTCCCGTATGACCAGTTCCTGCCCGACACCAGGACCGCGCAGGTGGACCGGGCGGCGCACCGGCTGGGCCGCCGGACGGACGTGGACATCGCCGTCCACGGCGACGTGCTCCCCACCCTGCGCGCACTGCTGCCGCTGGTGAAGGCGAAGAAGAGCCGCCGGTTCCTGGACCAGATGCTCAAGAAGCACGACCGGCTGATGAACAAGGCGGTGGGCGCCTACACCCGCAAAGTGGAGAAGAAGCAGCCCATCCACCCGGAGTACGCGGCCTCGCTGCTGGACCAGGTGGCGGCGGAGGACGCCATTTTCACGGCCGATACCGGCATGTGCAACGTCTGGACCGCGCGCTACATCAACCCGCTGGGCACCCGCCGGCTGATCGGGTCCTTCTTGCATGGCTCCATGGCCAACGCCCTCCCGCATGCCATCGGGGCCCAGTTGGCCAACCCGGGCCGCCAGGTCATCTCGGTTTCGGGTGACGGCGGGCTGTCCATGCTGCTGGGCGAGCTGATCACCGCGGCCGCGTACAAGCTGCCAGTCAACGTGGTGCTGTTCAACAACTCCACCCTGGGCATGGTCAAGCTGGAGATGCTGGTGGACGGGCTGCCCGACTTCGGCGTGGACGTGCCGGACGCCAACTATGCGGCCGTGGCCAAAGCCCTGGGCTTCCATGCCGTGCGGGTGACCGATCCTGCGCAGATCGAGTCGGCGTACCGGGAGGCCTTCGCCCACCCGGGCCCGTCACTGGTGGAGCTGATCACCGATCCCAAGGCGCTGTCCATCCCGCCCAAGATTTCCGGCTCGCAGGTGATCGGATTCGCCACCGCCATGTCCAAGGTGGTCCTGAACCGCGGGGCGGGCGAGGCCGTGAGCATGGCCCGCAGCAACCTGCGCAACATCCCCCGGCGCTAGCCACACGTCGAGCTCGCCGGGAACTGCCGGGTTCGCCGGAAATTCCCGGCGATCTCGAGGGTTTCCGGCGAACCCGGCGCGGGGAGATCGGTTCTACCGGGCGCCGCCCTGCCAGAGGGCGTCGAACGGGGCGCCGGAGGCAACACGGTTGCGGATGCCGGCGGTGACGAAGTCCTTTGCGGTCCGTGCAGCCTCCAGCGGGCTGGCGCCCTTGGCCAGCTCCGCGGTCACGGCCGCGGCGAGTGAGCAGCCGGCACCGGAGACGGCAACTTCGCCCACCTTCGGGGCGGTGAGGACTTCCAGGGTTTCGCCGTCGTAGAAGACGTCGACGGCGTCCGGGCCTTCCAGCCGAACCCCGCCCTTGGCAAGAACTGCCGCGCCGCTGAATTCGTGGATGCGGACGGCGGCGGCCTTCAACGACTCGATGTCGGTGATTTCCAGGCCGGACAGGGACTCCGCCTCGAAGTGGTTGGGCGTGACGAACGTTGCCAGCGGCAGGATCTGCGCCTTCAGGGCCTGGTCCGTGTCCAGTGCATGCCCGGGCTCCTGGCCCTTGCAGATCAGCACCGGATCCAGGACCACGTTGGCGAAGCTGTTCTCCTGCAGGGCAGACGCCACCGTGCTGATGGTCGCCGGGCTGCCCAGCATGCCGATCTTCACCGTGTCCAAAGCCGAGGGGGCGCCCGACGCCGGACCGTACGCCGCCGTCGTCGCCTCCAGTTGGTCGGCGATCACCTGCTGGTCCACCGGCACGAAGCGGTGGTTCCAGCTGTCCTTGGGGTCGAAGGACACGATGCAGGTCAGGTTGGCGATGCCGAAGACGCCCAGTTCCTGGAAGGTCTTCAGGTCCGCCTGCGCGCCGGCGCCGCCGGTGGCTTCGGAGCCGGCGATAGTGAGGACGACGGCGGGGCCGGCGGCGGACAGCGTTGCGTCAGGGGTAGCGGAAGTCATGCACCCATCCTGCCACCCGCCGTCGGACGCTTTCCATGTGTCACCGGACAGGGCGCCAGGACGCCGTATGGTCAGGGTTCCAGCGGTGGGCCGGGCTTCTGCGCAGCCACGGGTTCCCGCGCGGGCGCGTCATGGATTGTGACGAGGCCGGACACAGCTGCCCGCCCCAGCGCCGCGCAGCACCCCGTCCACAGGACCATGCCCCGCATCGCGGACCAGTGGCTGCCTGTGATGAACATGAGCGTAAGCATCCCGGTTGCCAGCCCTGCCACGCCGACGGCCAGGACGTGCAGCAGCTGGTTGCGGACGGTCCGCATGCAAATCCCGGCAGCCGGCGCCAGGGGCATTCCCAGAAGCAGTGCGGCGAGCGTTCCGTAGAGATAGCCGGGGAAGCCCAGGGGGAACCCGAAGACCAGGACCGTAAGGCCCGCGCCGGGAAGGAACGCGCAGGACCGAAGGTGACGCGGAGCGGGCGGCTCATTCCCGGCCCTTGGCGATCTGCAGCAGTGCCCGGCCCAGCTCCGGCTGGCTGTAGACGAAGCCCGCGTCGAGGAGTTTCTGCGGCTGGACCCACCTGCTTTTGAGCACAAGCTCGGTTTCGGTGCGGATCAGGACGGCCCCTGCACGGAGGAGCCACGCAGGGGTGGGGAGCCCGAAGCGGGCGCCGTAGGCGCGCCGCACCAGGCGCATCATTTCCCGGTTGCTCACCACGTCCGGCGACGCCACATTAACGGGTCCGGTGACGTCGGTCCGCATATGCAGGAAGCGGATGCTGCGGTACAGGTCCTCCACGTGGATCCAGCTGAACTTCTGCCTGCCGTCGCCCATGTGGCCGCCCAGGCCCAGCCGCGCCAGGTTGGCGAACGGCGCCAGCGCGCCGCCGCCGCGGCCCAGCACGATGGCGATCCGCAGCGGGATCTTCCGGGTGGCCGGCGTGGTGGCCGCCGCGAGGGCGGCCTCCCACGCTTTGGCCACGTCCACGGAGAACCCGGAGCCAAGCTCGCCGTCGGTTTCAGGCTGGGGGCGGTCCCTGGCATCGCGGTAGATGGTGCCGGTGCTGGCGTTCAACCAGGTCGACGGCGGCTCCGGGCATTGTGCGATGGCACGCCCGAGCGCCTGGGTGGTGGCCACGCGCGAGTCCATGATGATCGCCTTGTTCCGCCGGTTGTAGCGGCAGGAGACGGACCGTCCGGCGAGGTTCACCACCAGCCCGGCGCCGTTGAGCACCCGGGCCATGCCGGCGTCGTCGGCCCATACTGCCGCGGAACTGCCGGTTCCCTTGCGTCCAATGGTGCTCACGGTCCATCCGTCTTCCTGGAAGCGCCGGCGAAGGTACGTGCCGATGAAGCCGGAAGCCCCCGCCACCACAACGGTCTTTGTGCAGCCCATCTTTTCCCCCAATGTTTCTTCTCTAATCGCGGATGCTGCGGCCCAGGTCCAGGACGTCGTCCAACACCTTGCTGACTCCCGGGATGCGGGCCAGAGCGAGACCGCGGGCAATGAGTGGGGCCGCGCCGTCCACCAGCCTCCTGGTCCGCCTCTGGCTCTCCGAGGCGTCATAGACCCAGAAGAGGGTGATGCCCATGTAGCAGAGCCACAGCAGCTCCGGCAGATCGGTCCGCAATTTCTTCGGTACGCCGGGCCGGGCCCCATCCACAGTGCGCCTGAAGATGTCCAGGGAGGCCTCGCGCGCAGGCGTGGACCGTGCTGAGAAGGGGTTCACCGGTGATGTTGGCCGGATTGCGGTGGCCACGAAGTCCGCGCCGAACCGGTGGTAAGGGGCCATGACGTCCAGGCCGGCATGCAGCGTGGCCTTCAGGCGCTCAGCCAGGGAAGCGGTCCCGTCCAACGCTTCCGAGGCCCGCGCCGCGTGCTCTGCCTGCACCTGGATGTACAGCTCGTGGACCAGGTCATCCTTGGACGCGAAGTAGTAATAGGCGTTGCCGACGGAGACGCCTGCCCCGGCGGCGATGGCGCGCATGGTGGTCTTCTCGAACCCGATATCTCGGAACATGCGCAGCGCCGTGTCCGCCACCAGCTGCCTGGTCTGTTCGCTCTTCGCTGCCATCGGCATCCCCATTTTTTGAACATGTTCAAAAGCAGTGTGCCACAATAGTTGAACATGTTCAAAAACTGTCGGGGCTAATCAACCCTTCTCCTTTGGGGAGCTTTGCCACGCGGCCCGGTGCGAGAATGGCACGAGTGCTAATACAACCGGCCGCCCAGTACGGCAGGCCGGCCAACCACTCCTGAACGGATCCCTCGATGACCTCCGCCCCCGGCCACAGTGCCCTGCCCCAAACCGTCCAACCCACTGCCGCAGGTCCCGCCGCCAGATTCGCGGACATCGGTTCGCCCTACTTCGGGATCATGCTGGCAGCCATGGCAGTGGTGCTGATCCTGTCAAACATCGGAGCGTCCAAGGGGGTGGCATTCGGCCCCATCGTCACCGACGGCGGCTTCTTCCTCTTCCCGCTGGCTTACATCCTCGGCGACGTGATCAGTGAGGTCTACGGCTTCAAGGTGGCCCGCAAAGCCATTTTCACCACATTTGCGCTGTCCGTCTTCGCTTCCCTCTGCTACTGGGTAGTCATTGCGCTGCCCGGATTCGACGACGAGTACGGTGCCGCCAAGCAGTCCGCCCTGGAAGGGGCGCTTGGCCCCGTGCCACAAATCGTCCTGGCCTCCCTGCTGGCATTCCTGGCGGGGCAGACCATCAATTCCTGGATCCTGGTCCGGATGAAGGCCCGCACCGGGGAGAAGTCCCTATGGGCGCGGCTCATGGGATCCTCGGGCGCCGGGGAGTTTGTGGACACGATGATCTTCTGCAGCATCGCCGCACCCGTCATCGGCATCGCCGACCCCGGCAGCTTCGTGAACTACGTGCTGGTGGGTTTCGTCTACAAGACCGTGGTGGAGTTCCTCTTCGTCCCCGTGACCTCGCTGGTCATCAACTGGGTCAAGCGTCGCGAGCCCAGTTACGGCGTCGCGGGCCCCGCCGCGGAAGCGGTGACAAACGCCGCATAGCTGCCGCCCGGCGTCGTACGTTCCAACTGCTGATCGCGTGGGATCGCCGGAAAGCTGCCGGATCGCCGGAAATTACCGGCGGCCTGGTCCCGTTCCGGCGATTTGGCGCTCCGGCCGGCGTGGCTAGGGCCGGAGCGCAGCAAGGACACGGGCTTTGAACTCATGTTCACGGAAAAGGTCGGCCCATGTCAGGCGAAGGAAGGTCCAGCCATTCTCGGTGAGGGCCTTCTCCCGCTGCCGCTCCTGAAACAGCACCTCAGCCGTTGGCCCATAGTCGAAGTACTTCGTTTTCCCGTCGAATTCGAGTGCCACCTTCTTATCCTTCCAGGCGAAATCCAGCCGGTACCGGCCAGCACGTGTTGCCACCAACACTTGAGGCTCCGGCAGGGGAAGTTTCAGCCGCGTCAGGAGTTCGCGGGTTAGTGTTTCACCAGCTGACTCCGAACGTGGATCTGCGTGGGTAAGGGCGCGCCGGAGGGTCCGGACCCCGCGGCGTCCCTCCAGGCCCTCGGCCATGCTTTCCAGGAGGGTTTTGTCGGCCCCAAGCCGGAGGGCGTGATCGGTGAGCACCAGGGCCTGCCGGTAACCCAGCATCATGGCGCAATCCACTACCGTCCGCTCCAGCGAGGTCGCTCTGAGGCCGCCGAGGGTTACCACCTCCGACGCTGTCCACGGCCGGGTATGGCCCCGGACATCCTTGCCGAGCCGCTCGCTGGAAGGGTTCCCCGGCAGCAGAAGGTGGATCGTGTCATCGACTGCCCACAAGTGCAGACCGTGCAGCCGGGCGGCAGAGGTATGGCTGTACACATAGCCGCCCGCAGACCTGGTCAGCGTCCCGTGCGCGTGGGCGCGAATCAACTGCTTGCTGCGGACGGGACTTGTCTGCTTCTCCCACAGCTCAGCGCGGATGTAGCAGCCGTGGCGAAGACGTACCAGCTTCCCGTGGAGGACCAATGCCTTGATGGCCCGGGAATTGAGGCCTCTCTCGTGCAACTGCCCCGTCCGCCACAGGTTGCCGGTGCTCGGAAGGGAGGGGAGGCGGACTGGCGGCTGGGGTGTCATCCCGACAGGATCCTGCCGCTGCGACAGCTCAGGAAGGCGCCGCCGTCGTCATGTGGAAAACCTGCCAGGCCCGTCCTGCCTCCCGGGATCGCCGGAACCCGTCCGGCTCGCCGCAACGTTCCGGCGATCCGGCAGCTTTCCGGCGAGTTCGACGGCGGCCGGCCGGGTCAGCCCTTCAGTGTCCCGTCCAGGAGGGCACGCAGCTCACGGAAATGGCGTTCGGTGGCATCAGGGTGGAAGGCCGACGTGTCCGCCATCGTGTACCCGTGGGGCGCCCCTTCATAGACGACGTTGGACGCCTCGAGCCCCGCAGCCTGGAGCGCCTTGCCCAGCCGGGCGACGGCGTCGGGAGCCATGCTCCGGTCATGGTCCGCGTGGCCGAACACGAACCGGGCCCGCGCCTTCCCGAGCCCAAGGTGCGGGCTGTCCGGCTCGTCAGTGGCCAGTCCGCCGGCGTGGAAGCCGCCGCAGGCAGCCACCACTTCAGGGTGGGAGGTGGCGGTGCGCACAGCCAGCCGGGCGCCCATGCAGTAGCCCACGGTGCCGATGGGGCCGGGGGTGACGCCGTCCAGTGCCGCCAGCGCCGAAATCCACGCGTCGATGTCCGGCAGCGCCTTGTCAGGAGTCAGGCGGCCAATCCGCGGGAAGGCGGCCCTGCCCGCCGCTTCCCGGCCTTGCTGGGTGGTCATGTCCGTGGCGGGGGCGAGTTCGGCGGCCGTTCCGTCCCGGTAGAAAACGTTGGGGGCCAGCACCACGTAGCCCCAGTCGGCGATGCGCTGGGCCATCTCCTGGATGCGGGGGCGCAGGCCGAAGGCGTCCATGTAAAGGATGACGCCGGGAAAAGGACCGGTTCCGGTGGACGGGCGGGCCACCAAGGCCTCTGCAGTACCTTCCGCGGCAGGGATATCAATGAGCATCCGGCCAGCCTAGCGGACGTGCCTAGGAGTAATACCGGCCCAGGGTTTCCGCCTTGAAATCGAAGAAGGTGCCGGACTCGATGGCCAGCCGGGCGTCATCCACCATCTTCACCACGAACCGCTCGTTGTGGATGGAGATCAGGGTGGCGGACAGCATCTCCTTGGCCTTGAACAGGTGGTGGATGTACGCCCGCGAGTAGTTGGCGCAGGCGTAGCAGTCGCAGCCTTCCTGCAGCGGCCCGAAATCGCGCTTGTACTTGGCGCCCGAGAGATTGAACCGGCCGTCCGGGGTGTAGAACGCGGAATTCCGGGCCACCCGGGTGGGGGAGACGCAGTCGAAGGTGTCGGCACCGTTTTCGATGGCCGTGAAAATGTCATCCGGCTCGGAGATCCCCAGCAGGTGGCGTGGCTTGTCCTCCGGCAGTTCCTCGTTGCACCACCGCACGATGGTGCCCAGGTTCTCCTTCTCCAACGCCCCGCCGATCCCGAACCCGTCGAACGGCATGGCACCCAGGTCCCGGCAGGCCTTCCGGCGAAGGTCCTCGTACTGGGCGCCCTGGATCACGCCGAACAGGGCCTGGTAGGGCTTGCCGGCCCGGGCCTCCGTGAGGCGGAAGTGCTCCTCGAGGCACCGCTCCGCCCATAGGCGCGTGCGCTCCAGCGACTCCTCCTGGTAGCCACGTGAGTTCTGCAGGGTGGTGAGCTCGTCGAACGCGAACATGATGTCCGCCCCGATCTGGTGCTGGACCTGCATGGAGATCTCGGGGGAGAACCGGTGGCGGTCCCCGTTGAGGTGGCTCTTGAACCAGACGCCATCGTCGTCGATATGGGCCAGGCGTTCCTTGCCGGGGGCCACGGCATCGTCCGGTCCGGGCGCGCCCGCGGCGGCCACAGTCTTCATGTCGATGACCTTCTTGAACCCGGAGCCCAGGCTCATCACCTGGAATCCGCCGGAGTCCGTGAAGGTGGGGCCCGGCCAGTTCATGAAGGCCCCCAGGCCGCCGGCCGCGTCCAGGATGTCCGGCCCCGGCTGCAGGTACAGGTGGTAGGCGTTGGCCAGCAGCGCCTGGGCGCCCAGGTCTGCCATGGATTCCGGCAGTACGGACTTTACCGTGGCTTTGGTCCCGACGGCGATGAACGCCGGCGTCTGGATTTCACCGTGCGGCGTGGTGATGGTGCCGGTGCGGCCCAGGAACTCCCCGCCGTTTTCAGCCGTCCGGGCGGCAGCCGGCGGACAGGTCTCCGCCAGGCGGGTGCCCACCGTGAAGGAAAACTGTGACCGGGTATCAGGCAGGGCAAAGGCGGGATCGGCAGGCACGGTACCAGTGTGCCAGCAATTGCCGCTGCCTCAATAAACCAGCCGGCGCCGTCAGCTGACCGGTTCCGAGTCCGGGTAGTTCCTGGAGCGCCACGAATCCCAGGCGGACCGGATGGCGTCAACCTTGCCGGCGCCCAGGTCGTAGGTGGAGGCGATGACCAGCGACCCTTCACCCTCTGCCCGGACGTCCTTGATGGCGGGATGGTCGGCCACCACCAGCAGCCCCTCGCCATGCTCTGCGTAGCCGTGCACGGTGAGTCCCACCTGGTGGCTGGTCCGGTACCAGACCTTGCCGCTGATTTCCTCTCCGGTATCCAAGGTGACCTGGTACGGCTCGCCCGGGGCAGGGAGGTCGGCCAGCCCCAGCTTCTCGATCGCGGAGCCCTTCCCCTCTGTCAGGTGCAGGAACAGGGTGTGCCGCTTGCCGTGCGGGTGGCGTTCCAGGGCAAAGCGGAGCTGCTGCAGGAAGGTCAGCCAGCCCTGGGTGATGTCCTCGTCCCAGGCAGCCCACTCGGAGTCGTGATCCATGGCCCCGCGGGTGACGCTGACCCGGGTTCCGCCGGCCACCGGGTGAAGCTCGAACGTGTCCCCGCCGTGGACGGTGAGGCTGGTATGGTCCGCGGATTCCTCCACGTCGCTGGAAAAGTAGATCTCCTTGATCTCGGACTCCAGGTCCTCGGCCTGCCAGCCGTGCCACTGGGCTACCTTGGACGGTTCACGCAGCATGGTCCAGACCTGCGGCGCGTCGGCGTTGATCACTACGCTGAGATTGTTGGTCATAGCCCCGAATGTACAACTCCGGCTACGCCCCGGGTAGGGGTAATTTCCCCCGCCCCGAAGCCGGTCCTGCGGTCAGGACCGGACAGCCTCCAGCTCATTGCTGATCCGGCGTTCCAGCTCGGGCATCCCGATGGTTTCCGAGCCGCCGTGGGCCCGCAGGAACAGCAGGCTTTCCAGCCGCAGCAACCGCCATTCACGCTCGGCATCGTGGTTGGAGTTGTCGATGGAGCGGAAGATTTCCTTGTCGTACAGGTTGGGTTCGTTGAGTGAGCGCTGCCGCACCTTGGCGGCCATGCGTGCCTTGAACGCATCCGTTTCCTGGTTTTCCGGGGTGCGGATCAGCTTCTCATAGACCTCGGCGCGTTCGTCCTGGCCGTCCTGCCGGCAGATGTAGCTGGCCAGGGCGAGGGAGGCCTCCACCGAGGTCCACCGGCCGGGGTTCCCGTCATAGGGCAGCACGGTGAGGAGGTCAGCCACGGCCAGAGCCCCGTCGGCATCCTTGAGCGTGATGAACAATTCGTGCGCCAGGTCGGTAAGGTCCTTCAGGCAGCTGCCGGACTTGAAGTTGACGCCCTTGGAGAGCCGGTCGGCCAGGAGCAGGACGCCCTCGGCATCCGGGTGGGCCTCGGCGGCGGCTTCCACCACGGACTCAGGGGTGCCGGCCGGAGCCGGGATGAGGGCGAGTTCCTCCTCGCTGGGTCCGGTCGCCGCGGGCGGTACCGGCGGCAGGGGAGGTACGACGACGGCGGGCGCCACGGTGATGGGCCCGGTCCCGGCGGTTTCCACCGGCGGTGTGGCTTCCGGGAGGTCAGCCGGCAGCGGCAGCTGGGTGACGTCGTCGTGCGTTCCGTCCACAACGGTGACGGTGGCACCTATGGCGACCCGCAGCGTCCCGCCGCCGGAGAGGCTTGCCAGCACCAGTGCCGGGGAGCCGAAATCGTCCCGCTCAAGCTCCACCTGGTCGATTTCGGCGGTGCGGTGGCCGTCCGGAAGGAGGATGTGGGTGCCGGTGGTCAGAGATCCAGCCTGCTGTTCACGGTGGTGCCTGGCGGCTGGTGATTCGGTCATGGGAGTCCTTAAGTTCTCTTGCGGTCCGCCCTACAGTCTACAAAGGCGGGCGCCTAAAACCGGGGACCCCCAGGTCCCGGCGCGGATGTCAGAAGCCCACACCTGCGAACGCCAGGGCCTGCCGGATGAGGCCGCCGCGGCCGCCCGCGAACTCCATCTGGACGCCAGGGCTGAGGACTTCCTCGGGGGTCATCCATGTCAGTTCCAGGGCGTCCTGGCGGGGTTCGCACTCGCCCGTGACCGGGATGATGTAGGCCAGGGACACGGCGTGTTGCCGCTCGTCGGTGAACCCCGTCTGGGACGGTGCCGGGAAGTATTCGGCCACCGTGAACGGCACGGGGCTGAGCGGCAGCTGCGGAAACGCCAGGGGGCCCAGGTCCTTCTCCATGTGCCGCAGCAGGGCGGCGCGGATGGTTTCGCGGTAGATGACCCGGCCGGAGACCAGGGACCGCACCATTGTCCCGTCGGCGTCGGCCTGCAGCAGCGTGCCCACCTCGTTGACGTACCCCAGCGGATCCAGCCTGACCGGCACGGCCTCCACGTACACCATGGGCAGCCGCCCGCGGGCCTCAAAGAGGTCTTCTTCAGAGAGCCAGCCGGGATTCGGGTCAGGTGTGCGCACGTTCATGGTTAAGTTCTACCCCATGGGGCGGTGCTGGGAGATCCAGAGCGTGGCGGGCGCGTTGGGGCTGCCCACGTCCGGATTGGCCACGTGAAGGGTGCTCCCAAAGGCTTCCTCGGTCAGACTGGCCGGGAAACCGGCACCGGCGAGGCGCTCCCGCAACGGTTCCAGCCCGCCGTCGTATTCGAAGCCCAGGCCTGAGCGCGGGGGCCCCGACGCCGGGCGCACCAGGAGGACGCCGCCGTTCTTGGCCGTGAAATCGGCGGTTTCGTCGTTGTCCGGCACCGGCCGGGGACGCGCGCCGGCGTGCAGCAGGGTGCGGATGGCTGACTCCGGGTCCGGGGTGTACCAGACGCCGGCGACGGCCAGTGCGGGATCGGCATCGGCGCACTGGGCGCCGTGGACGGCCTTGTCCGCCAGGAAGCTGAATCCGTCCGGCGCGGTGACCCGGCAGGCCTCACCGTGGTCCGTTGCGACGAGTTCGGCCGGCTGCGTTGGTTCCTCTTGCGTTCCGTCCGCCTGCGGTCCGCCCTCCTGGGCGGACAGGTTGGTGCGGCGGGCGAACTCCGCCACGTCGCCCACTTCCACCCCAAACACGGTGCGGCCGTCCTGGCCGGCCCCTGCCTCGGCGCCGTGCAAAGCCAGGCGGCCTGACGCGGAGTCGAAGACCTGCCACCCGCCGTCGTCCTCTGTCTGGACCATTCCCAGGGCGGTGAGGAACTGCTTCCAGGGCTCGATGCGGGACGTGAAGTGGACGGGACGGACTCGGAGCATGGCATTGTCCTTGATGCTGGTTGACGGGCGGCCGTGGGTGACGGCTGCTGTATGGCCATGATGCCACCGGAAGCGCCGGCGCACACAGGGCTTGTGGCCTGGGATTCTCCGGGCAGAATGGGGCCATGGCCGATGACCTCGAGGAACTGCTGGTACCTGACGCTGCCGCCTGGCGTGCATGGCTGGAAGAAAACCACAGGACCAGCCCGGGAGTGTGGCTGGTCCTGCACAAGAAGGGCGGCACGGTAACCGGCCTGGACTACCCGGCGGCGCTGGACGAGGCACTCTGCTTTGGCTGGATCGACGGGCAGCTGCGGCGCCGGGATGATGAAAGCTCCTTCCAGCGGATGACGCCGCGGCGTCCGCGGAGCGTCTGGTCCGCCCGGAACGTGGGGCACGTTGCGCGCCTGGAAGAGGAGGGGAAAATGACCGACGCCGGCAGGGCGGCGGTGGAGGCGGCCAAGGCGGACGGCCGCTGGGACGCAGCGTACGGCGGGCAGGCCGACGTGAAGGTTCCGGCAGACCTGGCTGCCGCGATTGCCGCGAACCCCGAGGCCCAGGCGATGTTCGACGTCCTCACTAAAACCAACCTGTTCGCCCTGGTGTACAGGACCAATTCGGCCAAGCAGGCAGCCACCCGGGAACGCCGGATCGCGGGGTTCGTGGAGATGCTGGCCCGGGGCGAAACCCCGTTTCCGCAGAAGAAGCGCCCTGCCGGCCAGGACCGGCAATAGTTCATGACGCTCCGGGATTCGGTTCCCGGGCGCCGGGCCGGTAAAATTGACGGTTCACTTGCGCTGGTGCCGTTCCCCGAACCCGGGGGACGGCACTTGTGCGTTCAGCGACGGATTGACACGACATGCCATCCACCTTTTTCAGAACCGCGTTTGCAGCCCTTCGGCGGCGGCCCCTCCTGTGGTCCGTGGTGGCCGCGGTTGCAGCCCTGGCCCTGGCCGGTTCGCTGGTGCTCGTGGGAAATGCCCAGCGTGACGACAGCCGGCCGGCCGGGCAGCCCACGGCCGCACCCACGGAATCTTCTCCGGCTCAGGATCCCGGCTACCGCCCCGCCTACCACCTCAGCCCGGACCAGCGCTGGATGAACGATCCCCAGCGGCCCTTCCTGCTGGACGGCGTCTGGCACTATTACTACCTCTACAACGCTGACTACCCGGACGGAAACGGCACCGAGTGGTTCCACGCCACCAGCACGGACCTGGTGCACTGGAAGAACGAGGGCGTGGCCATCCAGAAGTTCCGCAATGGCCTGGGCGACATCGAGACCGGATCCGCGGTGGTGGACACCGAGGGGACGGCCGGGTTCGGCAAGGGGGCGGTGATCGCCGTCCTCACCCAGCAGCACGACGGCGTCCAGCGCCAGTCCCTGTTCTACTCCACGGACAAGGGCTACAGCTTTCAAAGCTACGGGCAAAACCCCGTGATGGAGAACCCCGGCGCCGAGCACTGGCGGGATCCGCGCATCGTCCGGGACGACGCCAACAACCAGTGGCTGATGCTGCTTGCCGAGGGTTCCAAGATCGGCTTTTACACCTCGAAGGACCTGTTGCAATGGACCTATGTGTCGGGTTTCCAGAAGGACGGGCTGGGCATCCTGGAGTGCCCGGACTTCTTCCAAATGGATGTCGACGGCGACCCCGCCAAGCGCACCTGGGTCCTGGCGGCGAGCGCCAACGGCTCCGCCGAGGGCCGCAGCACGGGGCTGGCCTACTGGACCGGCGGCTTTGACGGCAAGGCCTTCACCCCCGAGGGCAGCCATCAGTGGCTCGACGGCGGCCCGGACTTCTACGCGGCCGTCACCTGGGAGGATCCGCGCCTGGACGACGGCCGGCGGAAGGCCTCCCGGCACGCCATCGGCTGGATGAACAACTGGGCCTACGCCCGGCAGCTGCCCACAAAGGACTGGCAGGGGGCCGCCTCGGTGGTGCGGGACATCAGCCTCACCTCCGAGGGCGGCCGCCCGGTGCTGGCGTCATCGCCCACCGCCGGGCTCCGGTCGCTGGAGGGGGACCCGGCGCACCTGCAGGCCGGCAGCATCGGGGACGGGCAGCCGCTGCCGGTTCCCGAGGGCGGCGCCTTCAAGGTCGACGTCGAACTGGAGAAACCCGGGAACGGGACCGGTGAAGCCCGGCTGCTCCTGCAAAGCGGCGGGAGCACCTACGCCACCATTGGCTACGACTTCACTGCCGGGCGGGCCTATGTGGCCCGCGACGGTGACACGGTGGCAGGCGGCCAACGGAAGGCCGCCGACCCGGCAGCCGACACCGAGTACCGGCAGCCGCGTTCCGTCCAGGTCCGGCCCACGGGGGACACGGTGCACCTCACGGCATACGTGGACCGCTCATCGATCGAGGTCTTCGTCGGCGGGCAGTCCCTGACCTCCCTGGTGTTTCCGCCCGCGGGCCCCAGGGAGGCCCGCCTGGCGGCCGACGGCGGGGTGCTGCTTGGGGCCGGCACCGTCACGCCCCTGGCCGGCATCCGTTAGCCAGCGGTTGGCGCGCTGCCGTCGGGACTTGCCGCGGTGACTGCCGCGGCAACGGCCGCGGCAGCCTCCAGCGTCATCCACGCCTGCAGCTGCGTGGAAAGCTCGACGGCGGCGCCCGGGGGATACGCCTCAGCGGCCGGGTGGGCGGCATGGATGGAGAAGATGCTGGTGCCTTCAAGCCGTGCCCTGGCCTCCCCGGCGCCGACGGAGCGCCGGCCGGACCAGAACGCCTCCGCGGTGTCCGTCACCAGCCGGGCAGCCGTGGCACGGGTGGCTGCGGGCAGCCGGGTGTCGGCTGCCGCGAGCGCCAGGTAGCGGCAGAGGATCCCGGTGAAGAGGCCGCCGTCGCCCGTTCCTTCGCACCGGAGCACTGGGCTGTCCACGGCCGTGAGCTTCATGTTTACCGCGTCCACCAGGGCTGCCGCCCGGGCGAGGTTGGCGTCGCCGCCCAGTTCCAGGAAGGCCCCCAGCACGGGACCCTGGTTGTAGGTGTACACGGCGCGTTCCACCACCACGCCGCCGGCGGGGTCCGGGCGCACACCGTCCAGGTACAGGCCCTGGTCCAGGTCGAAGAGGGTGGCGTCCAGCCAGTCCAGCAGCGCCTGCGCCTTGCCGCGCTGCCCGGTGCGGGCGTAGAACAACGCCACGGGGGCCGTGGCAGGGGTGTTCTTGAAGTCCCGCTTCTTGCTCCAGAACGTGCCGCCGCCCAGGTCATCGGTGCATGCGGCGTCGAACTGCAGCGTCAGCGATGCGCGGACCGTGGCGTTGCGGCGGCGGCCGGGGCGCCGTGTCTCCTCAGCCAGCCCGTCCAGCCTCAGCGTTGCCAGCGCCAGCCACGCCATGTCGTCGTAGTAGCTGTTCACGAAGGTCAGGGCGTTGCGCAGCCTGATGCCGGTGACCAGGCGCGAGGCCAGGCGTCCGGCGCTGGGCCGGTCCGGGCCGTTGAACCGGGCCGCGGGGGTGGCTCCGCCGCCCAGCTCCCGCCGGCCGGTATCCACCAGGCAGTCCACGTAATGGGCCTGCCACCAGTAGTGCCACGGGAGGACCAGGCCCGCGGCCGGCCGGACGCGCCGGAGCGCCGCGAGCCACCGTCCCAGCCGCCGGCCGCCGGGCTCCTGTCCCTGCCCTGCCGCAGGCTGGTCCTGCTCCGCCGCAGGCTGGTCCTGCCCCGCCGGGTGCTTGCTCTGCCACAGCACGGCGCCCAGGTGGGTTCCGGGCAGCAACAGCAGTTTCCGGCCGAACAGCGCGGTCACCGACTGGGCCGCGTGGTTCGCCCTGTCCTGCCAGGCGGTCAAGGAGGTGCTGCTGGAGGTCATGCCGTCCACCCTAACGGGGCACACGCAGCCCGGGCGCGTGCGGCGGTGGCGCATTTCAGTTAACATTCATTAACTGTTGCTCGAGGCCGCGCCGCGGCATGGGGACACGCATCAAGGAGGATGTATGGACATTAAGGGCTGCGTCGCATTGGTGACAGGCGGTGCCTCCGGGCTGGGAGCTGCCACGGCGCGGAGGTTGTTCGACGGCGGGGCCTCCGTAGTGCTCGTTGACCTCCCGTCCTCCAACGGGCAGGCAGCCGCGGACGAACTCAACGGCCGGGCCGAAGCCGGCCAGTCCGCCGTCTTCGCCCCCGCTGACGTGACCAGCGAGGCGGACGTGCGGGCCGCCGTCGGGACCGCCGCAGGGATGGGGCCGCTCCGGATCGTGGTGAACTGCGCCGGGATCGCCACCCCCGGAAAGGTCCTGGGACGCGACGGCGTGCTGCCGCTGGAAACGTTCAGCCGTGTCATCCAGGTGAACCTGATCGGCACCTTCAACGTCCTGCGGCTGGCGGCCGAGGCGATGGTGGCCACCGAGCCTGCCGTCACCGCGCTGGGCGGCCCGGAGCGCGGCGTCATCATCAACACCGCCTCCGTGGCGGCCTTTGAAGGGCAGATCGGCCAGCCTGCATATTCCGCGTCCAAGGGGGCGGTGGCCGCCATGACGCTGCCCATCGCGCGGGAGCTGGCGCGCTCGCTGGTCCGCGTGGTCACCATTGCGCCGGGAATCTTCGAGACCCCCATGATGGCCGGCCTGCCCCGGGAGGCCCAGGACTCGCTGGGCGCCCAGGTTCCGCACCCGTCCCGGCTGGGCAAGCCGGCGGAGTACGCCAGCCTGGTGGCGCACATCGTGGACAACGCCATGCTGAACGGCGAAACCATCCGCCTTGACGGTGCCATCCGGATGGGGCCGAAATGAGCGCGCCTGACGTGTCACAGCTGCCCGCGGCGGACTTCTTCGCCGTCGAATCCCTGCTGGGCCAGGCCGAGAGGAACAAGCTGGCCGAGCTGCGGGACTTTCTGGCCGCCGAGGTGGCGCCGTACGCCGGGGACTGGTGGAACAAGGCCGAGTTCCCCGCCCACATCCTGCCCAAGCTGGCTGCGCTGGAACTGAGCACGCCCGCCCACCGCGGCTACAGCCACCTGTTCGCCGGGCTGGTCATTGCGGAGATGACCCGGGTGGACACCTCCATCGCCACCTTCTTCCTGGTCCACCACGATCTCTTCGTTGAGTCCCTGCACACCTTCGGCAGCGAGGACCAGAAGCAGCGGCTGCTGGCTGACGCCTCGGAGCTGCGCACCACGGGCGCCTTCGCCCTCACCGAACCCCTGCACGGGTCCGACGTGGCGGGCGGCATGGAGACGCGGGCACGGCGGATATCGTCCAGCACCGGGGAACCGGACGACGGCGGCGACACCTGGGTGCTCAACGGCGCCAAGCGGTGGATCGGCAACGGGACATTCTGCGACTACATGCTGGTGTGGGCACGGGACGAGGGGGACGGTTCCGTGCGGGGCTTCGTCGTGGACGCCACCCTGCCGGGGGTCAGCCGGAGCAGGATCGAGAACAAGATCGCGCTGCGCACTGTCCAGAACGCGGACATCGTGTTCCGGGACGTCCGGGTACCGGAGGCGGACCGCTTCAGCGGGATCAACAGCTTCGAGGACACCAAGGAACTGCTGCGCAGTTCGCGGATCATGGTGGCCTGGCAGACGGTGGGCCAGCAGCTGGCGGCGTTCGACGTCGCCCGGCAGTACGCCGTGGAACGCGAGCAGTTCGGCCGCCCGCTGGCACACTTCCAGCTGATCCAGCAGCAGCTGGTGACCATGCTGGGCAACGCCGTGGCCAGCATGGCCATGATGGCCGGAATCGCCAGGCTGCAGGACCAGGGTGCTGCCGACATGCCGCAGGTGGCGCTGGCCAAGTCCTACCTGAGTGCCAGGATGCGGGAAACCGTGGCGCTGGGCCGTTCCATCCTGGGCGGAAACGGCATCGTCACCGATTACCGGATGGCCAAGATCTTCGCCGATGCCGAGGCCATCTACACCTACGAGGGATCGTTCGAGGTGAACACCCTGATCGTGGGCCGGGCCATCACCGGGATCTCCGCCATCTCCTAGGCAAGGTACGGCTGCTTCTCGCCTGCCTCCACCCGGATGTCCAGGCTGTTGTTCCTCACCGGCATGGGGCAGGTGCCGTAGGGCGTGAAGGCGCTGGGGTAGTTGATGGCCCGGTTGAAGTCCAGCACCACGGTCGCCCTGCCCGAGGCATCGTGCCGGGGCTTGGGCATGGAGAGTTTCCGCCATTCGTCGGTGGTGTCGCCGTTGGTCTCGTCATGGAACGTGACGGTCAGGGCGCCGAGCTTCTCTTCCTCCGCCTGGAGCCGGAACTCATGGTTGCTGCCGGGCAGCCTGAACACCACTTCCCCCACGCTGCGGTGCACGCCGTCCACCAGGGGGTTCGCGGTGCTGATCGGCACGTCCACCGGGGCCGGGTAGGGCTCAAACCGGCCCGCCACCTCCCAGTCCGGGTTGTACGGGTAGGTGGGGACGCCGTCAAACCCGGTGAAGGCCGGAGATGCAGAGTCCCGGGTGCGGATGGCGTACCGCCCGCCGCGCATGGCCAGTTCCACCACCACCTGGTCCCCATTGGGGCCGCCGAACTGCACCCACATCAGCGACTCCTCGTCCGCCAGGACGGCGGACACCGTGCCGTCCACCTTTTCCCCCGTCCCCACCAGCGTGAGCCCGTCCGGCGGAGCAGCGGTGAGGAACGCCGCGGTGCCTCCGGGGTCCGTGGACCACAGGCCCGGGGCCAGGTCGACGGCGGCGGGGGCGTCTTCGAGCCACTGGAACGAGGTGAGGGTGAGCCAGCCGTGCGGCGCTGCCAGGGCTTTGTCCCGGTTGGTGCGGAAGCGCTGCCAGCGCTCGACCTTGGCGGCGGGAATGGCGGCGGGGGCGTTAGCGGGGGTGGCTGGGGTGGTGGCCATGGTTCCTTCCGGTTGCGTTGCCCCCGCTACAACCGCAGGCATGGACGGTTCATTCCGCCGGACGGACGCCGGCAACCCGCTGGGCATCCCGGATTCCAGCTGCACGGTGGTCCGCCGGGGTTGAATGGAGGGGTGGACATCCTTGCCGGAGTGAATCGGGAGTGGCTGGCGGCGCTTACCTGGCTGGCGGCCATGGTTGCCGGCGCCATGGTGCTGGCATGGCGACGCAGGCGGGCCGACCTCGCCGCGCTCGCCGCCGTCGTCGTCTTCATGGCAGCCAATGTTGGCGCCGGCATCTACGTCCTGAACCACCTGGCGGACGGGCGCTGGGGCGGGGACGCGCAAGCCAAGCTCGTTCCGCCGCCGCTTTCCGGGACCCCGGTGGTGGGCCGGTTCCTGGAGCCGCTTGATGGGGCCCTGGCGGGCATGGCCGGCGGGGTCAACGACTTCATCGACTTCCGCGCTGCGTTGCCTGTGGCCCTGGACTTCTTCGCAGCCGCCGGCTGGGCCCTGGCCGTTTCGGTGCCGGTGGGGCTGGCGGCCGCCGCCGTTCAGGCGGGGAGGGCCCGCCGTCGTAAGGCTGACGATGCCGCCTGGCGCAGCGAGGTGGAGCAGCTCCGCGTGGAACTGGACGCCGTGAAGCGCCATGTGGGGTACCGCGACATCTTTGAGACGGATTCCACTGCTGCACCGCACCGGGGGTAGCATCTTTAGCTAGTAACGTGGCTCACAGTATCCAGCGCAGTGTACGAGCCAAGTCCATAACCCTCGAAAGATTGCTTCAATGGCACACACTGCAACAGCGCCCGAAACAGATCTCGCCTCCGAACTGCGCGCGGACGTCCGCCGCGTTTCCACCCTTCTGGGGGAATCGCTGGTCCGCCAGCACGGACCCGAACTCCTGGACCTGGTGGAGCAGGTCCGGCTCCTGACCAAGGAATCCAAGGAAGCAGCCCGCGGCGGTGCACATGCCACCGGCCCCTGGAGCGCGCACGACGTCGTTGCCCAGGTCCGTGAACTGCTCGGATCCCTGCCCATCGAGCAGGCAACCGACCTGGTGCGCGCCTTCGCGTTCTACTTCCACCTGGCCAACGCCGCCGAGCAGGTCCACCGCGTTCGCGGCCTGCGGACCCGGGCCGAGAAGGACGGCTGGCTGGCCAAGACCGTGGCGGAGATCGCCACCCAGGCCGGCCCCGGGGTGCTGCAGGAAGTGGTCAACGGGCTGGACGTGCGCCCCATTTTCACGGCGCACCCCACCGAGGCCTCCCGCCGCTCCGTCCTGGACAAGATCCGCAAGCTCTCCGACGTCCTGGCCCAGCCCACCGCCGAAGGGTCCACCGCACGCCGCCGGCAGGACCGGAAGCTGGCCGAGATCATTGACCAGATGTGGCAGACCGACGAGCTGCGCCAGGTTCGGCCCACCCCTGTGGATGAGGCCCGGAACGCCATCTACTACCTGGGCGGCATCCTCACCGATGCCATGCCGGAGATGCTGTCCGAGCTCTCCGAGCTCCTGGGCGAACACGGCGTCACCCTGGCGTCCAAGGACGCCCCCATCCGGTTCGGCTCCTGGATCGGCGGCGACCGCGACGGCAACCCGAATGTCACCGCCGCCGTGACCCGCGAAATCCTGCAGATCCAGAACCAGAGCGCCATCCGGATCAGCATCGGCATGATCGATGAGCTGATTTCCATCCTGTCCAACTCCACGGCACTGGCAGGCGCGGACGAGGCATTGCTGAAGTCCATCGATGAGGACCTGAAGAAGCTGCCCGGCCTGGACAAGCGGGTCCTGGAGCTGAACGCCCAGGAGCCGTACCGGCTGAAACTCACCTGCATCAAGGCCAAGCTCATCAACACCGGCAAGCGGGTGGCCGCAAACTCCAACCACGAGCACGGCCGCGACTACAACGCAACCGATGAACTCATGGCAGACCTGCAGCTGCTGGAACTGTCGCTGCGCAACCATTCCGCCGCCCTGGCCGCGGACGGGTCCCTGGCCCGCGTCCGCCGCGCCATCGCCTCCTTCGGCCTGCACCTGGCCACCCTGGACATCCGCGAACACGCGGACCACCACCACGACGCCGTGGGGCAGCTGATGGACCGGATCGGCGGCCCGGGGCTCCGCTACGCCGAACTGAGCCGCGAGGAACGCTTCGAGGTCCTGGGCTCCGAGCTGGCCTCCCGCCGCCCGCTGTCCGGCCACCCGATCAAGCTCGACGGCGCCGCGGACGGAACCTATGACGTCTTCCGCGAGATCCGCCGGGCCCTGCGCATGTACGGCCCGGACGTCATCGAGACCTACATCATCTCCATGACCCGCGGCGCCGACGACGTCCTGGCCGCCGCCGTGCTGGCCCGCGAAGCCGGCCTGGTGAACCTTTTTGGCGACAAGCCCTACGCCAAGCTCGGCTTCGCGCCGCTGCTGGAGACCGTCGAGGAGCTGCGCGCCTCGGCCGAGATCGTGGACCAGCTGCTGTCCGACCCCTCCTACCGCGAACTGGTGCGGCTGCGCGGGGACATCCAGGAAGTGATGCTGGGCTACTCGGACTCCAACAAGGAATCCGGCGTGATGACCAGCCAGTGGGAGATCCACAAGACCCAGCGCAAACTGCGCGACGTGGCCGCCAAGCACGGGGTGCGCGTCCGCCTGTTCCACGGCCGCGGCGGCTCCGTGGGCCGCGGCGGCGGGCCCACCTACGACGCCATCCTTGCCCAGCCGAACGGCGTCCTGGAAGGCGAAATCAAGTTCACCGAGCAGGGCGAAGTCATCTCCGACAAGTACTCCCTGCCCGAACTCGCCCGGGAAAACCTGGAGCTGTCCCTGGCCGCGGTGCTGCAGGGTTCGGCCCTGCACCGCGATCCGCGGACCTCGGCGGACCAGCGGGAGCGTTACGGGCACGTCATGGAGACTATTTCCGACGCCGCCTTCGACCGCTACCGCAAGCTGATCGACCACCCGGACCTGCCCGCCTACTTCATGGCCTCCACTCCGGTGGAACAGCTGGGCTCCCTCAACATCGGCTCCCGCCCCTCCAAGCGCCCTGACTCCGGCGCCGGGCTGGGCGGCCTGCGCGCCATCCCCTGGGTGTTCGGCTGGACCCAGTCGCGCCAGATCGTGCCCGGCTGGTTCGGCGTCGGTTCCGGACTGAAGGCGGCCCGTGAGGCCGGACATTCCGCCCAGCTGGTGGAGATGATGGACCACTGGCACTTCTTCCGCTCGGTGCTGTCCAACGTGGAAATGACGCTCGCCAAAACGGACATGGACATCGCCGGCTACTACGTGGCCACCCTGGTCCCGGAGGAGCTGCACCACCTGTTCCGGAGCATCCGGGACGAGTATGAGCTCACCGTTGCCGAGGTCCGGAAGCTGACCGGCGAGAACCTGCTCCTGGACGCGCAGCCCACGCTGAAGCGCTCGCTGGAAATCCGCGACCAGTACCTGGACCCCATCAGCTACCTGCAGGTGGAACTCCTGCGCCGCATCCGTACCGAAGCCGGGATCAGCGGAGCGGAAATCGACGAACGCCTCCAGCGGGCCATGCTGATCACCGTCAACGGCGTGGCGGCGGGCCTCCGCAACACCGGCTAGGCACACGCCCGCTCACGTTTGGCGGCTTTCCATGGAACGCCCGCCCACCTCCCGTCCGGAAGGTGGGCGGGCGTTTCGGGTCCAGGAGCAGGATGTGAGCGGGGGTGTGGATAGGGTTGGAGGCATGCCTTCCTTCCAGACCCGCCTCAAGATCACCGGGCTGCGGCCGGGCAATCCGCCGGAGGCTGTCATGGACGCGGCCGTGGAGGCGCTGGGCACCCGCCACCACGTGGAGGCGCACCAGCTCCAGCTCGCCGGCGGCGTGCCGCAGCTGAACCTGCGCTTCCTCGTCGAAGCCAGCGGGTACAGCGGCGAGAACCGGCAGGCGGTGGAGTCGGCAGCCATGATGCGCGACGCCGTCGAACGCGTTGCGCTGACAGGCTCGCTCAGCGTGCTGCGGCGCAGCCGCGGCAAGTGGCTGCCCGTCTAGCCTGCGTCGGGGATCGGCTCGTCCTCCACCGGCGACCGGTCACCGCGCCGCCGGGTGACGATGATCCCCACGACGGCGCCGATCACCAGGCCAACGGCCACGCCGATGAGTGAGCTGGCCCAGAACGGCAGCTTGGTGGCCGAACCGGTGAAGTAGCCCAGCCCCACCAGCCAGCATGCCCACAGGACCGCCCCCAGCCCGGCGCAGAGGCTGAAGCCCCGCACGGAGACGTTCGCGATCCCGGAGGCGGCCGATGTGGCCAGCCTGCCGCCGGGGATGAACCGGGCCCCGATGATGGTGCCGTAGGTGGATGAACGGCCCGCCTTGGCCAGTCCGGCGTGGATGCCGGCGTGGACGCGGCGGCCCCATTTCCAGCGGTCCAGCACATGGCTCAGCCGCCGCCGGAAGAGCTGGAACACCACCATGTCTCCCATCCAGGAGGCCAGGGCGGCCAGGACAAGCACCAGGAACACGTTGGCCCGGCCGTCGGCGGACAGCGCGCCTCCGGTAATCACCACCATCTCCGACGGGATGGGCGGAAAAATGGCGTCGCCGATCACCACCGGGATGACCCAGAAATAAAGGGCCGCCCCCCAGCTGTCAATGCCGCCGAAGTCCATTGCCACAAGGTACCGCACTTGGGAAACTGGCGGCATGCGGATCTCGGTTCTGCAGGGCGACATTACGCAGCGGCGGGTGGACGTGGTGGTGAACGCCGCCGACCCTTCGCTGCTGGGCGGCGGGGGAGTGGACGGTGCGCTGCACCGGGCCGCCGGGCCGGAATTGCTGGCATCGTGCCGGGAGCTGCGTGTCACGGCGCTGCCGCACGGCCTGCAGACCGGGGCCGCCGTGGCCACGCCGGCGTTCCGGCTGCCGGCCCGCTGGGTGATCCATACGGTGGGACCCAACCGCCGCGCCGGACAGACCAACCGTGCGCTCCTGGTGTCCTGCTTCAGCGAAAGCCTGCGGCTGGCCGACAGGTTGGAAGCCGGGGAGCTTGCCTTCCCGGCCGTGGGGGCCGGAGCCTATGGGTGGCCGGCTGCGGCGGTGGCGCAGGCGGCGCTGGAGGCCGTTGATGGTTTCCGGGCCTCGCATCCGGCAAGCGGCCTGGAACTGGTGGAGTTTGTGCTGCACACCGCGGACGTGGAGGCGGTGTTCAGGGACGTGTTGGGGCCGCTTCGCTGAGTTCCAGGCTGCTGCGGTACTCCACCGGCCGGCCGGAGATCGGATCCACGAACCGTATGCCGCGTGCCAGCAGCTGCAGCGGTCTGGCGTAGTCGTCCGGGGCTTTGTCCAGCAGGTCCGGGTAGAAGGCGTCGTTCACGATCCCCAGCCCCAGTGAGGCCATGTGCACCCGCAGCTGGTGGGTCTTTCCGGTGTGCGGTTCCAGCCGGTACCTGGCCAGGCGCGGCCTGCCGCGGGCACCGGTGCCCGCGGCAACCGCCGCCGGGCCGCCGTCGAACGTTTCCAGCCGCTCAATCCTGGTTTCCGCGTTCGGCTCGCCGTCGATGACCTCCGCCAGCAGGTAGCTGCGCGACTTGGTCATCCGGTTGCGCACCACCACGGGGAAGTCGACGGCGGGATGTCCCGGCGCGGGCTCAGCGGCCGAGACGCACTCGTATTCCTTCTGCACCTGCCGCTTCTCAAAAAGCACCTGGTACCGGCCGCGGGTCTGCGGGTTGGTGGAGAAGAGCAGGACGCCGGCGGTCATCCGGTCCAGCCGGTGCATGGGGATCAGGTCCGGCAGGTCCAACTGGTTGCGCAGGCGCACCAGGGCCGACTCCTGGATGTACGTGCCGCCCGGGGTGGTGGGCAGGAAGTGCGGCTTGTCCACCACCAGTAGGTGGTTGTCCTGGTGGAGGATGCTGATTTCCACGGGCAGCCGCGTCTCCGGCGGCAGCGTGCGGTAGTACCAGATGAAGGTGTGGTCCTGCAGCGGAGTGGCGCGGTCCAAAGGGACGCCGCCCTCGCCAACGATCTCGCCGGCGTCGAACCTGTCCTCGATGCCCTGCGGATCGATATGTCCCCAGCGGTGCATCATGTAGTCCATTGCCGTGTCCCACGGACCCTCTTCCGGAAGGCGCAGGCGGGTGGCGTTCACGCCGTCGCGCACGGGAAGGGGGGATTGCATCACCCGCCCATTCTACCGGGGCGGCCGTGGCCCTCCGGGGCCGGGTCCAGCCGCCACCGACGATAAAAAAGTTCTTGACAATAAAAGTTGTCGGTTGCGATAGTGGAGGCATGCAGGACATCGCCGTCATCGAGGACCCGGCCACGGCCGAGGTATCCCTGGACCCCATCCGCACCCGGATCCTGCGCGAGCTGGTCCAGCCGGCTTCCGCCACGCAGCTGGCTGTCCGTGTCGGCCTGCCCCGGCAGAAGGTGAACTACCACCTCAAGGCGCTGGAGCGGCACGGGCTGGTGGAACTGGTGGAGGAACGCCGCAAGGGCAATGTGACCGAGCGGGTCCTGCAGGCCACGGCGGCGTCCTACCTCATCTCACCCATCGCGCTGAACGAAGTGTCCCCGGACCCGCGACGGTTTGCAGACCGCTTCTCCGCCTTTTGGCTGCTGGCGCTCGCGGGCCGGATGGTCCAGGAGGTGGGCAAGCTGATTGCCGGCGCCGCCGCTGCCCGGCAAAAGCTGGCTACGTTCGCCATTGATGGCGAGATCACGTTCCGCACCGCGGCGGACCGTGCAGCCTTCGCCGAGGAGCTCGGCACCGAGGTCACCCGGCTGGTGGACAAGTATCACGACGACGCCCTGTCACCACGGGGGCGGCGGCACCGGCTCGTCGTGGCGCTGCATCCGGCACTTAAAGAAACCGGTGCCCCCGCGGCAACCAACCAATCCCATCCAGGCAAGGAGCAGGACAAATGACCGACAACCGCAACTTCGAAATCGTCTACGACACGGAGCTCCCCGGCACGCCCGAGCGCGTGTGGGAAGCGGTGACCAATGGAACGCCCGCATGGATGTTCCCCACGGACCAGTGGCCGGACGTCAGGACGGTGGAGGAGTACCCGCACCACCTGGTCTCCCGGATGGACGGGCCCGACGGCTGGTTCAACCAGCTGGAACATGTGCTGGAACCGCTGGACGGCGGCCGGGCCCGGCTCCACTACGTCCACAGCGGCATCTTCGCGGACAACTGGGACCAGCAGTACGACGGCGCCAGCCGCCACACCGAGTTCTACCTGCACACGCTGGGCCAGTACCTGCAGTACTTCGACGGCAGGCCTGTGGTGTTTACGGACGTCCAGGCACCGGCGGCATCCCAGGCCCCCGATGGTTTCATCCGGCTTCGCGAAGCGCTGCGTGCCGGCTCGGCCGGGCAGGGCGCTGCGGTGGATGTGGAGCTCGACGGCGTGGGCCGGCTGACAGGCGAGGTGGACTTCTCCAATGAGCACTTCCTGGGCGTGCGCACCCCGGACGCCCTCTACCGGTTTTTCGGCCGCAACGCTTTCGGTGCCCCCGTTGGCATGACCGTGCACGACTTCAGCGGCACCGCCGATTCCGCGACCACGGCCAAGGCCTGGGGCGGTTTCCTGGAGCGCGTGTACGCGTAACTGCCCCTAACGTTCCGTGTGGCGCTCCAAATCGCCGGAACGGTGCGGGATCGCCGTACCTCTCCGGCGGCTTGGCACCGGTCCGGCGATTTGGCACCGTTCCGGTGGTTCCGGCGATTCCGACGGCGGCCGGTCCGGGCCCGGGTCAGGCGATGGCGACGGCGGGGGCATGGGTGAGCGAGCGCCGCAGCTGGGGAGCCGAGTCCAGCTTGTCCTGGGCGGCGCGCAGCGCCAGCACCGCCGTTTCGAGCTTGTCCGGTGGAAGGGCGAACGGCACCCGCAGGTTGCGTTCGAACGCGCCGCCGATGCCGAACCGGGGTCCCGCCGCCAGCCTGACCCCGAAGTCCGGCGCGAGCACTGTCAATGCCGTGCTGATGGGCGTGGGAAGCCGGCACCAGATGGACAGGCCGCCGGCTGCACGCGTGGTGCGCCAGGTGGGCAGATGTTCGGCCAGGAGGCCGAGAAGTGCTGCCCGGTTGCCGCGGAGGGTCTCCAGCAGCGCGGGCAGCGGTTCGTCCAGGGCCCGCACCAGGTGGGCGGCGGCGAGCTGTTCCATGACGGGTCCGCCCAGATCCAGGGTGGTGCGTGCCGCGGCAAACCGCTGGATCATCGTTTCCGAGGCCCGGATCCAGCCGGTGCGCAGGCCGCCCCAATGCGACTTGCTGAGGGATCCGATGGACACCACCGTGCTGCCGAAGGCGGCCAGTGGAGTGGTGGCGACGCCGTCCAGGTTCAGTTCACGGAGTGTCTCGTCCGCTACCAGCACGGTTCCGGCAGCGGCGGCGGCGCGGACCAGCCGCCGGCGCTGGGCGTCCGGCATGATCATGCCCGTGGGGTTGTGGAAGTCGGGGACCAGGTAGGCGAGCCTTGGCTTTTGCTGGGCCATGGCCGACTCCATGGCGGGCAGGTCCCAGCCGGACTTCGTGAAAGCCACCGGGACGGCACGGCAGCCGGCCGTCCGGATGGCATCCAGCGCGTGCGGGTAGCTGGGGTGTTCCACCATGACCCGGTCCTGCCGGCCTGCCAACGTGCGGATGATGATGGTCAGGGCATGCTGCGCGCCGGACGTCACCATGATCTGGCCTGCCTGGGTGGGCGCCCCGGCTGCCGAATACCTGTCCGCAATCGCCTGGCGCAGGGGCATTAATCCCAGGGCGTCGTAGCCGAATCCCGGCAGCAGGGCGGGAAGCTCCGTCAATGCCGCGGCGAAGGCCCGGTGCACCACCTCGCCGCTGGCAGGCAGGGCCGAATAGGCAAGGTCGATCAACCCTTCCGGTGCGGTGAGGCCAGGTGCGGTAAACGGTTCGGCCGGCCGCGGCTGCGGGCCGTAAAGCGCCCGGCCGAACGGCGTGAGTTCGGGGATGCGCGTCTTGCCGCGGCTGCCCTGGCCGCTGCTGAGGAAGCCCTGTTCCCGGAGGCTGGAGTAGGCGGCGGTAACGGTTGTCCGGCTGATGCCGAGGGCTGCCGAAAGGGACCGTTCGCTGGGCAGCGCGCTGTCCAGGGCCACACGGCCATCCAGGATCAGGAGCCGAACCACATCGGCCAGTTCCCGGTAGGCCGGGCCGGTGCCGTTGTTCCAGGTGCCAAGCAGGCGGGACAGGGCGGTGGCGCTCAAGGTGGTGGACATGTAGCCAGTATCTCAAACTGGCTATGTATTCCAATGCCAGTTGCATGGAATGGTTGTTTGCATGATGACCCGCAGACTCCTCCAGCTCTTCACCGGCCTCGCCATGTACGGCATCTCTCTGGCCATGTTCATCCGCGCCGGGCTGGGGCTGGACCCCTGGGACGTGTTCCACCAGGGGCTGGCGAACCGGACGGGTCTGAGCATCGGTGTGGTGGTCATCGCTGTGAGTTTCCTGGTGCTGCTGCTCTGGATACCGCTCCGGCAAATGCCCGGCTTCGGCACTCTCTGCAACGCGGTCATGGTGGGCGTATTTGCGGACGTCGGCCTGGCCCTGATTCCTGCCGTACCCCACGTGGCCGGCCAGGCCGGGCTTCTTGCAGGGGCCGTCCTGGTGAACGGCGTCGCCTCGGCCTGCTACATCGGGGCCGGGTTCGGGCCGGGTGCCCGCGACGGGCTGATGACGGGACTGGCGCGCCGGACCGGGTGGTCAGTCCGGCTGTCGCGCACGCTGATTGAGGTGTCCGTGCTGGCCATCGGCTGGCTGCTGGGAGGCTCGGTGGGCGTGGGCACGGTGGTCTACGCCCTGGCCATTGGTCCGCTGGTCCACGTGCTGCTGCCGCGCTTCATGGTTCCTGCCGCCGTTCCGAAGACCGACGGCAAGGCACGGACCGCCATGGCTCCGGAGGGCTGCGCCTGACAGGACCACCTGCGCCTAAAGATCAACTGGGTACGGGCTGGCATGTCGGGCAGAAGTAGATGTCCCGCTCCTCCTCACCGTTTGGCTTGCCCAGGAGTCCGCGCTGGATGGGCGTGCCGCATTTCAGGCAGGGCTGGCGTTCCCGGCCGTACACCCAGTAGCCGGGCCTGCCTGCCATCCTGCCCACCGGCATGCCGCGGGCATTCAGGATGGTGACGCGGCGGCCGGGCCCGAGGTTCACTTCCAGAAGCTGTTTGGCATCGGTCATCAGGGTCCGCACGTCCGTGACCCCGGAAACCGGCGTGGCGGGATGCACCCCGGACAGGAAGCACGTTTCGCAGCGGTAAATGTTCCCGATGCCTGCGAGGTTCCGCTGGTCCAGCAGGGCAACCCCCACCGGCACCTCAGGGCGCGAACGGATGCGCCGTTCCGCCTCGTCCGGGTCCCAGTCCGGGCCCAGGAGGTCCGGGCCGAGGAATCCCACGATGGAGTCCTCATTGGCTGTGGCCACCACTTCCACAATGCCAAGGGAAAAGCCGACGGCGTCTGCCACGGCGGTGCGGAGCACGCACCGGGCGGTGAATCCCGGCTTCCGCCACCTTCCGCCAGACGGATACACCTGCCAGGCGCCTTCCATCTTCAGGTGCGAGTGAATGGTCAGCCGTTTGTCCTCCGGGCTGACCACCCGCATCAGCAGGTGCTTGCCCCTGGGAACCACCTCGGCAACGGTCCAGCCGGCCAGGTTGAGGGTGGCGAACCGGGGCACGCGGAAGTCCGAGGCGAGCAGCGTCTGTCCGGCTAAAGCCTGGTGCAGCTGGCGGGCGGCCCGCCAAACCGAATCGCCCTCAGGCACGGACCCTCAATCCCTTCGGGGTGGAGTAGGCGCCGGCGGAGCTGAGGGCAGCGGCCACCGGGGTGTCCAGGATGCCGTGCCCGTTCACTTTCTCCATGATCAGCTTGTCCACCGCACCGCGGGTGACCACCCCCACCAGCGCGGCACCCGCCGCCGCCAGGACGGCCTCGTCATCGCTGAAGGCCAGCAGGGTCTTCCCGCCACGCTCGACGTACAGGACCAGCGCACCGTCCACCAGGACCACCAGCGCGCCGGCCTTCCGGCCGGGACGGTGGCCGGTTCCGGCGTCGTCCTGCAGCGCGGGCCAGGGGAGGGCCGCACCGTAGGGGTTGGCGGGATCGGTGGCGGCGAGGGCCAGGGCCACCGGTTCGGCCTTCGCCAGCTGCGTGTCTTCCGAGTAGGAGCGGAGCCGGTCCACGGTGGCCGGAACAGCGAACTGGGCGGCACCAAGATGTTCGATGAAGTACCCCCGGCGGCAGCGGCCCGCCTCCTCCAGCCGGGCCAGGACCTTGTACATCAGGCCGAAGCCACCCACGATCTGTTCGGCCATGACCGAGCCCCGGGTGACCACGCCATAGCGGTCCAGCAGGAGTTCCGCCGTGGCGCGGGCATGGATGGTGGGATCGAGTTCAGGCTCGGGAAGCGCCGACCACCGCCCGGCGGCGGTGGGCGGAGTGGCGGCACCCTGCGTTCCATACCGGCCGCCGGCCAGCCCGGGGGAGCCCATCAGGCCGGTGCCGTGGGAGCGGCCCAGCCGGCTGAGCCGCGGCGCCCTGGCACGTGGTGCCCTTGCCACCTGGCGGTGGGCCGTGTGGCCTCCCGCGATCAAGGCCCGGACCGGGGCGAACGTGTCACCGGTGATCCTGCCGGCCCATGCGAGGTCCCACAGCGCAGCCACCACCTCCTGGTCGCTCAGCACGGCGTCCATACCGCCCGCCACTTCGGTCAGCTGGCGGAAGAAGTACCCGCCGCCGTTGTTCCGCAGGTGGTCCAGGAGCCGCTGGCCGGCGTCCCCCGGTTCAAACTCGGGCGATGGGTTGAGGGTCAGTTCCACCGAGTCCGCCAGGTGAAGGCTGATCCAGCCATCGTTTCCCGGGAGCGCCCCGGCCCCCGACCACAGGACTTCACCTGCAGCCATCAGTTCATCCAGCATCGCGTGCTGGTAATTGGATACCCGTGTGGCCAGCACCAGGGGCTCCCAGGCTGACGCGGGGACGGGCACCCCTGAGAGCTGGTCGATGGCGGTGATGATGCCGTCCAGGCCGCGCAGCGAGGGCTGGCCGCGGCCGCCGCCGGGAGTCCTGACATGCTGCCACGCGGGCAGGAAGCGTCCGTAGGCGGCAGCGTCCACCGGCTCCACTTCGGCACGCAGCGCGGCCAGGGAACGACGGCGGAGCTTGCGCAACACCTCGGCGTCGCACCATTCGCTGGCGATAGTGTGCGCAACGTCGGGGACGGGAGCGCTGGCGGCTTCATCGGCTGGCGGTGGTCCGGCAGGTTCGTCGGCCTCCGGCGGCGCGGTTTCGGGCGGGGTGACGTGGGGCCGGAATTCCCCCTCCACCACGCGTCCATCCGCTGCCAGGCGTTTCAGGGCCGTACCCACCACAGCCACACCGAGGCCCAGCCGGGCAGCGGCTTCGGCAGCGGTGAAGGGCCCATGGGTCCGGGCATACCGGGAGACAAGGTCGCCCAGGGGATCGGCCACCGGCTCGATGAAGGCCAGCGGAACGCCCATGGGCAGCGGAACGCCAATGGCGTCGCGGAGTCGGGCTGCATCCTCCACGGCGGCGAAGCGTTCAACCCCGCCGATGTTGACCTTGATGGCGCGGTTGGCGCGCTGGAGCGCGGCCAGGTGGGCCGCCGCCTCCTGCACGGTTGCCGCAGCCTCGACAGGCGGAGCGTCACCGGGCTCGGGCACCTGGATTGCGTCCCCTGCCGGCTGTGAACCCTGGAGCCGTGCCGCCGTTTCCCCAGCCGTCAGCGGGCCCAGCAACCGCAGGAGGTCCGCGACGCCCTCCATGCCCCGTGCACGCCGGTCCGGGGCCAGCCGCTGCAGCTCGCGTTCGGTGGCCTCGATGACTTTGGCGTCCAGGAGTTCGCGCAGTTCCACCCGGCCCAGCAGCTCGTTCAGGAGGGTGGAGTCCAGGGCCAGGGCGGCGGCCCGCCGTTCGGCGAGCGGGGAATCGCCCTCATAGAGGAACTGGGCCACATAACCGAAGAGGAGGGACTTGGCGAACGGCGAGGGCTGTTGGGTGGTGGTCTGCAGGATCCGCAGCTCACGCCGTTCCACGGACGCGGCGATGTCCTTCAACGCCGGCAGATCGTAGACGTCCTGCAGGCATTCGCGCACTGTTTCCAGCACGATGGGGAACGTGGGGTACTTCCTGGCCACGTCCAGCAGCTGGGCCGACCGCTGGCGCTGCTGCCACAGCGGCTGGCGCTTGCCCGGGGTCTGGCGGGGCAGCAGCAGCGCACGGGCGGCGCACTCCCGGAACCTCGAGGCAAACAGGGCGCTGCCGCCGACCTCTGCCGTGACGATCTGCTCGAGTTCCTCGGGATCGAAGAGGAACAGCTCGGCGCCGGGCGGCTCGTCCTCCATCATGGGCACCCGCAGCACGATGCCGTCGTCGGCGGCCATGGCGGAGCCGTCCAGTCCGTAGCGCTGGTGCAGCCGTTGCCCCACAGCCAATGCCCAGGGCGCGTGCACCGGCATGCCGAACGGGCTGTGCAGGATCACGCGCCAGTCGCCCAGTTCGTCGTGGAACCGCTCCACCACCAGGGTGGTGTCGCTGGGGACCACCTCGGTGGCCTGCTTTTGCTCGTTGAGGTACTGGATGAGGTTGTTGGCGGCGAAGTCGTCCAGGCCGCTGGCCTTGCAGCGCTCGGTGGCAGGGCCGGCGTCGGACGCGGACAGTTCGCGGACGAAGGCGCCAAGTGCGCGGCCCAGGTCCACGGGCCGGCCCAGCGAATCGCCCTTCCAGAACGGCAGCTTTCCGGGCTGCCCGAACGCGGGGGAGACCAGGACGCGGTCGTGGGTGATGTCCTCGATCTTCCAGCTGGTGGCGCCCAGGGCAAAGACGTCGCCCACCCGGGACTCGTAGACCATTTCCTCGTCCAGCTCGCCCACGCGCCGGCCGCCCTTTGGTGCGCGCGCCGGTTTGCCGTCCCCGGAGGGGGAGGCAGCACCCTCCTGTTCGGTGCCGATGATGTAGACGCCGAACAGGCCGCGGTCCGGGATGGTGCCGCCGGACGTAACGGCCAGGCGCTGGGCTCCGGGCCGCCCCTCGATGGTGCCGGCGTTGCGGTCCCAGATGATCCGTGGCCGCAGCTCGGCGAACTCGTCGGACGGGTAGCGCCCCGCCAGGAGGTCGAGGGTCGCCTCGAATGCTGACCGGGGGAGGGAAGCAAAAGGCGCCGAGCGCCGGACGGTGCTGAACCACTCCTCCACGTCGATGCTGCCCAGGGCGGTTGCGGCAACGGTCTGCTGGGCCAGGATGTCCAGCGGATTGGCCGGGATGCTGAGCCGCTCGATCTTGCCACCCAGCATCCGCTCCACGGTGATGGCTGTGTGGACCAGGTCTGCCCGGTGCTTGGGGAAAAGGACGCCCTGGGAAATCTCGCCCACCTGGTGCCCGGCGCGTCCCACCCGCTGCAGGCCGCTGGCCACGGACGGCGGCGACTCCACCTGCACCACCAGGTCCACGGCACCCATGTCGATGCCCAGTTCCAGGGACGACGTAGCCACAACGCAGCGCAGCCGCCCGGACTTGAGGTCGTCCTCGATGAGCGCGCGCTGGTCCTTGGACACGGAACCGTGGTGGGCGCGGGCCAGGACCGGATCAGCGCCCGCGGAGCTGCCGGCCTGGGCCATCATGTGCGCAGGGGTGGCGGTTGAAGCGGGAATGCCCGACGGCGGTCCCCCCGGCGTGCCGGGCGCGCCGGCCTGCCCTTCCGGGCCGGGATCGTCCCAGCCCCCGCCGACGGCAATCAGCTGGCGTTCGGCGTAGATCTCGTTGAGCCGCGCCGTGAGGCGTTCGGCAAGCCGCCGGGAGTTGGCGAAGACGATGGTGGACTGGTTGGCCAGCACCAGGTCCACGATCTTTTCCTCCACATGCGGCCAGATGGAAGCCTGCGGCTGCAGCCCGGAAGCCGGGCCGGAGTCGAACGCCCCTGCCGCGCCCTGCAGGTCCGACATGTCCTCCACGGGCACCGATACGGTGAGGTCCCAGTTCTTCCTGGCCGGCGGGGCGACGATCTCCACGGGGGCTGAACCGGCCAGGAACTGGGCCACCAGCTCCCGCGGCTCCACCGTGGCGGAAAGCCCGATGCGCTGCGCAGGCTTGGGCAGCAGCGCGTCCAGCCGCTCCAGGGACACGGCAAGGTGGGCCCCGCGCTTGGTCCCGGCCACGGCGTGGACCTCGTCAATGATGATGGTGTCCACCTCGGCAAGGGTTTCGCGGGCCTTGGAGGTGAGCATGAGGAACAACGACTCCGGGGTGGTAATGAGGATGTCCGGCGGGTTGGTCAACAGCGTGCGGCGGTCCGCAGCGGGAGTGTCCCCGGACCGGACCCCTACCGTGATCAGCGGGGCGGGAAGTCCCAGCCGCTTTGCCGTCTGGGTGATGCCGATCAGCGGGGACCGCAGGTTCCGTTCCACGTCAACGCCCAAAGCCTTAAGGGGCGAAATGTAGAGGACACGGGTCTTGCGCTTTGGCGCCCGGGCCCGCTTGCCTTTTGCGGGCGCTTCGGCAGCGGCGGGATCAGGGGCCTGGGACGCCGAGGCGAGCAGCCTGTCCAGCGCCCAGAGGAAGGCCGCGAGGGTCTTTCCGGAGCCGGTGGGGGCCACCACCAGCGCATGCGATCCTGAGGAGATGGCGTTCCAGGCCCCGGCCTGCGCAGGAGTCGGCTCGGAAAACGCGCCAAGGAACCAGTCCCTGGTGGGCCGGCTGAACTGGCCCATGGGGGCGGCCGCACCGGAAACACTGCTGCCGGCAGGACGCTGTTCCTGGTTCATGCCTCCATCATGCCGCAAGGCACTGACACCCGACTCCCGGGCGGCCGGGGTTCCGCCCGAAGCCGAACATCACCCCGTCCACCCCCGGGATTTCGGCCAAGGCAGACGGCAGCCCTGCAGGGCCTCGGCCGGCAAATCCCTGTTCAATAGCTGATCAATTCCTGTTCAAACAGTTTCGGACTCCGGCAGGTCCTTGGTGGCCGGGCCTTCAAGCAACCTTCCCTGGTTCGTGAAGCGGGAGCCGTGCAGGGGGCAGTCCCACGTCTGTTCGTTGTCGTTCCAGTGCAGGATGCCGCCCAGGTGCGTGCAGACCGCCGAGAGCCTGCAGGTGGTTCCTTCCACGGTGGATACAGCCACCGGCCGGTTGCCCTGGCGGTAGACCTTGCCCTGGCCTTCAGCCGGGACGGCGGCAGCAGCACCCGCAGGACCAGGTGTCCCGGCGGCCGGGCCTGCGGTATCAGGTGTTGCGGGGGCAGGCGCTGCGGGAACGGTGGGTCCGCGGGTTCCCCGTTTGAGGCCGTCAATCCTGCGGCCCTCAGTGGTCACCTTCCCCCAGTCGGAGGCCATCCTCGCGGCAACGCCGGCGTTGAGCGCCACGGCGGACAACGCACCTGCCGGCGATGTAATGCGGTGGTGGATGGTGTCCGCCCAGGGCACCTGGCCGCCCAGGATGTCCGCCGAGATGCCCAGCGCGGCGGCGACGGCGTTGGTCATTCCCCACTTGTTGTAGCCGGTGCCGAAGTAGATCCGGCCCTTGCCGCGCGGGAGCTTTCCGAAGAAGGGCATGAGGTTGGTGGGCATGTAGTCCTGTGCCGACCACGTGTGCGTGGTGACCGCACCGGGGTAATGCCGGCCCGCCCAGTCGAGCAGCCCGGTGAGGTGCGCTTTCTCTGAGTCCGTCCGCCCCACGTGATGGCCGTGACCGCCCACAAGCAGCAGGTTCCGGCCGTCCACCTCATAGTCGCGAAGGGAGTGCGTGGGCTGCTCAACGGAGATATACATGCCCGGCGGAGGTGCCTGGTCCTCCTGCAGGGCAAGGGCCGCCGCGTAGGAGCGGCTTGGCTTCAGCTTGGCGAAATAGAGGCCGCGGTTCAGGACGGGGATTCCGGTGGCAAGGACGACCGTGTCCGCCCTGACACTGCCACGGTCGGTCCTGACGGCGGAGGGCGCATCGCCGGTGACGTCCTGGAGGCGCACGCCGCTGACGATCCGGCCGCCACGGCGGCGGATGTCCGCCACCAGTGCGTCGAGGACCTCCATCGGGTTGATCTGGGCCTGGTCCCGCAGCCGGGCGGCCCCGTGGACGGGAAACGGCAAACCCGCGTCGCGGACGTAATTCACGTCCAGCCCGGCGGTGGTGGCGGCGCTGACCTCCTCCCGCAGCTTTTCCGTTCCCTGTGCTGACGCAGCATAGGTGTAAGCGGTGCGGCGCTGGAAGGGCACGTTGTGCTCCTCCAGGTAGCGCAGCAGCCAGGCCTGGCCCTCCCGGTTTCCGTCCACGTACGCCTGCACCTGTTTCTGCGAATACTGGCGGGCCAGCTGGGACAGGAACGTGCCCTGCAGCAGCGTTACTTTTGCAGTGGTGTTGCCGGTGGTCACGGCCCCCGGCCGGCGGGCCTCCAGTACCAGTACGCTTTGCCCGGAGCGGGCCAGCAGCAGTGCGGCGACCAGGCCGGTGAGGCCGGCCCCCGCCACCACCGTGTCATACCTGGTGTCCGGTTCAAACGGATCAGAAATGAAGGGATCCCTGCGGTCCAGCCAAATCGACGTCATGCCAGTCCAACCTGCCTACGGTCCACGGCCCTCGCAGGCCAGTTTGTGCCTCCCTCCATTCCCGGTTCCCTCCTGGGTCAGGTCCCGGGGTCAGGCGGGCTGGAACGCTCCAATGCTGAGCAGTGTGATGTTTGCGTTGCCGCAGGCCCGGGTAGGTTGCGGGAGGAACAGGGAATCGGTGTCCTCGGGCGGATAGATCCGGTAGCCGGCAGCATCCACGGGGGAGCAGTCCATGTAGTTGCCTGCCTGCGTGTAGCGCAGCACCGCAGTGGCCATCTGGCCGGGGGCCAGCAGAACGTCCACGACACCTGCGGACTCATCCCGCGTGGCGGGGGCGCCAATGGGGGCGCCGGCGGCGTCTGCCACCAGGGAGACGCCCGGGAAGCCCCTGAGGATGCACGGCTCGGAGCCGCTGTTGGTGAGGTTGAGCTTCATGTAGACACTGCCGGCAGCGCCGCCACCGGACGGATCCGTGGCCGCCGTGAGCCCGGCCGCCTTGCACAGGCCCGGAGTGCCGGCAGGGCTGACGGGGGACGGGGAAGCCGGCGTCGACGTGGCCGGCGCCGAGGACGCCGGAGGCGCCGTTGACGCGGTCGGCGAGGGGGACTGGCTGGCCTGCCCGGTGGCGGGCGCCGTCGTAGTCTGGGACTGCGGCTGGCTTGGACCGCACGCGGTGAGCAGCAGCGCTGCCGCTGCGGCCGCCGTCGTCATGGCAAACCCCTGGGAAATTTTCTGAGACCTCATGGGACCACCTTCGCGGTAGCCGTTGCCCGCGTCAACGATGCCACCTGCAGTAGGGGCAATTTGATGCCCGGATCGTGATGATCCGGGCACCAATTACGACCCTAGGGCTTGCCGGCCGGCTCCCGGCCGGCAGTGCCGGCGGCAGTGTTGCTGCCCGGCGCGCGGAGCCTGCCCTTGCTCCGCAGCAGTGCCGCCCCGCCCAGGACCAGTCCGCCCACGCCGGCAGCAAGCCCGGTCCAGCTGCGCGCCTCCGCGCCGCTGTCCGTCCCCGCCGCCTGTCCGGTGCCGTGGGCAGCTCCTGCCGCGCCGTGGGCGTCCGCGCTGTCCGCCGCCGTGATGGTGAGCGAGGGGGCGGGGGCTTTCAGCCCGTGGGGGTCCTGGCCGTCAGCGGCGACCTGGGACCAGTCGGTCTGGCCGCTTTCGCAGGTCTGCAGCGTGGGGAAGTTCAGGGTTGTCCCGGCCATGTCCGGCAGGTGCACGGAAAGGACCAGGGCGTCGCGCAGTTCGGGGCTCAGCGGCGTCTTGGCCGTATAGACGATCTGGCTGGTCCGCTGCGTGATGGCGGTTCCGTCCGGGAGCTTCCGGGGTTCGGCGAACTGTTCGGTCACCTTTTCCGCTGTCCAGTTGGGGTTGACTGTGGGTTGGGCGTCATTCAATTCCGGGGGCAGCGTGATGGCCACCTTCGTGGTGGGGGACGTGCCGCAGCCGTGCGGAATGCCGAACGTCAGCAGGGCATAGGAACCGGCGCCGGTCTTGTCCGGCGTCACGCCAACATGCGCTGAGGCGCCGCCCGCCGCGGCGAGCAGGAGAACGGCTGAGCCTGCGGCGGCTGCGGATGCGGTCAGGGTACGGCGAAAAAACGGGGTTGTCATGGGTTGCCTTTCTGGCGCACACCACTGATTCAGGGCGTGCAAAATGTGTACCCCGACGCCGGGCGGAAGGCCGGTGCGGGGCTTTAGCAGGGAAGCACGACGGCGGAAGGCGGGCCGCGCCGGCTGTCCTGGCGGACGTTGCGCCAGGGGGAGCGGTACAAGGGAACGTGCCTGAACAGTCCGTTGAGGCGGACGGCAGGGACAGGTGCCACCGGCCCGGGAAGGCCGGCAAAGGGCCGCAGCCAGTCGGCCAGTGCCCACAGGGCAGCTTCGCCTTTGGCGAGGAGGAGGGCGCAGCCCAGCGTGGCCGCCGCGTGCGCTGCGAGCATCAGTGGTGCCAACGCGGGATTCGCGGGACTCAGGTGCTCCGCCAGGGGAGCGAACGCTGCGAACCCGGCCAGGGGGACCTGGTGCAGGTGGGCCGCCGCCGGCGCACCTGCTGCGCTCTCAAGGGGAGCGGAAAAGGCGGTGAGAAGCTCGTGCAGGGCCAGCTGGCCGCCGCCCAGGAGCGCGGCCATGGCCGGAAACGCCAGCCGAAGGCGGGTTGCGGCCGTGCTGGCCAGTGCTGTCAGGGCCAGCACGGCCAGGAGGATGCCCGGGGCCGGAAGGCGGCCTCCGCCAACCACGTGGGCGCCGCCGGCGAGGGCCACGGTGCCGGCGGCCAGGGTCGAGGCACGGAGGAGGTGGAAAGGGACCTGCGGGAGGGAACCACGCACGGCTGCTCCTCCTGCTGTCCGCCGGCACTGCAGGGTGCAGGGCCGGTTCCGCCTACGGGTCCGGAGCCGGTGCCCGGACCCTCAAGATTCTACCGGCCCCTTAGTCAGTCTCCGGTCCGGTGCAGTAGGGGCAATCGTCCGGGCAGTCCGTCATGCCGGCACCCCTGCCAGGTCGTAGCCGTCGGCGATATGGAACAAGCGCCGGCCTCCCGCGGGGGCTGCCACCCACACCACGTCGCCGTCATCGGTCCGGGCATCCACCAGGCCGCTGAAGGCGGTGTGCCCATCCCTCCTGAGTTCCACGCTGTCGCCGACCTGGACGGCGTCCCAGCGGACAGGGCTCTTTACGCGGCTCGTCATTGAAGTCACGGATATTCCTTTGAAGAGGCTTGGCCGGGGCGGCTGCTGCGGCCCCGGTGATGCCATCAAACCGCTGCGCCACGGCGCGGCTCAATGGAGGAATGGCCACGGGTTCCGGTCCCTTGTTGTGCATCCCTCCAGCAGAGACCCTGTGCCGGCATGGAGCGGCAGGGTTAGACTGCCTGCATACGTGTTGGCGATCGAAGGAGAAGTTCATGGACTACACCGGAAGCCAGTCGGAGAAGGCCGTAACCGCCGGGGAACTGGGCCGCAGCCACATCGGGCAGACCATCAGCTTCAAACCGAACGAGTTCACGGTTGTGTTCGGCAAGCTCGCGGGCATCGCCCGGACTGAGGCCATGGTCTACCTGTCGCTGACGGGGGTTGGAAACGGCACCCACCTGAAGGACGAATATGACCTGCCGCTGACCCATGAGGTCTTTGTGCCGGTGGACGTCATCACCAACGCGGAATCCACCATCAAGGACCTGTTCGGCAAAGTCCAGGAAAACCTCCGCGGGGCTGGCCACAAGGGTGGCGAGGACCGGACGGACCGGCTCTAACCGCCCGCAGCAAGAGCAAGGAAGAAGGCCGGCACTTTCGTGCCGGCCTTCCGCTTGGCCTAGTACGCCTTGACCCGCTGCTCCACCACGAGATGGATGAGGGCGAATACGCCGTCCCGGTCAATCGCTGCCAGGGCTGCATCCAGCGCTGCCGGGACATCTCGGTCCTCGGTCACCGTGACCCCGAATCCGCCGAAAGCCCTGGCCATCAGCGCAAAGTCGGGGTTCTTCAGCTGGGTACCGGAGACGCGCCGGGGATAGTGCCGCTCCTGGTGCGTGCGGATGGTGCCGTACTCCTGGTTGTCCATGACCACCACCAGCGGCGTGGCCCCGTACTGGGCAGCCGTGGCCAGCTCCTGCCCGTTCATGAGGAATTCGCCGTCCCCGGCGATGGTGACCACGCGCCGCTTCGGTTCGGCCAGGGACGCTGCGATGGCCGAGGGGACGGAGTAGCCCATGGACCCGTTCCGCGCGCTGATCATGGACGCGTAGCGGCGGGTGGGGAAATACCGGTGCGCCCAGTTGGTGTGTTCACCTGCACCGAACGTCACCATCGCATCCTCCGGCAGCCGGGGGACGAGGTTGGCCATCAGGGTGTCCATCCGGGCCTGCCCGGCCGCCGGGGCAGCAGGAGGCAGCGTGGCAAAGCGCTCCTGCTCGGCGCGCATCCTGACCGTCCAGGCCTTCCACTCTTCCTTCACGGGCAGGCTGATGCCCTCCAGGCCGCGCACGAACGCTTCCGGTTTGGCCAGGATCTGCCGCGACACCGGGCCGGACCTTCCCCGCAGCGACGGGTCCACGGTGACCAGGAAATTTTCCTTGTTCCAGTCCTGCCGGCAGACGAAACCGTCCGTAATGACGTCGCCCGGCACCGTTCCCACGAAGACCAGGAGGTCGGTCTCCTCCAGCAGGTCGTAAGTGGGGCGCGGCCGGCCATAGCCGATCGGTCCCACGTAGGACGGCGAATCGAAGGGCACTGTTCCCTGCGTCCGCCATTCCGCCGCCGCCGGGATGTGGTGCCGTTCCAGCCAGGCGGTGAGCTGGTCCGCGGCCTCCTGCGTCCAGTCGTTGCCGCCGGTCACGAACAGCGGCTTGGACGATTCCGCCAGCGCCGCTTCCAGGGCTGACGCATCAGCGCTGCCCATCCCGCCTGCGGCCACGGGAATCGCAGGATGCAGCGCAGGGCTGACCTCCCGCCGGATGACGTCCTCGGGCAGGCCCACCACCACGGGCCCGGGCCGGCCGCTCATTGCCGCAAACATGGCCTCCGCCACTATCTCGGAGGCCCGTTCCGGGTGGTCAAGGACCATCACCCGCTTGGCGCCGGTGTCGAACCAGGACTTGATGTCGAATTCCTGGAACGCCTCGCGGTCCCGGTGGGCAAACGGGATCAGGCCCACGAAGAGCAGCATCGGCGTGGAGTCCTGCCAGGCGGTGTGCAGCCCTACGTGGGCGTTGGCCGCGCCGGGCCCCCGGGTCACCATCGCCACGCCCGGGCGCTGGTTCAGCTTTCCGTCGGCTTCCGCCATGTACGCGGCACCGCCTTCATGGCGGCAGACGATGGTTTCGATCTTCGAGTTGTGCAGGCCGTCCAGCACATCCAGGAAGCTCTCGCCGGGAACCACATAGGTGCGTTCCACGCCATGCGCCACCAGCGAGTCAACGATCACGTGCCCCGCGGATTTCAGGGCGGGCGCCACGGTGTCCTGGTGATGGACGACGGCGGCGGGCCGGGTGGGGGAGGAGGTCAGGGTGGGCTGCGGCTCTGGTGTCATGTTCTTTCTTTGGCTCGGAAGGTTGGCCGAAGGGATGGGGTCAGGAGATGGGGGTGCGGTTGGCGATGACGGGGGACTTTCCGGTGTAGCCGTCGCGGGTTTCGGCGATTTGGCGGATGCGGGTGCGGCAGGCGTACCAGCCGGCGACCATGAGGATGGAGGCGATGGCGGTGACGAG
>NZ_LMSF01000027.1:0-1870 GCF_001428325.1 Arthrobacter sp. Soil761 | reverse complement strand
GCCGAGGACGTGGCCAAGCGGCTGATCGACTTCGGTTTCCACGCCCCCACCCTTTCGTTCCCTGTCGCGGGCACGCTGATGGTGGAGCCCACCGAGTCAGAGGACCTGGCCGAGATCGACCGCTTCATCGAGGCCATGATCAGCATCCGCAAGGAAATCGACCAGGTGGCCAACGGCGACTTTGCTGTAGCGGATTCACCCCTGCGCCGCGCACCCCACACGGCGGCCGCCGTCGTCAGCTCTGACTGGGACCGCGCCTACCCCCGCGAGCAGGCGGCCTTCCCTGCCCACCACAAGCAGGACAAGTACTTCCCGCCCGTGGGCAGGATCGACGGCGCCGCCGGGGACCGGAACCTGATCTGCTCCTGCCCGCCGCTGGAAGACTTCGAAAACTAAGGACCGGCGCCATGACCGAGAAATACACCGCGCTTTACGACGAGCACAAGAAGCTTGGAGCTTCCTTCACGGACTTCGGCGGGTGGCAGATGCCGCTGAAGTACAGCTCGGAGCTTGCTGAACACCACGCCGTCCGCAAGGCTGCCGGCCTGTTCGACCTTTCCCACATGGGCGAGGTCTGGGTGACCGGCCCGGATGCCGCAGCCTTCCTGGACTACGCCCTGGTGGGAAAGATCTCCGCCATGGCCGTGGGCAAGGCCAAGTACTCGCTGATCTGCAACGAGGACGGCGGCATCATCGACGACCTCATCACCTACCGACGCCCTGCCGCGCAGGACGGCACCGACGTCTTCCTGGTGGTCCCCAACGCGGGCAATGCCACCGTGGTGGCCGCTGCCCTGCAGGAACGGGCCGCCGGGTTCGATGTTGTAGTGGAGGATGCCTCAGCCCGCACGTCGCTGATCGCCGTCCAGGGCCCCAAGGCCCAGGAACTCCTGCTGCGCCTGGTCCCGGCCGCGCAGCACGCACTGGTCACCGAGCTGAAGTACTACGCCGCTGTCAGCGTGCCGCTCCTGGTAGGCGGCGCCGGAAAGGAACTCCTGCTTGCCCGCACCGGGTACACGGGTGAGGACGGGTTCGAAATCTTCGTGGGCAACGACGATGCCCCCGCGCTGTGGCAGTCACTGATCGCCGTCGCCGACGACAGGGAACTGACCCCGGCAGGCCTCGCCTCCCGTGACTCCCTGCGCCTCGAAGCGGGAATGCCCCTGTACGGCAACGAACTGTCGCTGCAGGGCGACCCGTTCGCCGCCGGCCTCGGCCCCGTCGTCGCGCTCTCCAAGGAAGGCGACTTCGTCGGCAAGGCCGCCCTGGCCGCCAAAAAGGAAGCCGGAGCCGGCAGCGCCTCCGGCCGCCGCCTCGTGGGGCTCAAAGGCCAGGGCCGCCGCGCCGGACGCGCGCACTACCCCGTCCTCAAGGACGGCGCCACGGTTGGCGAAGTCACCTCCGGCCAGCCGTCGCCCACCCTTGGCTACCCCATCGCCATGGCCTACGTCGACGTCGAATACTCGGCACCCGGCACCGCCCTCGACGTGGACCTCCGTGGCAAGGCGGAGCCATTCGAAGTCGTCGACCTCCCGTTCTACAAACGCCAAAAGTAAGCCCTGTACCGCACCGTGGCCGGGCTTCGGGTCCGGCTCTGCCGGCCCCTGGTGCGCATGGACCGGTGTGTCGAGGCTGACAGGACGTACAGGAAGTGGGTTGAGCGGCAACCGAACCAGATTTAGTTAGGAAATACCCCGTTATGGCTGTTGGTGTCTTTGACCTGTTTTCGATCGGGATTGGGCCTTCGTCTTCGCATACTGTGGGGCCGATGAGGGCTGCTGCGGTGTTCGCTGAGGAGCTCAAGGGCCTGGGTGTCCTGGGTGATGTGGCGGGGTTGCGGGTTGATTTGTATGGGTCGTTGGCGGCGACG
>NZ_LMSF01000026.1:0-4890 GCF_001428325.1 Arthrobacter sp. Soil761 | reverse complement strand
ACTGCACCCGGGAGGGTGTGGGAGAGTAGGTCACCGCCGGACACACATTGGTCGAGGCCCCAACCACCAGGTTGGGGCCTCCCACATTTAACCCACCAATCACCGGTATCAAAACGGGTCTTCACCACCGCCTAGACTTACCGTTTATGACCCCCCGAACGCCCAGTCCCAGGGACCGGCGTGCAACCATCCTGGATGTGGCAGCCGCTGCAGGCGTATCGCGCCAAACCGTCACCCGGGCCATGAATGACATGGCAGGCATCAGCGCGGAAACCCGCGCCCGGGTCCAAAAGCTCGCAGCAGAAATGGGCTACAGCCCCAGCCGCTTCGCCAAGGGCCTTGTGCAGGGCGCGCGGATCTCTGTTGGCCTCGCCATCCCGGACCTGACCAACCCCTATTTCCCGGCCTTTGCCTCAAGCGTGGTGGAGGCCGCCACGGAGCGCGGTTGGAACGTGGTGGTGGACGACTACGGCCACGGGACCGGCAGCGCCGTTGACGCCGCCGCGCGGCTTGCGCCCCAGGTGGATGCACTGATCGGATACCTTGCACCCCACCAGGACGAGGCGCAGGCGCTGATGGGCCGCCGTCCCGTCGTCGCCCTTGACTCCCCGGACGCCGGCACCGCCGGCAGCATCTCCTTTGACTACCGTCACGCTGCCAGGCTCGCCCTCCGCCATCTCGCATCCCACGGGTGCAGGAGCATCCTCTTCCTAGACTCGGACCAGGGCGGCCCCGCCGGCAGCCGGAGCGCGGCCGCCGCCGCGGTGGCAGCGGAGGCAGGCATCCAGCTCGCCCGCCTCCAGGCACAGCCATCGGCGGCCGCGGCACGGTCGGCGGTGGCCCTCCATCTGGCCGGAGGCGGGAGCCCCGATGGCATCCTCGCCTTCAACGACCTGATGGCAGCCGGCGCCTTGAAGGCACTGCGGGAGTCAGGCACCTCCGTCCCCAATGAGTGTGCCGTCATCGGCATGGACGGGATACCGCTGGGGGAACTGCTCACACCTGAGCTGACCACCCTCGCACTGGACCTGCGCGCCGTGGGCCGCGCCGCCGTCGGACTCCTGGATGGTTTACTCACAGGTGCCATCCAGGACCGCACCCCAGGCGCTCACCTGACCCTGCAGCACCAACTGGTCCTCCGGCAATCAGCCTGACCCCTACTCAAATCATGACCGAGCGGATAGGCTTGACATGCAACTGCGTGAACGTTCACGTAGGCCCTTCCGAAACTCCCTTCAAGGACCTCCATGCCAGCCCACACCCCTGCCGCAACTGCCGGCCACGGCTCCGCTCCGGCGACCAAACCCTCCTACCGCAGACTCGATCCGGCTGCAGCAGACGTCGCAGAATTAGCCTCGCTGGGACCCGGCCGGGGAAGCCTCCCGGCGCGGGCCTACCTGGAGTCCGACGCACCCCGGCTCCTACTCAACGGAGAATGGCAGTTCCGGCTGAGCCCGGGAATCCGGGCGGCCCCACACGACGACTGGCAGCAGGGCAATGACCTCTCCGGCTTCACTCCGCTGCCCGTCCCCTCCAGCTGGAACATGCACGGGCACGGCTCTCCGGCCTACACCAACGTGCAGTTTCCCTTCCCGGTGGAACCTCCCTACCCACCGGACGCCAACCCCATCGGCGATCACCTGGTGACCTTTGAGGCCGGCCCGGAGTTCTTCCCGCACGCCCTGCTCCGGTTCGACGGCATCGACTCGGCCGGAACCGTGTGGCTGAACGGAGTGGAGCTCGGGACCACCCGCGGAAGCCGCCTGGCCCACGAATTCGACGTGTCCGGCATCCTGGTCGAGGGAGCCAACAAGCTGGCCGTGCGGGTGGCCCAGTTCTCCGCCGCCAGCTATGTGGAGGACCAGGACATGTGGTGGCTCCCGGGGATCTTCCGGGACGTCACCCTGCAGGCGCGGCCGGTGGACGGCATCGACGACGTCTTCGTCCACGCCGGCTATGACCCAGGCACGGGCGAGGGCACGCTCCGCGTCGAGGTGAGCCGGGCCGGGCGGGCGATTGACGCCGTCGTACGCATTCCGGAACTTGGCCTGGAACTTCCAGCAGGGGCGGAGCAGCGTGTCCCCGGCGTGCAGCCCTGGTCCGCCGAAGTTCGCCGCCTCTATGGCGCAACGGTCAGCACCCCGGGCGAGACCGTTGCCCTGCAGGCGGGTTTCCGCAGCATCGTCATCGAGGACGCGCAGTTCAAGGTGAACGGCCGCCGGATCCTGCTCCGGGGAGTGAACCGCCACGAGCACCACCCCCGGCTGGGCCGTGTGGTCCCGCGGGACGTGGTGGAGGCGGAGCTGCGGCTGATGAAGCAACACAACATCAATGCCATCCGGACCTCGCACTACCCGCCGCACCCGGAGTTCCTGGCGCTGGCAGACCAGCTGGGTTTCTACCTGGTCCTGGAATGCGACCTGGAAACGCACGGCTTCCACAGCGCCGGCTGGGCACAGAACCCCAGCGACGATCCGCAGTGGGAGGAGGCCCTGGTGGACCGGATGCAGCGAACCCTTGAGCGCGACAAGAACCACCCTTCCGTGATCATGTGGTCGCTGGGCAACGAGGCAGGCACCGGCCGGAACCTTGCGGCGATGTCCCGCTGGGCCAAGGACCGTGACCCGTCCCGTCCCATCCACTACGAGGGCGACTGGTCCTCACCGTACGTGGACGTCTACTCCCGGATGTATGCCAGCCAGGCCGAGACGGCGCTCATCGGGCAGGGCATCGAGCCGGCGCTTGAGGACGCCGAACTGGACGCTCGGCGCCGAGCCATGCCGTTCGTGCTGTGCGAATATGTGCACGCCATGGGAAACGGGCCGGGCGGCATGACCGAGTACCAGGACCTGTTCGACACGTATCCGCGGCTGATGGGCGGTTTTGTCTGGGAGTGGCTGGAGCACGGGATCCTTGTTCCCTCCCCGGGCGGCGGCGAACACTTCGCTTACGGCGGGGACTTTGGCGAGGAAGTCCACGACGGCAACTTCGTCACGGACGGGCTGGTGGATGCCAACCGCAAACCCCGTCCCGGGCTGTTGGATTTCAAGAAGGTCATCGAGCCTCTGGGCATTGACGTTTCCTCCTCATGGGCCAGCTTCACGCTGCGGAACCGGCAGGACTTTGCGGACACCTCCGCCTACCGCTTTGAGTACAAGGTGGAGGACGACGGCGGGACACGGCTGGAGGGAACGGTGGCCGTTGCGCCGCTTGCGGCGCAGTCCACGGCTGTTGTTGAGCTGCCGGCGGAGGTTGCCGCGTGTGTGGCGGGGTTGGCGCAGGACGCGGGTGCGGTGCTCACCGTCAGCGCTGTGCTGGCCACCGATACTGGGTGGGCTGCCGCAGGCCACGAGGTTGCTTGGGGGCAGGCTGTCCGCCTTGCCTCACCAGGCACGGGGGTGCAGGCCCGGGACCTGGTGGAGGCCGGCCAGGACGAACTGCAGCTGGGTACCGCGGTGTTCAACCGGGCAACCGGCATGCCCACATCCATTGGCGGACTTCCCGTGGAAAAGTTCGGCCTGGTCCTGTGGTGGCCCCCGACCGACAACGACCTCGGCCGCGAGTGGGGAAGCCCGGACGAACGGCCCCTTGCGACGCAGTGGAAGGACGCAGGACTCCACCGGCTCCACACCCGCCTGCTGGGCATCCGGGCGGAATCCTCTCCTGACGGCGGAGAGTACCTGCGCGTCAGCACGCGCATGGGTGCCGCGGACAAGCAGTTCGGTGTGCTGGTGGATTACCTGTGGACCGCCAGCTCCGACTCCCTGGGACTGCGGACGCAGGTCAGGCCCGTGGGGGACTGGGTCAACGCCGGCTTCGAGGTGGAATGGGCGCGGATCGGGCTGGAGCTGGTGCTGGGTTCCCGGACCACCGGGGTGCGGTGGTTCGGCCAGGGCCCGCACCAGGGCTACCCGGACACCGGCCAGGGTGCGCGGACGGGATGGTTCGAGCTGCCCCTCGCCGCGCTGGACGTTGAGTACGTCCGTCCCCAGGAGTCGGGAGCCCGGTCCGGCGTGCGGTCCGCTGTCCTGCACACCGGCGGAAGGGAGCTGCACCTTTCCGGCGAGCCCTTTGCCCTCACAGTCCGGCCGTACAGCATGCAGGCTCTGGATGCCGCAAACCACAGGCCGGATCTGGTGCCGGACGGGCGGAGCTACATCTACGTGGACCATCTCATGCGTGGCGTTGGCACCGCCGCCTGCGGCCCCGGCGTTCTGGAGCCGTACCGGCTGAAGCCGAGGCAGGCCGACTTCGAAGTGGTCCTCAAGGTACTGGGGTAGGGAAGTCCCGGCTCCCCCTTCGGCTACTCCCTCGGCTCCTCTTCGGATGTGAGCCACTCCATAGAAGCAGCAAACGAGCTTCAGAAGCGGAAATCTCTTGCCCACGCTGCCGGAAACCGCGGAATTCCGGGGTTTCCGGCAGCACAAGAGGCCCCCGGGGGTCGATTTGCGGTTGGGTGTGGGGGCGGGTATTGTTTTCTGAGTCGCCGCCGCTGAAGCGGAAAGATAGCGGCCAAACCCCTTACTGAACGGCCTNATACGGAAACAGCACTGGACGGCCGTTCCTGCCCCGGGATTCCGCGGATCTTCACCCGCTAGGGGGTCGATTTGCGGTTGGGTGTGGGGGCGGGTATTGTTTTCTGAGTCGCCGCCGCTGAAGCGGAAAGATAGCGGCCAAACCCCTTACTGAACGGCCTGGAAATGGTTCGCCTCTTGGCGTGCCGGACGCGGGTGGGGCTGGTTTTCGAGTGGAGTGGATCGCGGTAACGCTGATTTGCGAAGCTTGTTGGAACCGGGTAAGTTTGGAAAGTTGCTCCGGAGCGAGCCTGGACGTTGGTTTGGGTGGTGCCGGGTGTGTCTGTTGTTTGAGAACTCAATAGTGTGCCAAGTT
>NZ_LMSF01000025.1:0-5422 GCF_001428325.1 Arthrobacter sp. Soil761 | reverse complement strand
CGCCGTCATTCAACTCCACCTCAGTGGTCTTAAACCCCGGATACAACACAGCACCCGTCACCACAACAGCAACCACAGCACCAAACGCAGTGCCGGTGACGAGTTTCCTATGTCGCTTTTTCAGCCCGAGCTTCCCCAGCAGAGTTGTCACAGCGTTAATTTCCCTCAGATTGTGTAGCCAGATGGCGGCCTGGTCGCAGGACAGGCAGCAGGCTTCCTTTTCCCCGGGGTAAGCCTACCGAATAGCGGAAACCGCCGCGATGGGCACAACTGCCCGGGCTGTGGCCGGGCATGGGGCCTAGCAATGCGGTGCCCCAAGCCCGGCGGGATCGGCGAGCGTGGTGTGGCCGGCGATCACGTAGCGGCCAACATTCCGTGCCGAGCCGGATTCAACCCGCCACCATCGGACGATCCCGTTGCCGGACCAGTTGTCGCTCTGGTCGATCCAGCACGCCACCATGATGCGGTCCTGGTCCGCCTTGTAGAACCAGGGCGGGCTGTCCGCGTTGACGCCGTCACAGTCGAAGTAGGGACTTGGCCGGTAGTTCGATCCCCCCATGGTGAAGGTGCAGCTCCTCACGAAGTTGGGGTCGGAGGTCTTGATCCGGGTTTCCCACAGGCCCTGTTTGCCCGCGGTGGCGCTGGCGGTAACCACCGCGCTGCCGGTGCCGACGGAGTTGAAGGTCTGGACCGCGATGGTGACGGTGTCACCGAAGTTGGCCGTGTTGACCGTCCTGCTGCCGGAGGGGGCAACGTTCTCCCAGCCGCCGTTGTTGATCTTGATCCTCGTTTGCGCCACGTCGTTGGTGCTGGTGGACGGGGAGGACCAGTTCAGGGTGGCGGATTTTTGGTTTACACCGCCGTTTTGGCCGGACGCCGAGGGAGTCCCCGGGGAGCCGTACGGCGTGGCGGTGGCAGGGGCGCTTCCATCAGAACTCGGGGCCACCGTGGAGTTGGCGACGACGGTGATACTGACGGCGCTGCCGTTGGTGAAGCCGCCGATGGTCTGGCCGGGCGTGATGGGCCCGCGGGCACCGTTGCTGGCGTTGTAGCTGTAGCTGACTTCGTTTTCGGCAGAACCGTTGCGTTCCGCCGCGGTCAGTTTGCGGAAGTCCACTGTCACGGCGCGTCCTGCTCCGCCGGTGTTCGCCGGCGTGGCCGTCACGCCGGAGACCGTCGCCAGCTTGCCGGTGGCGCGCCGGGGCGCGGAGGGCGGGCTGACCGCGCCCTTGCCGGCCTTGTTCTCAGCCTGCACCGTGAACGTGTAGGCGGCCTCGGAGTTGTTGGCGGTGAAGTTTGCGGTGCGGACGTTGCCGGGGACGGTCTGCGTCTGGGCGGGGGCGTTGCCGCCGCTCATGGTGACGTAATAGGTGCTGATCGGATCACCGTTGGTATTGGGTTCGGCCCACGTGACCCGAAGCTGGTTCTGGGTTCCAACGGATGCTGCGACGGCGGACGAAGGTGCTGCAGGTGGCGCCGGGACACCGGCGGGATTGTCCTCCGCTGAATAGGTACCCCAGTCGGAGGCGCCAAGCTCGTTGACGGCCTGGGCGCGCACCTTGTACTTCACGCCGTTGGTGAGGCCGGTCCAGGTGTAGTTCAGCCCGGCGACCTCGTTCTTTACCGCGACGCCGCTGGCCGGTGGCGGTGAGATCTCCAGGTTGTAGTGCTTCACCGGCGAGCCCTCGGTTTTCGCCGATGGCCAAGTGATGGCCATGGTCTTGTCCCCGGCCTTCACCGTGGGCGCCTCCGGTGGCGATGGCTTCTCGTCAGGCCGGATTTCGTTGGACTGCGGCGAGGCCTGCGAGTCCCCCACCTCGTTGGTGGCGAGCACCGTGAAAACGTACTTCACGTTGTTGGTGAGCCCACTCAACGTGCAGGTGGTGGTGGGGCACTTCTGTTCGAAGCCGTTGTTCGAGCGGACGGTGTACCCCGTGATGGGAGCGCCGTTGTCCGACGGCGGCGCCCACTTGAGAACGGCGGTGCGGCTGCGGACGTCGGTGGCGCTGGGGGCAGAGGGTGCGTCGGGTTTGCCGCGGACGGTGAGCCGCAGCCGGCCGTCCACCTGGCGGGACAGGTCGCCCGTCTTGTCGGCCACGGTGTAGCGGACCACCATGACGCCCTTGTACCCGTCAGCCGGGGTAACGGTGACGCTGTCCCCCGACACGGACGGCTGGCCTGCTGCGGCGCCCGTCTCCACGGTGGCGCCAACGATCCGCAGGGGCGTATCCGGGAAGGGGTTGAAGTCGTTGGCCAGGACGTTGACCTGTTCCGTCTTTCCTGCGTTGGCCTTGTCCACCGCATCGTCGTTGGCCACCGGCAGGGGCCGGTTGGAGGCCACATGGCGTGCGCTGATGGTGGCGCCGACGGCGGGTGACCTGCCGTCGGTGACCTTCACCTGGATGTTTCCGGTGACGCCGATGCCAAGGGAACCATCGGCAGTGATGGCGAGGGTGGCGCCGTCGACCTTTGCGCTGAAGCCGGCGGGAAGCGTCCCGTCCAGTTCGAAGCGGAGGTTGTCCTTGTCCCGTTCGTCGACGTCCTTGGCCAGTCCGGCGAGGTCCACCGTTGCCGTTTCGGCCCTGGGGACGTCCACGGAGGTGCCGCTGAACGTGGGCGGGTGGTTGGCGTTGGGGTCCGGGATCACCTTGGTCATGATGACCAGGGTGGATTTCAGGCCGTCGGCGTCGTCGGGTCCGGAGCCGTCCGTTACTTCGAAGGTGATGGAGCCCGGGCCCACATAGTCCGGTTTGGCGGTGTAGCGCAGGGCTTTGCCGTCGGACCGGATGATGCCCTCCGGGGAGCCGCCCTGGACCCGGACGGAGTCGGCCACAGTGATCCGGGCGCTGCGGCCACTGCGGACCCGGACGTATTCGGACAGGTCCAGGGTGGCGTCCTTGCCGGACATGACCTCAACGGGGTCGGTCTTGGCGAGGGTAGGGTACTGCGCGCCCTGGCCCGGGATCCACATCAGGGCAGTGGAAGTGAGGCCGTCGACGTCCGTGACCGTGTAGGGAATCAGCTGGTCTTCCGGGGTGAGGGTCACCACTACGTTGCCCGACCCGCCCGGGTGGGCGTTGGGATTTCCGTCGGGCAGGCTGACCTTCAGGTCTGTGGCCACGCCGTCGGCATCGGTGTCGTTTTTCAGGACCGGCACATCGACGGCGGTCTTGCCAAGGGTTTCTGCCACCGATACCCGGTCATCCTTGGCCACGGGACGCTTGAGCTCGGCGTCCGGGCTGATCCGGATCCGGATGACGGCGCTGGAGGAAGCTTTCTTATCATCCTGGATGCGGTAGCTGATGCTTTCGTTGCCGGCAGCCCCGGGCGCCGTGAAGAGGACCCTGGCACCGTCTGTGGCCTCCACCTGCAACCCGGAACCGGCTTCGAAACCATCGGAGACCAGGCTGAGCGGGTCGCCGTCGGGGTCGGAGTCGTTTGCCAGGGCCTCCACCGCCACTTTGCGGCCCGGCCGGACATCCACGGGGTCGTCCACCGCAATGGGCTTCTGGTTGTTCGCCTCCGGCGGGGCGATGCCCACGATCACCGTGCCGGTGTTCTCTGCGCCGATCCGGTCCCGCACCCGGTAGGTGAAGCTATCGGTGCCGGCAGCGTCGCCCGCCGCCGTGAATTCCAGGTAGCCGTCCCGTACTACTGCGGTGCCCATGGCAGGTGCCTTGTCGATGCCGATGAGCTGGACGGAGTCGCCGTCGGCGTCGATGCCGTCCAGGGGCACGGGTACCTTGACGGTCATACCTGCCACCACGCGCGCGGTCAGGTTGCGCGGCTCGGGGCGGGAGTTCCGGTCATCGTCACGGGCGCGGATGCGGATGGTCACCTGCTGGGAATCCACTTGCCCGGATTCGTTCTGCACCTTGTAGATGGCGTATACGGTTTTCGCCTCGGGGCCGGCAACGAACCGCAGCTGGTCACCGGCCACGAACATGCGTCCATCGGCGGCATCCGGCTGCTGGGCGAGGTCGGGCAGGAGTGCGAGCCTGGAGCCGTTGGGGTCGGCGTCGTTGGCCAGGACGGGGATGGTGACGGCGTCGTTGACCCGGACGGTGGCTTCGTCCGGCTTTGCCTGTGGTGCCTGGAGCTTCGCCGGGGCGGGGACCATCAGTACGGCGATCTCGCCGGTCGCGGACGAGCGGCCGTTGGAGACGGTGTACCGGACGGTCAGCTGACCTTCGGCGCGGATGTCGGTAATCCGGACCACCGAGTGGTCAAGTACCGCAACGCTCACCGGCAGGCCGGCGTCGGCGGCGACGGACTGCACCACCAGTACGCCACCCGAGGGATCCGAGTCATTGCCCAGGACATCCACCAGTACGTCGCCGCCGGTGGGGAGCAGTGCGGTATCGCGGACGGCGACGGGAGCACCCTCGTCAGTGCCCGGCACCACATCCACGCGCACCAGCTGTTGGGCGCTGGCCGGGCCGTTGGTCACAAGGTAGCTGACGTAGTGGGCGCCGAGGGTACGGGAGTTGAAGGTGAAAGTCTGCTGGTCCGGGTTGAGGGTGGCTGTGGACTCGGCATCGGGCGTGGCCTGCGCCAGGCGCAACGTGCCGCCTTGCGGGTCAGAATCGTTCTTCAACGGGGTGATGACGGTGTCGGTGCCGGCAACGGCCACCACGTGATCGGCGTTGGCGATCGGCGGCAGGGAGCCGGGGCTCCTGACATCCACGGTGACTTTGCCTTCGGCCGTGGCTTGTCCGTCCGACATTGTTACGGTCAGGTTTTTGCGGCCGGGGGCGGCGCCGGAGTCCTGGAAGGTGAGCTGGCCGTCTGGGCGGATCCGGGCCTGGTCCAGCGGGTCGGCGCTGGACACGGAGACGGCGAACAAGTCGTCGCCGTCGGGGTCGATCCAGTCGGGAAGGATGTTCTGCGTGACGGCCTTGCCTGTTTGGACCACCAGGGTGGTGTTCCGGTTGGGCTTTTGCCGCGGCGGTGTGTTGCTGCCGGCCGGAATGACATTGAGGGTGATGTCGGCCGATGCAGAGAGTCCGCGGCCGTCATCCACTGTGTACTTGAAGGTTTCGCTGCCCGTCTTGTCCGCGGGCACCGCAACCTGCAGCCCGGTGGAGCCGTAGATGGGCGAAACGGAGCCCGTCTTGACGCCTTCCGGAGTGCGGACGGTCAGCACGTCGCCGTCGGGGTCAGAGTCATTGTCCAGGACAGGCAGGATGGTTGTTTTCCCTGCCCGGATGCCGAACTGGTCCGGTTTGGCCACGGGGGCGCTGTTGGGTTTGGTGCGGTCCGGCAAAACCGTCTGCTGCACCTCGTCCGCGGAGTCCTTGTCGGCGTCGTCGGAAGTTTCCTTGGGTGGGATGACGTCGTCCCAGTTGTTGACCAGCTGCATGTTCTGGTTCACCAGCCACACGTTCCCGGAGTTCACATCATTCAGGACCACCAGGTCCCG
>NZ_LMSF01000024.1:0-5664 GCF_001428325.1 Arthrobacter sp. Soil761 | reverse complement strand
CGTTCGTGGATGGGTACCTGCACCCGGGCGACAAGCCGGGCATCGGCGTCGAATTCAACGAAGAAGCCGCCGCGGCCTACCCCTACCAGCAGGCCTACCTGCCCTACAACCGCCTCGTCGACGGCACCGTCCACGACTGGTAAGACCGCCACGACTGGCAAGGACCAAACAATGATCAAACATCGCATTATCGTCATGGGCGTCTCCGGCTGCGGCAAGACCACCATCGGTGACCTCGTCGCCCGCGAACTGGGCGTCCCGTTCGTTGACGGCGATTCCCTCCACCCCGTGGAGAACGTCGCGAAAATGGCCGCGGGCACACCGCTGACGGACGAGGACCGCTGGCCATGGCTCGCAACGGTGGGCAGCAAGCTGGCGGCTGCGGGCGACGGTGGGCTGGTCCTGGCGTGTTCTGCCCTGCGCCGAAGGTACCGGGACGCCATCCGGGAACAGGCCCCGGACACCGTCTTCCTGCACCTGGACGGCAGCAAGGAGGTTCTGAAGGCGCGGACCGAGGGACGGACCGGGCACTTCATGCCTCCCGCGCTGCTGGAATCCCAACTCGCCACACTGGAACCTCTGCAGGAAGACGAGCGCGGCGTGGTGGTTGACATCGCCGCACCCGTTCAGGACGTGGTGGCGGAGGCACTCAAGGGGATTGCCGCCGTCGTACCTCCTGCCAAGGGGGCCGCGGGCACCAGGCCGCGCCAGTTCGACGTCGACCTTGCGGCAGCGCCATTCATGCTCGACGCCGGCGCGATCGCCTGGGTGGAAGGCACCATTGGTGCCATGACGCTCGAGGAAAAGATCGGGCAGCTGTTCATCAACCACAACAACGACTACTCGCCCGGATACCTCGACGGGGTGCTGGAAAACTACCACGTGGGCGGCATGCGGTACCGGCCCGGCCCGTCCGCCGCCGTCCAGGAACATATCCGCTACGCGCAGTCCAAGTCCCGGATTCCCTTGCTGATTGCCTCCAACCCGGAGATGGGCGGGGCCGGCAGCTGCGACGACGGCACGTTCGTATCCACGCACCTGCAGGCAGGCTCGCACCCGGACAGGAACATCGCCCGGCAGATGGGGCAGGTGGCAGGCGTGGAGACGGCTGCCCTGGGCTGCAATTGGGCCTTCGCGCCGATCGTGGACATCCACTACAACTGGCGGAACACCGTCATTTCCACACGCTCCTTCGGCAATACGCCGGAGGTGGTGGTGGAGCGCGCCAAGGAGTACTTCGACGGCATCAGCGAATCACCCACTGCCTGCGCCATGAAGCACTTCCCGGGCGACGGCATCGACGAGCGGGACCAGCACGTGGTCACGTCCTACAACACCCTCGGGTACGAGGAATGGAACCGGACCTATGGGCACGTGTACCGGGAAATGATTGCGCACGGCGTGCAGTCCATCATGGTGGGCCACATTGGGGCGCCGGAGGTCTCGCGGCATTTCCGGCCGGGTCTTCCTGATGCCGGGATCCTGCCGGCCACGTTGTCCCCGGAACTGCTGCAGGACCTGCTGCGCGGCGAACTGGGCTTCAATGGCCTGGTCCTCACCGACGCCTCGCAGATGGTGGGCCTGACGCAGGCAATGAAGCGGAAGGACCTGGTTCCGGCAACGATTGCGGCCGGCTGCGACATGTTCCTGTTCTTCCGGAACCCCGCCGAGGACTTCCAGTACATGCTGGACGGATACAAGTCCGGGGTCATCACCGAGCAGCGGCTGCACGACGCCCTGCGGCGGATCCTCGGACTGAAGGCATCCTTGGGGCTGCACCTGAAATCCGGTGACCAGTTGGTGCCGCCGGCCGAGGCGCTGGCCGTGATCGGCAGTCAGCCGCACCGGGCGATTGCGGCCGAGATCGCCGACAAGACCGTCACACTGGTCAAGGACACGGCAGGGAACCTGCCCATCACCCCCGGGACTCATCCGCGGATCCGGTTGTACGGCATTTCCGGCGGCGCCGACTTCACGCGGGCAGATCCGCTGGCCTACCTGGACGTGGTGAAGGAGGAACTGGAGGCCGCCGGCTTCGAAGTGTTCTTGTACCGGACGGCTGAACAGCGCGAGGCGGCGGGGGAGACCGGGGTGAACTTCATGTCCGTCATCTCCGAGGAAGCCACCGGGGACTACGCGGAAAAGTACGACGCCGCATTTGTCTTTGCCAACGTCAAGGGCTTCGCCCAGGAGGCCGCCATCCGGATCAAGTGGTCCTCGCCGATGGCAGCGGAGATCCCGTGGTACGTCACGGAGGTGCCCACGGTGTTCGTGTCCCTCAACCAGCCGAACCACCTGATTGACGTGCCCATGGTGAAGACGGCAATCCACGCGCATGCCGGGACTCGGGAAGCCATCCGTGCCGCGGTAGAGAAGATCCAGGGCAAGTCCGCGTTCCAGGGAACGTTCAACGAGAACGTATTTTGCGGGTCGTTCGACACCCGGCTTTGAGCAGGTACTGAAGAAGGAGGCGCCGCCGCAACAGCGGTGGCGCCTCCTTCATGCCCGGAAGGCCAGGGCTGGGTTCCGGAGACCGCCACGTTCTTGGGCGCACTGCCTGATGACTTCGTGATGGGTGGTTGCCAGGCAGTTGCCTGAATGGGACGTCAGTCGTTGCAGGGCGGCCGCAAGGGGGGCCTTGGACTCTGTGGCGCCCAGATGCTGGTTTGTAGGCTGCAAGGCATCGCGGAACCACCTCAACCAAAGGGAGGCGTGCCATGAGCAGCACGGCGTCGAATGTCCTGGCCTTCATTGGGCCGAAGACAGGCACGAATCATTCATCCACCCCTTCCCGTCGCCGGCTTTCCGGATTCCTTGGTGCTGCGGCCGCTGCCGGGTTTCTCACGCACGCCCTCGTGCCGCGTGCCCTGGGGACATGGGGAACCACGGAGCCCGAAAGAACAATGCCCCTTCCGGGGGACGAATTGATTCCCGATCCCGAGGACATCCAGACCATGGCGGTCACTGTCTCCGCCCGTCCCGACCAGGTGTGGCCCTGGATAGTGCAAATGGGTGTGGACCGGGCGGGGCTGTATTCCTACACGGCGGTGGAGAACGGATTGCTGCACCTGGGTGTCACGAACGCGGACCGCATTCATCCGGAGTGGCAGGACCTGCAGGTGGGGGACATCATCGCCTTCACGCCGGAAGGTTACCCGGGCGGCCGGCGCGGGCCGCGCGTGGTGGAGTTGGAGGAGGGCCGACACCTTGTTCTGGACTCAAGCCCTGGTGCCCCGCCCGGAAAAGTGACAGGAACCTGGCAGTTCGTCCTCCACGATGCCGGTGCTGCCGGTACCAGGCTGCTGCTCAGGACGCGCACGGGCCCGGGACGCCCTGCCGGGCTTCGTGTGACGGACTTCCTTCTTCGGCCCGGCTACCTGGTCATGGACCGCGCCATGCTCCTGGGCATCAAAAAGCGCGTCGAGACGGAAGCGCAGGGGCGTCCGCCGCTGCCGACCCCGCAGTGACGCCGTCCTGGACGTGGGCGCCTATATGGGCTCGGCGTAGTGTGAAGCAGTGGACTTTTCCTGTGTGATTGCCGAAGGTGTTGTGCTCCGTCCCGTCCGGGCGTCGGACGCAGAGGCGCTGGCAGCGGCGTTTCAGGAGAACCGGTCATATCTCGCCCCGTGGGAGCCTGTCCGGCCTGAGGAGTTCTACACCGTCCAGGGCCAGCGGGACGTGGTTGAGCGGCGGCTTGTTGAACTCGATTCGGGCACGGCACTTCCCATGGTGCTGGCACAACATGACGGTATCGTCGGGCTGCTGACCCTCAGCTCAATCGTGCGTGGCGCATTCCAGAACGCGCACGTTGGTTACTGGATTTCCCGCACAGCCCAAGGGAAAGGGCTTATGACGGCGGCAGTAGCGGCGGCCGTCAATATTTCACAGGCTGCATTGGGACTTCACCGACTCGAGGCAGCAACCCTGGTGCACAACACGGCGTCGCAAAGAGTGCTGGAAAAGAATGGCTTCGTGGCTTACGGAACGGCCCCCGACTACCTCCGGATAGCCGGCAGGTGGCAGGACCACCGGATGTATCAGCGGATTCTCTAATCCTGCGGAGACCGGCAGTGACGCCAATGCTCCCGGCAGCATCCGTGGCTGGCCAGCATGTGCGGCTTCGCGGCAGGACACAGGGGAGGGTTTTCGATGCACCATCGCCGCGTGCGAAGATGTCGCCGGACTCCCGGCTGAACAGGACGGGACGAATTCGATGCCTGGAGGACACTATGCGCGCGATTGTCATGAACAGCATTGCCGGGCCGCTGGCGGTTCACGAGGTCGACGCCCCGGAGGCGCCTGCCGGCGGTGTGGTGATCACCGTCGTGGCCACCGGATTATGCCGCAGTGACTGGCACGCATGGGTAGGCCACGACGACATCGCTCTGCCGCACGTTCCAGGCCATGAGTTCGCCGGCGTTGTGGCCGTGGTTGGTTCGGGTGTGACCAGATGGACGGTTGGCGACCGCGTGACCGCACCCTTTGTGGAAGGCTGCGGCGCCTGCGAATGGTGCCTCGGCGGCAACGCGCAGGTCTGCCCGGAGCAGCAGCAGCCAGGCTTCACCCATTGGGGTTCCTTTGCCGAGCAAGTTGTGATCCATGCGGCCGACACCAACCTCGTGGCAATTCCCGAAGGGGTCAGCTTCGAAGCAGCGGCCAGCCTGGGATGCCGCTTCGCCACTGCCTACCGGGCGCTCACGGGCCGGGCCCGGCTTGCGGCCGATGAGTGGGTCACCATCGTCGGGGCAGGCGGTGTGGGGCTCAGCGCCGTCATGGTTGCGAAGGCGCTCGGCGGAAAGGTTGTGGCTGTCGACCGGAACCCCGCCGCCCTGGAGGTGGCCGCTTCCCTCGGCGCAGACCACGTATTGGTCGCGGACGGCTCGGACATCCCCGCACAGGTGCATGCGATCACGGGAGGATCCCATGTCTCCATTGATGCTGTCGGCAGCGAGCAGACGTGCGCCGACGCGCTCCTGAGCCTTCGTCGCCGTGGACGGCATGTCCAGATCGGCCTCCTCCCGCCCATAGAGGGTCACCCCCGCGTGCCTATGGCGCGCGTTATTGCCTGGGAACTGGATGTGTTCGGAAGCCACGGGATGGCTGCGGCCGACTACCCGCAGATGCTCGCCCTCATCGAGTCGGGGTCACTGGAACCGCAGAAGCTCATCGAACGCGTTATCGGGCTGACCGAGGCCGCTGACATGCTCCCGCAGTTCGACACTGTTAAGGTCGCGGGCATGACGATGATCGATCCCGCGCGCTGACGCTTTGGCCGCTGAGGACATATGGCCCGGGGAAAGCAAAAGGCTCTGGTTTCCTTGATGTACAAGGGAGCCCAGGGCCTTTTCCTATATGGCGGTGACGGTGGGATTTGAACCCACGTTGGCTTTTACACCAAACAACATTTCGAGTGTTGCACCTTCGGCCGCTCGGACACGTCACCAACCTCAATAGGGTACCGGAGCAAGGCCTGCATCCCCAAAACGGACGCACAGTGGGTGCCTATTGCGGGTTTCATCCAACCCAGCGCTGCCTGGGGGATGGGCGTTGGAGCAGGATCATAATTGTCGGACCCCCTTGCCATGATGGGTTTATGGGGAAAGCGGCGGTGGTGAGGGCGTTCGAGGAGATCCGTGCTGCCCTTGCTGTGCTTCAGGCTGAGGT